>CBDDRG010000108.1:0-11584 GCA_965232975.1 uncultured bacterium
GACGGTGGCGATCGGCGGCGATTCGGCGGCCGCCGTCGCGCTGTTCAAGGTGGTCGCCGGCCAGTGGCCGTGGGGGCGGGGGGAGGTGTTGCTGCCCCGTGGCCAGCCGGTGTATTTCATGCCCCAGCGGCCGTTCCTGCCGGACGGTGCGCTGGCCGCGGTGCTGAGTTATCCCGCGCCCGCCAATCGGTTCGACCGCGACACCCTGCGCCGCGCGCTGGAGTGTGCCGGGCTGCTGTGGCTGGCGCCGCGGCTGGCCGACAGCGAGCAGTGGGAGCGCGTGCTGCCCCCGCGCACCCAGCAGCGCATCGGCTTTGCGCGCCTGTTTCTGCACCAGCCCAGGTGGGTGTTCATCGAGGAAGCGACCAATGCCTTCGACCCCAACAGCGCGGCGCACATGATGGACATGCTGCGCTGCCAGTTGCCGAACGCCGGCGTGCTGACCATTGGCTTTCACCCCGGCCGGGAGCGAGAGCACAGCCGCCGCATCGATCTGGTGCGCGTGCAGGGCGAAAAATACCTGTTCCGCAATCCGGATCCGCCCGCGCCGGCCGATCGCCCGCCGGCAGGCTGACCTCAGGCCCGGAAGGCGTCGGGCAGCCAGCCGCGTTCGACGCAGGCGCGGAAACACCAGGCGGGCGTGGTTTCGGTCTTGTAGCTCCAGAAAAACCAGCCCGCGTGGCGTTCGAAGGTCATCAGTTGGGCGGCGCCAAAGGCGCGATAGGCGGTGGTTTCCTGCAGCGCGTCCATGCGCTCCAGGGCATGGTTGAACGGGCCTCGCGCCCACAGCGATACCACCTTCAAGTCCAGCCCCAGGCTCCATTCGCCGACATAGGTGGGTAGTTGCAGTTCCTGGCGGATGGCGTCGGCCTCGTTCCGCCACTCCCCCGCCACCTTGCGGATATGGCCGTGGATGTCCATATCGATATCGCCGCGCTCGAAGCACTGGTAGCGATGGATATCGAACACCACGTTCGCGAACGCCGGCGGCTGCATGAAATCCAGGTATTCGCGAAATGGCCGAAAGCCGTCGTGGAACACCACCGCGACCTGGTCGGCGCGGCAATGGCGGCGGATGCGCTGGTAGGCGTCGGTGTTGTACGCCTTCAGGTAGTCGGTCGGCACATCCCAGCGCGGCTCGTTCAACACCTCGATGGCGAGCAGCGCCGGGTGCGCGCGATAGCGCTGGGCCAGGCGTTCCAAGACCGCAAGCGAGTGCTCGCGGTAAGCGGCCTGGGTGTGCCACTCGCAGACATCCTTGATGCCGCCGTTGTCGAAGCCGTTCTGGCAGCCGGGCGCCGCGTGCAGGTCGAGCACGATGCGCAGACCCAGCTCGGCGGCCCAGCCGAAGGCGCGGTCGAGCACGTCGATGCCGCCGCTGACGAACGGGTAGGGGTTGGCACCGTAACTGCGGTGGTAGGGGTAATCCGGCCCGAAGATCCAGTGCCCGACCGGGATGCGCACCGCATTGATGCCGCGTTCGGCCAGCCAGGCAAAATCGTCGCGGGTGACGAAAGTATCCCAGTGTCGACGCAGGCGCTCCGCCGCTCGCTCACCGAGTTCCACGCACCAGCTGGTTTCGTCGGTGGCGGCCAGATCCGCGAACAGACTCGGCACCATCCATTTTTCCAGCAGCAGCCAACTGCCGAGGTTGACGCCGCGGACTTTGCCGCCGGGTGTGCCGTCCAGGGCCGACATGGCGATTCCTCCCCGATCATCCGACGATCCTCGCGGGCCACGACCTTCGTGGCTCATGGCCCACGATCCGCGTTCTCCGGGGAGGTTAAAATCAACGCTATCCCGGTATCGTGCCGGATTGCTTTACACCTTTGAGCGACTTGCAGTTTGCGGCCCAGTCGTAGCCGTCCACAATCCGCTTGCAGCGCGTTTCGATCAAATGTTTCAAGCCGGGATCCGTGAAAATATAAAATTGATCGGCCTGCATCGCTTCCAGCACCAGATCGCCCACGATGTCGGGATCAAGACCCTGAGCGAGCATTTCCGCCGTGCGATCCTTTGCGCTGGGGGCAACGGCGCCGCCATATTCCTCGGGCCGATTGCGTCCGGAATGGCCGATATTGGTGGCGACGATGCCCGGACACAGCACGGAGGCGCCAATATTATCCTTGCGGTGATCGGCCGCGAAGGTCTCCATCATGCCGACCACGGCGAATTTCGTCGCGTTGTAGGGGCCCGCGCCGCGCAGGCCAACCATGCCCGCCATCGACGCGGTGCTGATGACGTGACCACCTTCACCGTGGGACTGGATCAGCGGCACAAAGGCCTGGAGACCGTACACCACGCCCCACAGATTGACATCCACCACCCAGTTCCAGTTGCGCATGCTGCAGGATTCGCTGTACCCGCCCACCGCCACCCCGGCATTGTTGCTGATGACGTGCACCTTGCCGAAGGTTGCCACTGTTTTGGCGGCGGCGGCTTGCACCGATTCCAGCTTGCTGACATCGACCTGCACGCAGGCGGCGTCAAGACCCTTGCCCTTAAGTTCGTCGACGGCCTTCTGCGCCGGGCCGGCTTCGATGTCGCCAATCATGACCTTCATGCCGGCGGCCGCAAACGCGCGCGCCATGCCCAAACCCATGCCGCTGGCGCCACCGGTGATGAACGCTACCTTGCCTTCTACATTTTTCATATTTTTTCCGTCTGACGTTGACGTTGCGTCGCCGTACAGGACGCCTTCGCCGGTTGAATGAAGCGGAGCCAGGCTCCACGATTATTTTTGCGGTGCCAGCTTTGCCTAATCGGCGAGACGGGTCAAGCGACGGGCCTGATCTGCCTGTCCGTAGGGCCCTGCATTTCAGCGTGATCCCGTCAATCCCTCTCAGCAGGATGTTGAAAAGTGTTTTTCAACGGCCGGCCAAAACAACGACATCCGGTGTATCAAAGCGCGAACAAGAGAGCTGCTGCCCGGGTCGAGGCCGTCGCCAACGCGCTCCGAGCGATTGATCCGCACGCCGAAGGTGGCCACAATTCGCCGGCTTCAACAGCGTCGCAGCGAACTCCAAGCAATAAGAACTCAGCGGAGGGTCACCGGATGGAACTGTCCAAGGGCGTGGACATGAAGCTCAGCCCGCAGGATGAAGACGTGCATCCCGCGACGGCAGCGGAAAATGTGAACGAGAGCATGTGCTCCAACATCTACGCGATCTACGCGTTCGTGCGCCGCAAGCTCGCCGCTGGCTGCGAGCGGATGACGCGCACCACCGCGGACATGATCGAATGCGACGGCCGGGTCGGTTATGGGCTGGCGGAACACCTCGACCAGATCGTCGATGGCAAACCCGTGGGCATCGCGTCATGAGCGGCGCGGACAAAGCGGTAGGGCCTGACGATGCCGCCCTCACGGCTGCGCTGGAGCGGGAGATTCAGATGCATTTGGGCGCTGGCCTGAGGGCGCCGCTGCGGATCGCCCGCATCGCCAAATTGTCCGGCGGGGCGTCGCGGGAGACCTGGTCCCTCGACGTCGAATCCGCCGATACCCATTTTGGTGATGGTGGCCGGCTTGGCCTCATTTTGCGTCGCGACCCCAATAACACCGGCGGCCCAGGAGACGACTGGCGCAGCGGCAAAACCACCTATTCACTGACCCGCGACGCCGAGGCCGAACTGCAACGTGTCGTGCACGGCGTCGGTGCGCCGGTGGCGCGCGTGCACTTCGCGCTGCCGCCCGATCATCTGTTGGGTGCCTGCTATGTGATGGATCGCATCGAGGGCGAGGCGCTGGCGCCGCGCATTCTGAAAGAGGCGCAATTCGCCGCGGCGCGGCCCATCATGGCGCGGCAGTGCGGCGAAATTCTCGCCCGCCTGCATCGGATCGATATCGGCAAGTTGCCCGCCGGGCTGGTGCAGATGCCGGTGCGCGCAATGATCGGCTATTACCGCGAGCTGATGGATGGCATCAGCGATTTTTATCGCACCGAGACCCGCGTCGCCCGCGCCGAGTACCACCCGGCCTTCGAGCTCGCGTTCCGCTGGTTGGAGCAAAACTGCCCGCCCGATGCGCGCCCGCAGCTCGTCCACGGCGACTTCCGCAACGGCAACTTCATCGTCGGCCCGGATGGCATTCGCGCCGTGCTCGACTGGGAGCTGAGCCATATCGGCGACGGCATGGAAGACCTCGGCTGGCTGTGCGTGCGCTCCTGGCGGTTTGGCAACAACGCCAATCCGGTCGGCGGCTTCGGCAGCAGGGAAGATCTGTTCGCCGGTTACGAGGCGGCCGGCGGCGGCCCCGTCGATCCCGAAGTCGTGCACTTCTGGGAGGTGCTGGGCACGCTCAAGTGGGGTGTGGTGTGCGCCTTTCAAGCCTACAAGCACGTCTCCGGATTGGTCGATTCGTTCGAGCACGCCGCCATCGGCCGCCGCGCCTGCGAAACCGAAATCGACCTGTTGCAATTGATAGAGGAGGGCTGACATGCCCCAGGATCGCGCTACTGCGGAAGAACTGCTCGCCGGCGTCGAGGCGTTTCTGCGCACCGACGTGCTGCCGCAACTGAGCGGTGGCAGTCAGTACAAATGCCGGGTCGCGGCCAACATTCTGAGCATCGTGCAGCGCGAGATAAGCCGCGGCGAAACTGCCGATGCGGCCGAGCGCCGACGGCTCGAAACTCTGCTGGGCAGGCACAGTGCCGCACCTGGCGCCGCTGCCGCGCTCGACGATTTAAACGCTGAACTCTGCGCCGGTATTCGCTCTGGCGCCCTCGACCGCCAGCGCGCGGCGGTCGTCGCACATGTCAAACAGACGGTGCAAGACAAACTGCGCATCGCGAACCCGCGCTACCCGGGGTTGATCGAAAGCCTGGGCGCCGTCGCCGAAAAGCGATGATTTGGACACCGGCTGCGGCCCGGGGGACGCATGAATTTTCGGGTTCGCTACCCGGACGCGGGATTGGAAGCGCTCCCAATCGCTGGGGTTATTCGCTATAGTCCAGCCCATTCAAAGCCGGAAATCGTCGCGTGTAGCGGCCTGTTTCAGCAATAACAACAACCACTGAGCGGGCGATTCTCGTCGCCTTTCGGAGATAGCATGACCGCAACAAGTAGTGCCCACGGGTTTGTTTTCGACGCCGATTCCCATGTGCTCGAACCGCCCGATCTCTGGGACAACTACCTCGAAGGCGAATTTCGCGATCGCTCCATCCACATGATCCGCAACCATGAAGGGGTTGAACAGCTGATCGTCGATGGCGAGGTGATCCTCAAGGACAGCCTGGCCGCGCTCGGCGGCGTCGAGTTGAAGCGCGAGGGGCTGTTCGATCCCAAATCCAGGCTGAGCTACCTGGACGGTGCGCCGCCGGCGAGCATGTTCGGACCGGATCGCCTGAAGCTGTACGAGGAGTGGGGCCTGAGCGCCGGTCTGGTGTTGCCCACTATCGGCATTTTGTGGGACAAGGAGGATGTGCCCCTGGCCAACGCCTATTGCCGCGCCTACAACAACTGGGCCTACGACTTTCAGGCTGCCGATCGCAACCGTCTGGTCCTGGCGGCGCACCTGAATCTGCGCGATATCGACGGCGCCGTCAAAGAGCTCGATCGGCGCCTGAAGCAGGGTTTCAAGGGCGTGTTTCTGCCGCCGGAGCGGGTCGACGGCAAGGGCTTTGCCCACCCCCATTTCGACCCGCTGTGGGCGCGCATCGAGGAGGCCGGCGTGCCGCTGTTGACCCATGTGATTGTGCGCACGCGGCGGCTGGTGACCGGCTTTGCCGGCGACTGGTACGACCGCCCCGCCAACACCACCTTCACCTTTGCGCTGGGCGCGACCTCCCAGGTCATGCCGGCGCTGATGGCCATGGTCGTCGATGGGCTGTTCGACAAATTCCCCCGCCTGAAGGTGCTCGCCATCGAAGCCGGCTGCGGCTGGGCCGCTTATGCGATGGATCGCCTCGACGAAAAGTATCAGCACTTCAAATACGCCGCGCCGCTGAAGCTGGACAAGCCCAGCGACTACTTCCGCCGCAATCTGTGGTTTGTCGCCGAGCCCGGCGAACGCACCATCGGTTCGATGTTGGATCTGGTGGGCGAGGATCGGATCCTCTGGGGTTCGGATTACCCCCATGTCGATTCCCACCTGGATGCCGCGACCCATATTCGCGAGAGCGTCAGCCACCTCTCGGAACAGCGCCAGCGCGCCGTGCTGGGCGAGAATGCGCGGCGGCTGTTCCAGATGGACTGAGCACGGCGCGCGCATAAACACATAATCAACTGACAGGGGATGGGCACATGAGCGCTACAGCAACGCAAGCATCCACGCAAACGTCCACACAAACATTGACCGGCAAGGTCGCACTCATCACTGGCTCGGGCTCCGGCATCGGCCGTCAGTCGGCGCTGGTTTTCGCCCGCGAAGGCGCCAAGGTGGTGGTGTCCGATGTCAATGTCGGCGGCGGCGAGGAGACCGTCGCGCTGATCAAACAGGCCGGCGGCGAAGCGACCTTCGTGCGCTGCGACGTCACCAAGGGCCCTGATGTCGAGAACTTGATCAAACAGGCGGTGGCAACATTCGGCCGGCTCGACGCCGCGTTCAACAACGCAGGCGTCGAGGGCGATACGCGGTCCACCACCATCACCTGCACCGAAGCGAACTTCGATCTGAACATCAACGTCAATCTGAAGGGCGTGTGGTGGTGCATGAAATACGAGATCGAGCAGTTCTTGCGCCAGGGCTCCGCTGGCGCCATCGTCAATACGTCGTCGCTGGCCGGTCTGGTCGGCGTGCCCCGCGGCAGCGCTTATGTGGCGGCCAAGCACGGCGTGATCGGTCTGACCAAGACGGCGGCGCTGGAATTCGCCAAGCAGAACATTCGGGTCAATGCGGTATGCCCCGGGGCGATCGAGACGCCGATGTTGAACCGCATCATCGGCGGCTCCGAAAAAGGCTACGCAATGATGCGCCAGATGGAGCCGGTCGGCCGTCTCGGCACGCCGTCCGAGATCGGCGAAGCCGCCGCCTGGCTGTGTTCGGATCGAGCGTCCTTTGTCACCGGGCTGTCGATGTCCGTAGACGGCGGCTCGGTCGCGCAGTAAGTCTGCTTCGAAGGCCGTCGTGGGCGTGTACCGCGACGAGCCGGGTTGAAAAAGGGCAGGAAAGCCCCTTTTCAACATTCGCTTAGGCCCGACCCTATTCATAACTATCACAACGGAACACCAAGGGGTGACGCGATGAAACATGTAATGGATGGCTACAAGGTGCTGGACATGACGCAGTTTCTGGCCGGGCCGGCGGCGACGCGGATTCTGGTCGAGGCGGGCGCCGAGGTGATCAAGGTGGAGTGGCCGACGGGCGATCCGAGCCGCCGCTTTCCGTTCATCGGCAAGGATGGCCGCAGCGCCTATTATGTGCAGCAGAACCGCGGCAAGCGCAGCGTCGCGCTCGACCTCAAATCCGCCGAGGCCATCGCCATCGTCAAGGATCTGGCCACCAAGTGCGACGTACTGATCGAGAACTTCGCGCCGGGCGTCATGGATCGGCTGGGGCTTGGCTACGAGGCGGTCAAGGCGGTGAATCCCAAGATCGTCATGTGCTCGATCTCGGCCTTTGGCCAGAGCGGGCCGCTGGCGCAACTGCCGGGCTTCGACAATATCGGCCAGGCCTATTCCGGCATCACCAGCATGATCGGCGATCCCGACAAGACTCCGTCGTTTCCGATGGCGGCGATCGGCGATGTCAGCACCGGCGTGCACGCCGCTTGCGCCGTCGCTTTTGCGCTGCTGTACCGGGAGCGCACCGGCAAGGGCCAGTGGGTCGATATCTCGCTGCTCGACAGCTATTTCCACTACCACGAGGTCAATGTGCAGCTGTGGTCGTGCAGCGGCGGCGAGGTCAAGCCGACGCGCTCGGGCTCGCACCACTACGCGGTATCGCCCGCGGGTGCGTTTCAGGGCAAGACCAGCCCCATCTTCATCCTGCCGGCGGCGCCGCAGATGTGGGTGAACCTGTGCGAGCTGATGGGGCGCAAGGATCTGGTCACGGACCCGCGGTTTGTCGACAACGGCGCGCGCGCGAAGAACCAGAAGGAGCTGATCCCGATCATCGAGGCCTGGATGCAGGCGCAGGAGAGCGACGCCAAGACTATCCGGATGCTCGAAGACGCGCGCATTCCGGTGGCCCCGATCCTGAGTGTCGAGGAGGCCTGCCAGCATCCGCACCTGATCCAGCGCGAGACCGTGCGCTGGATCTACGACCGCACGCTGGGCAGTTTCCAGGCGCCGGGCATGCCGCTGCGGTTCTCCGAGTTCCCCGGCCATCTCGACCTGGTCGCGCCCTACGTCGGCGAACACAACGCCGCGGTGCTCAGCGACTACCTCGGGTATTCCAGTGCGCGCATCGACGAACTGGTCAAAAAAGGCGTGTTGCACGCCGAGCCGATACCGGCCCAGGCAGCGGCGCGCACGGCCTGATCGCCATACCAGTTTCGCCAGCCCAGAATCAACAATCAGAACAGGAGGAGGTCATGGTCGGAATCGTCGAAGGCAAGGTCGCATTGGTAACGGGGGCGGCGGGTGGTATCGGGCGCGCGGCAGCGCAGATTTTTGCCCGCGAGGGCGCCAGCGTCGTGGTGTCCGACCTGCAGGAGGCGGCCGGCGCGGAGACCGTGCAGCTGATTCGCGACGCCGGTGGCGAGGCCATTTTTGTGCGCTGCGATGTCACCCAAAGCGCGGATGTCGAGAAGCTTGTGCGGTCCGCGGTCGGCACTTACGGGCGCCTCGACTGCGCCTACAACAACGCCGGGGTCGAAGGTGCCTGGACGCGCATTCACGAGTGCACGGAGGAAAACTTCGACCTGAACTACAACGTCAATCTGAAGGGCGTGTTTTTCTGCATCAAGTATCAGGTCAAGCAGTTCCTGGCCCAGGGCGGGCCGGGCGCCATCGTCAGCACCGCGTCGATCGCGGGCCTGGTCGGGTCCAAGAACGCCGGCGCCTATGTCGCTGCCAAGCACGGCGTGGTCGGGCTGACCAAGACCGCGGCGCTCGAATACGCCACCAAGGGGATTCGCGTGAATGCGGTGTGCCCGGGCGTGATCCGCACGCCGATGCTGGAGCGCATGTTTCAGCAAAACCCGAAAATGGAAGCCCCGATGCTTGGTTTCGAGCCCATTGGCCGCTTCGGGATGCCCTCTGAAATCGGCGAGGCGGCAGTGTGGCTGTGCTCGGAGCAGGCTTCCTTTGTGACCGGCCTGGCCATGGCGGTGGACGGCGGTGCGATCGCCGCCTGAGGTTCTGCGCTGGTGCCGCTGCGAGCGACTGGCCGTCGACCGGCAGCCTTGACATGCAGTGGCGCCGGCGTTAGCTTGCGCGGGCGACGAAATTCGGCGGCGAGCTCATAAGTAACGGCTTCAGTACCGGATAGTGAGTACCGGATAGTGACACCGCGAGCAGTGCAGCGCTGGCTGGCCGTCAGCAGACGATCTGCCCGTTCGTGAATGCCAGTTATCGCGTTGACGGCCACACAACCCCTCATCAGCTACACCAACCAGCTATCCCTCGGGCGCAACCCGTTCGGCGGGTGGGAATTACGGAGGTTTTTATGGAAGTTGGTATTTTCTCAATGCCGACCATCGGCAGCCGCGCGGAAATCGAAGCGGGCATGGCCGGGGTGCGCACCGATCTGTATCAGAACATGCTCAAAAACCTGGTCGAACAGGCTCAGTATTTTGACGCCACCGGCTACTACGGCTTCGGCTTTACCGAGCACCACTTCCACATCGAAGGCGAGGAAGTCTCCACCAACCCGATCATGCTCGATCTCTATCTGGGCATGCAGACCAAGCGTCTGCGCGTCGGCCAGCTGGGCAACGTATTGCCATCCCAGCACCCGATTCGCGTCGCCGAAGATGTGGCCATGCTCGATCAGATGACCCAGGGGCGCGCGTTCAGCGGCTTTGCCCGGGGCTACCAGTCGCGCTGGGTAAATGTTCTTGGGCAACGCTTTCCGGAACTGCGCCAGAACAGCGGCGATAGTGCGCAGCTCTACGAAGACACCAAGCGCGAACTTTACGAAGAGCACTTCGACATCATCATGAAGGCGTGGAGCAATGACACCTTCTCCCACCAGGGCAAACACTGGCAGATTCCGCCGCCCGATATTTTCTGGCCGGCGGCCACCGTGAGCGCTGAGTTTGGCCAGGGCGTCGCGCCTGACGGCATCGTCAAGGAAATCGGCATTGCGCCCAAGACCTACAACAAGCGCATTCCCGACCTGTTCCAGCCGTTCAGTTTCTCCGAGAAAACGATCCGCTGGGCGATGCGACACAATGTGTCGCCGATTTCCATCATCGCTGGTGATATCGAAGCGGCGAAAAGCCAGTTCCGCGCGGCGCAAGAAGAACTCGAAAAGACCACTGGCAAGACGGAAAAATTTGGTGCGCGCATGGGTATCACCCGCGAAATCATCTGCGCGGACACCGATGCCGAAGCCAAGCGGCTGGCGATGGACGCCGGCGCGTTCCTGTGGTGCAAATTCTTCCAGCCCTTTGGCTTCAACGCCGCCATCGCGCTGCCCGGCGAGGATCCAATGACGATGCAGAACGACTTCGAATCCCTCGAGGAGCGGGGTCTCGTCATCTGTGGCAGCCCGGACACCGTCAAGCGCAAGCTGGAAGCGCTGTTGAAGGAGCTGCCCGTCGACTACTTCTGGATGATGAATTACAACGAGCTGCTGCCCCAGAAGCCGATGATGCGACACATGGAGCTGATGACCAAAAAAGTCTGGCCGCACTTTACCGACAAGATCAAAGCCTGATCGGTACCGCCCGCTCGCCGCCGGTTTGTTGTGGCGGTGAGCACGATTTGAAAATTGACGGAAAGGCTCTTCATTTTGGGGAGCCTTTTTTGTTGTCTGCTCTAATATTCCAATGCTCTAATGTGCCTGTGGCCATGGGCTCATTGCATGCGCGGTACTCAAATGAATATCACCAGCACCGAGGATCGAGATAATGACACAGGGCATACCTGATCCAAAATCCTTGGCCTTTGTGGGCAAGGTCATCGACCACGCCGCCGGCATGATGGCAATCCGGCTGTGTGCCATTGGCGATCGCCTCGGGTTGTTCGCCGAGCTCGCCGCCAATGGCCCGGCTACCAGCGTGGAGCTTGCCGAGCGCACGGGGCTCAACGAGCGCTACCTGCGTGAATGGCTGTACGGCATGGCGGCCGCCGGCTATCTGGATTTTGACAAGCAGACCCGCAGGGGAAGCATGCCGGCCGCGCATATCCCGGCGCTGGCGGAGGTTGGCGGGCCGTTGTTCCAGGGCGGCCTGTTCAAAATGTTCACCGGACTGTTACAGCCCTATGAAGACCTCATCAAGGCGTTTCAGCGCGGCGGAGGTATCGACTACGAGACCTATGGCGACGATTTCTGGCGCGGGCTCGAACACAATTCCTGTGTGCGCTACAAGAATCTGCTGGTCAGCCAGTGGCTGCCGGAGATGCCGGCGGTGGTCGCCAAGCTCGAGGCGAAGCACCCCGAGGTGACGACGGTCACGGGCACCGCCGAACAGTTGCCGTTCGATGACTCCAGTGTCGACGCCGTGACGTTCGGGCAGTCATGGCACTGGGTCGACCCGCC
>CBDDRG010000109.1:0-27387 GCA_965232975.1 uncultured bacterium
CATTGACGCAGGCATTGAGCGGGAGCGTGCCAGCGACTGCAACTGCGCACGCTCATCCTCGCTCAGCACCAGCTCAGATTTGGGTCGTCCAGTTCGCATCAGGTATCGCTCCGCTCATGACGATACCCAATCTGGATGCAAATTTTATGCTAATAATAAGCGGGACAGGACACTAGTCTTACTGTGTCCTTAAATTCGATGCATTATAAGCGCAACTTCGAGTGGAGCCTGAAGCATGCGCCGCGATACGGATCGACTGGATCGGTTTCTGGACAAACTGGTGGCGGTACTCGGGCACAAAGACCGGGAGGTTCCGTGCCGGGATTACTGTCTGGGTCTGCTGCTGGATGGGGACCGCAAGAGCATGGAACCGATGGCGGCGCGGCTGGCGCCGGCATCGACAGGCGCGCGGCATCAGCAGTTGCAGAACTTCATGACGAACTCGCGCTGGAGCGACGAGGCGGTTCTGGCCGAGGTTCGCGATTGGGTGCTGTCGGAGCTGAGCCGGGTCGGCGCGGTAGAGGCCTGGATCGTGGATGACACCGGCTTCCCGAAGAAGGGCAAGGCGTCGGTGGGCGTTGCCCGGCAGTACTGCGGACAACGGGGCAAGCAGGACAATTGCCAAGTGGCGGTGAGTCTGTCGGTGGCCAACGCGCAAGGCAGTCTGCCGGTGGCGTATCGACTGTACTTGCCACAAGACTGGGCGGCCGACGGCGCGCGGCGCGAGAAAGTCCGAGTGCCCGAGGCGATTGTTTTTCAGACCAAGCCGCAAATCGCGCTGGATCAGATTCGCGCGACGCTGGCGGCGGGCGTCGCGCCCGGCGTGGTGCTGGCGGATGCGGCGTACGGCGATGACACGGCGTTCCGAGAAGGCTTGGATGAATTGCAGTTGTCCTACTCGGTGGGGCTGCGTCCGAACACCACGGTGTGGGGACCCCGGGCCGTGCTGCCGACGATCCCGCTGCGCGGCGCACGGGCCGGACGCCGAAGCGACTCAAAGCGGTCGAGCCGCCCGTGTCGGTCCGGGCGCTGGCCATGCGTCTGCCGGCCGCGGCATGGCGCCGGGTGCACTGGGGCGACAACCTGGAATTGTCCGGCCGCTTCGCCCGTGTGCGCGTGCGGCCCGCGCACCGCACCCCCCTTCGCGAAGCATTGCCAGAGCCGGCGTGGTTGTTGATCGAGTGGCCGGAGGGCGCCAAGGAGCCGGACCACTACTGGCTCGCCAAGCTGGCCGAATCGATCAGCATGCGCCGCCTGGTGTGCCTGACCAAGCTGCGCTGGCGCATCGAACGGGACTATCAGGAACTGAAGCAGGAAGTCGGCCTGGGCCACTTTGAAGGCCGCTCGTGGCGCGGCTTCCACCATCACGCGAGCATGAGCATTGCCGCCTACGGGTACTTGATGGCCGAACGCCTGCGCCAGCAGCGGCGCCGTAAAAAGAACCGTGGCGTTCTGCTCGACATTCCGCCGCTTCTGCCCGACTACATCCCCCGCGGATCTCCCCGTGCGAACCGAACGCCACCAGCCTGATTCCATCACGACCCTGCGCCGTCTCATGCAGCAAGCCCTCGTGGCACGCCTCGTGCGCTGTCCCTGCTGCGGCAAGCAGAGCGAACCGCAAGGCGAGCGGCGGCGGATTTGATGGAACCATTTAAGGACACAGTAAGACTAGGAGCCTCAAATCCGCTTTGCATGCAGCACCCCCGATTGTTCCAGCGCATCGATCCGCTCCGCCGAATAGCCCAGCCGTTCGCTCAGTATTTCGCGGTTGTGCTCGCCGAGAAAACCGGCGTGCAGTTCGAGTGGGTGCGGAAACTGAGAGAAACGCAGCGGTATCGCTGGAATCTTGACGTCGCCAAAGGTGCGGTCGGTCACCGTCTGGATGGTGCCGCGAAAGGCGACCTGGGGCAGATCGACCACTTCGGCCACGCTCAGCACCGGCGCCACCGGGATGCGTTTTTCCTGCAACAGACGCACCGCGGTATCGGCATCGCCGACACCGGCTAGCCAGGTTTCGATGGCATCGGCAATCTCGGCGCGATGCTGGCCGCGCCCGCTCAGGTCGGCAAAGCGCGGGTCGACGAGCATGTCCTCGCGGCCGATGAGCTTGACCAGGGCGTCCCACTGGGCGCCCACCGCTGCCAGCACCAGGTAGCGGTCGCCGCACTTGAACAGGCCAACCGGCGCGACCAGGCCGTGCTGGTGGCCGCTGCGCTTGGGCTCGATCTTGCCGCCGGAGGCGTCGTACACCTGCACGTTCATCTCGTGATAGCTGACCAGACAGTCGAGCAGCGTGATATCGAGGTACTGGCCACCGCCGCCCTGTAAGCGGTGGAACAGCGCGGTGACGATGGCGCCGTAGGCGTGGGCGCCGGTGGAGATGTCGCCGAAGGCCATGCCGGACAGCGATGGATAGCCATTCTCGACGCCGGTCATGCCCATGATGCCGGAGTAGGCCTGGGCGATGTAATCGAAGCCGGGCAGATGAGCGAGGGGCCCCTGCTGGCCAAGGCAGGAGATCGAGCACATGATCAACTCGGGATTGATCTTGCGCAGTGAGTCCCAGTCGAGGTTGAATCGCTGCATGACACCGGGGGTGAAGTTCTCGATCACCACATCGACCTGTGCCACCAGCTCATGGCAGATTTCCTGGGCTTCTTTAGTGCGCAGATCCAGGCAAAGGTCTTTTTTACCGCGATTGTGCTGAATGAAATAGCCGCTGCGACCACTGCGCAGCACGGGCAGATAACGGGCGGTGTCGCCGGTGTGGGACTCCACCTTGATGACGTCGGCGCCGAGCTCGGCCATCATCCTGGTGCAGTGCGGGCCGGCGACGAAATGGGAAAAATCCAGCACTTTTACACCCTCGAGCAGGTGTTTGCGAGCCATGGCCCCTCCTTATCAGTTAGTGTTTTCCGGCCGCCGGGCCGGCGACCGGTGGCTTGGCAATGGGCTGAACCAGCGCGGCGGTTGGGTCATGGGAATGCGGGAGAAGACTAGCACGAACCCGGAACAGCGTCGGCGTCAACGCAGAGTGGCCGACCTTGGCAGGATGTTGAAAAGGGCTTCCTGCCCTTTTTGAACCCGGCTCGTCGCGGTACACGCCCACGACGGCCTCCGAACAGGCCGTTGAAAAGCGTTTTTCAGCGGCCTTGGGGTGCCACCGTTCACACCAGCCCCATCGCCCGCTTAACCTCCGTCTTCATGATCTTGCCGTTGGCGTTGCGCGGCAATGGGGTCGCACTGAACGCGATGCGCACCGGCACCTTGAACGCCGCCAGCCGCGCCCGCACATGGGCCTGCAAGGCTGCTTCATCAACCGCGCTGCCCACACGCGCCTGCACCATGGCGCCCACCTGCTCGCCCAGCACGCGGTCGGGTATGCCGACGACGGCGACATCGAGCACGTCCGGGTGCTGGTACAGCGCGTCCTCCACTTCGATGCAATAGATGTTCTCGCCACCGCGAATCAGCATGTCCTTGGCGCGATCGACGACGAACAGAAAGCCTTCGTCATCCAGATAACCCAAGTCGCCGGTATGCAGCCAGCCGTCGCTGAAACTGGCGGCGTTGGCCTCCGGCTTGTTCCAGTAGCCCCGGATGACCTGCGGCCCGCTGATCCAGATTTCGCCAATTTTACCGGCGGCGACCGGGTGCCCGTCGGCGTCGACGATCTTTACCTGGCTCACCGGCGCGGGCAGGCCCGCGCTCTTGGGCTTCGCCAGATAGTCGTCGCCGATATTGGCGGTGGTGAGCGCGCTGGTTTCGGTGAGCCCGTAGCCGTTGCTGGCCGAGGAATTTGGAAAAGCGGCCTTGACCAGCTTGGCAAGTTCCGGCGAGGGTGGCGCGCCGCCGTATAAAACGGCGCGGATGGACGAGGTGTCGTGCTGGCCGAACAATGGCGATTCGATGACTTGCAGCGGCATCGACGGCACGCCGCCGAAGGAGTTGAGGCGTTCGCGCGCAATCAGTTGGATGGCCCGATCCGCGTCCCATTTGTACATGAACACGATCTTGCTGCCGGCGATGGTGCTGCCGCACAGCATCGACAGCGAGCCGGTGACGTGAAACAGCGGCGCGCTGATGAGCTGGCCCATTTGCTCGGTGGGCGGCACGGGCTCGCGGCCGTAGCGGTATTCGGTGCGCGCGCGCAGATAGACGCCGCTGACTTGGTTGGTGCAGATATTGCGATGCGTGCTGACCGCGCCCTTGGGGTTGCCGGTGGTGCCCGAGGTGTAGAACAGCGTGGCGTCGTCATCGGGATGAATGTCCACCGCGGGTAACTCCGCCGCAGCGCTGTCGGCAGCCAGCAACGACGCCAGCGGGATGCCGCCAGCCGGCAAATCATCTTCAGCGCGCGCAACGATCACGGCTTCGAGGTGGGAAATATCCCGGGTCGAGGTGCCCAACACCCGGGCGCGCTCGCCATCGGCAAACAGCAGGCGGGCGCCACTGTCGCGGAGGGCATAGCCGAGTTCTGCGGCTGTCCACCAGGCATTCAGCGGCACGATGATCGCGCCGACGGCGACCGTCGCCCAGAACACCACCGGCCATTCCGGGTAATTGCGCATCGCCAGCGCGACGCGATCACCCTTGCGGATGCCGAACTGGCTGATCAGCGCATGGGCGAGCGCGGTGACCTGGCCATAATGGTCGGCGTAGGTCAGGCGTTCGTCTTCGTAAATCAAATAGTCGCGCGCCGCAAACTGGCGACTGGCTTCGACAATGGCGCGCAGGCTGGGCGGAGCATTCTTCCAGACCCTGGTGGCCACTCCCCTCACATCGGTTTCGATAATTTCAAACGGCGATCCCGGAGCCGTCAATTTCTGGTCGAGCATGGCAACGGGGATGGGAATTGGAATGGCGGTGGCTTCTGGCATCGATGCGTCTCCGGGTGGTTTTCTGAGCCTAGCAGCCGGCATGGGAAGGGTCAAAACGCATCCGTCGGCGGCCTGAGGTCAGGCATTAGTGTCAGGCATTAGAGCCTGTTCAAGATCGATCAGGGGATCCAACGCAAGGAAACCGACCGAAAATGCGCAGCAGACACGCCGTATGTGAGCTTTTTGAGGCCCGTTTTAACGCCGCGAGGCCCCCCCTACAGCTTGCCGACGGTGACCGGCGTGACTAGGATGGCCCAGGCGCAGGTGAGCGGCGGCTACCGCACTGCATCTGACGCCGAACAATAACCCAGGAGATCGATCTCATGAGCGACCCGGTGCGCGCCGCGGATACCCCCTACCCGATCGAAGTAACCGAAGGTAAAACCTACTACTGGTGCAGTTGCGGCCAGAGCAAAAAGCAGCCCTTTTGCGACAGCTCGCACAAGGGCAGCACCTTTGCGCCGCTGGCTTACCAGGCCACAAAGACCGGCAAGGTCTACTTTTGCGGCTGCAAGGCCACCGCCAAACAGCCGCTGTGCGACGGCACGCACAGCAAAAAACCGTAACTTGCCGTCGTCGCTCCGCGGAGGCGGAGCGACCCGCCGACCAACCCTGGGAGCCCAGACCTGCGTTGGCGCTGCGATGGCGCACGGAGATCCGCGTGCGCTCACCATGGATTCACCGCCCACCCGAGCGGAACCTCACACACCCATAACCTGCCAACCTGCGGCCGACCAACCGCCGGCCCGCCAATCGAGACCGCACCCATGAAAACTGGCATCAAAGATCTGGTCGCCAAGGCCGAGCGGGAAATCACCGCACTGACGGCGGCCGAGGTAAAAGACCGTCTTGCCGATCCCGCCTATATGTTGGTGGATCTGCGCGATATCCGCGAGCTGACCCGCGACGGCAAGATCCCCGGCGCCTTCCATGCGCCGCGGGGTATGCTCGAATTCTGGATTGACCCCGATAGCCCGTATCACAAGACCGAATTCGCGGCGGGCAAGACTTACGTTTTTTATTGCAGCAAAGGCTGGCGCTCGGCGCTGTCGACGCAGACCGCGCAGAACATGGGGCTGAGCCCCGTCTGTCATCTGGCCGGCGGCTTTGAAGCCTGGAAGGAGGCCGGCGGCGAGGTAGAGGTGGTGGCGAAGAAGACCTAAGCTATCCGCGCGGCCCCGCCTGCGGTCGGGAAGTTCACGCGAGACTCTTGCCGACAATCTCGCTGACATCGCGCGACACCGCGGGCGCGGCGCGCAGCCGCTCCAGCTCGCCGCGCATCGAGGCCGCCAACTGCGGCGGGTATTTGCGCCAGCGCGTCAGCGGCGTGATCAGGCGCGATGCAATCTGCCGGTTCAGGGGGTCCAGGGCCAACACCTGATCGACCAGAAAGCGGTAGCCGGCGCCATCGTCGCGGTGGAAGTTGACCGGGTTGCCGGCGCAGAAGGCGCCGATCAGCGCCCGCACCTTGTTGGGGTTCTTCAAGTCGAACGCGGGGTGACCCAATAGCGCCCTGACCCGCTCCAGCCCGCCCGGCAGCACGCACCAGGCCTGCACCTGAAACCACTGATTGACCACCAAGGGCTCGTGCTGCCACTTGCCGTAATAGTCGGCGAGCGCCTGCGCGGCGCATTGCTGCGCCGCCGCACCGGGACAGTTGACCAGCGCGCTCAGCGCGGCGTAGGCATCGGTCATGTTGTCGGCAGCGCGGAACTGGGTATCGGCGAGCGCTATGGCGTCCGCGTTGCCAGCGGGATCGGCGGTTTGCAGCAGATAGGCCAGCGCGATGTTACGCAGACTGCGGCGGCCGATCTGGTCGGCGTCTGCGCGGTAGGGCTCGGCAATGCGATTGGCCGCATAGACAGCGGCGAACTGCGGCCGCAGCGCATCGGCCAAGACGCGGCGCGCGAACTGGCGGGCGCGGTGAATGGCGGCGACTTCGATGACTTCGGCCAGCTCGGCCAGATAGGCTTCGCCGGGCAGGCTCAGCATTAACGCGGCCATGGCCCGGTCGCCGGTGGCATCCGCCAGCACAATGCGGAAGCCATCGATCAGGCGCTCATCCAGACGCAGCGGCTGGTTGGCGAGGGCTGCGCCGACCAGTTCCTGCAACACCCCCACGGCGAGTCGGTTGCCCGCCTCCCAGCGGTTGAAGCCGTCGCTGTCGCGGCTCAGCAGGGCCAGCAGCTCATCGCGGCTGTAATCGAAGGCGAGCCTCACGGGTGCGGAAAAATCCCGCAGCAGCGATGGCATCGGCGCCTCGGCCACCTGCTCGAACACAAAACTCTGCTCAGCCGCAGTTATTTCGAGCACGGCTTCGGTCTCGCCGGCTGCAACCCCCTGGCAAATCAGCGGCAGATCGCCCGCCGCGCCGACCAAACCCAGGCGCACCGGGATATGAAACGGCGCCTTGACCGCCGCCTCCGGCGTTGGCGGACAGCTCTGACGGAAATCGAGGCGATAGGTTTTGGCCGTTCTGTCGTAGTGGCCGCTGACCGCGAGCCGAGGAGTGCCGGCCTGGCGATACCAGTGCATGAACTGGGTGAAGTCGCGCCCGCTGACATCGGCCATCGCAGCGACGAAATCCTCGATGGTGACGGCCTGACCGTCGTGGCGCGCGAAGTACAGGTCGGTGCCCTGGCGGAACAATTCCGAGCCCAGCAGGTTGCGGATCATCCGCACCACTTCGGCGCCCTTCTCGTAGATGGTGACCGTGTAGAAATTGGCGATTTCCATGAACGCAGCGGGCTGCACCGGGTGCGCGGTGGGGCCGCCGTCCTCGGCGAACTGGGCGGTGCGCAGCAGATTCACGGTTTCGACGCGACGCACCGTCGGCGAGCCCATGTCTGCCGAGAACTGGGCATCACGGAATACCGTGAAGCCCTCCTTCAAACTCAGTTGGAACCAGTCGCGGCAGGTGACCCGATTGCCCGACCAGTTGTGGAAGTACTCGTGGGCGACCACGGCCTCGACGCGTTGAAAGGCGGCGTCGGTGGTGGTCGCCGGATGGGCGAGCACGCAGGAAGTGTTGAAGATATTGAGGCCCTTGTTCTCCATTGCGCCCATGTTGAAGTCGTCCACGGCGACGATCATGAAGATGTCGAGGTCGTACTCGCGCCCGTACACCTGTTCGTCCCAGGCCATCGCGTGCTTCAGCGAGGTCATGGCGTGGGCGCACTTGTCGAGG
This sequence comes from uncultured bacterium, assembly GCA_965232975.1. Lineage (GTDB taxonomy): Bacteria > Pseudomonadota > Gammaproteobacteria > Pseudomonadales > Porticoccaceae > CBDDRG01. Next base: position 8,068 of record CBDDRG010000109.1, read on the forward strand.
TCCTTGGCCTCGACGTAGATCTTCAGCGCGACCTCGCGGCCACTCATCGTGGTGAAGCTGTCGTCCACGCACTCGAGGTCGCCGGCGACCATCGCGAACAGGTAGGCGGGCTTCTTGAACGGATCGTGCCAGGTCACCCAGTGGCGGTTGTCCGGCAATTCGCCGCGCTCGATGGGATTGCCGTTGCCGAGCAGAATCGGGTACCGGAGCTTGTCGGCGACAATGGTGGTGAAAAACTCCGCCATCACATCGGGGCGATCGAGGTAAAAGGTGATCTTGCGAAAGCCCTCCGCCTCGCACTGGGTGCAGTACAGGGTGCGCGAGCGGTAGAGGCCCTCCAGCGAGCTGTTGTCCTGGGGGCGGATGGCGACGGTCGAGCTGAGTTGCAGCGCTCCGGCAGCGCCCGGAATTTGCAGTAGTCCATCCGCATACCGGTATTCGCTCGCGGCGAGCGCGCGGCCATCGACGGCAAGCGCACGCAGGTCGAGCCCCTCGCCGTGCAGCACCAGCGGGCCGGCACCGGCGACGGCGGGATTGCGCCGCAGGGACAATTCGGCGTGCACCAGGGTCTCGGCGTCGCCGAGCTCGATGCGCAGCCGGGTCTGATCGATCAGAAACGCGGGCGGCTGGTAGTCCTGGAGACGGATGATTTTGGGCTCGGCATCGCGCAGAGACATGGTTTGATTCCTCGTTGAAACGCGCGTGAGAGGGAATTGGAGCAGGTCTGAGCGTTCATGGCTGGGCGCACTGACTGAGCATACTCTCAGTGCCGCCAGCTCACCGGCTGCTCCCGCTCCCCAGCCGCGGCGGACTCGCAATCGGGATGTGCGTGAGTGTGGATGTAGCCGACGCGCTCGGTCGCCGGCTTGTGGGCAAAGTCATAGGCGATCACCGCTTGCAGGCAGAGCTCGCGCTGGGTGGGCGTGAGCCGGTTGCCATCCGGCCAGCGCCCCAACTCCACCGCCTGCTTCAGGCGCTCGTAAACTGCGGGGGTAACCGCTTTCAACATCTGCTGCAAAGCCATCCGCTAAACCCTCCCACGTCCCCACAAGTTGCCGTGCCGCAATCCGGCGAGGACGCCCAGGGCGGCGCCAACCGCCAGCCCGGTGACATGGGCGCCGTTGGCGACGCCCCCCGCGAGAAACAAATCGATCACGCCGACCAGACATAGCACCAGCCATACCAGCATGAACAGGATAATACCGCGCGGCAGCAGCAATAGCGGATGGGGTGCCAACAGGCCGCGCAGCCAAACGTAGCCGAGCAACCCGTAGACGACCCCGGACAAGCCGCCAAACAGCGTCGGCCCCGACCACAGGTACTGGCCGATATTGGAGCCGACGGCGATCACCACGAACAGCAGCAGGAAGCCGAGGCTGCCGCTCTGCAATTCAATACGGCGGCCGAACTCCCACACCCAGAGACCGTTGAAGACAATGTGAAGCACGCCAAAATGCAGAAACACCGGGGTTACCAAGCGCCAATACTGGCCCTCGTCCAGCATCGTGTCGAAACTCTCGAAGCCGGCGCGGCCGCCGTCGAGGGCGAAAAAATCCTGCAGCGTCAACCAGTGCACCGCCTGCGGCCACCAGCCCACTACCAGGGCGCCGACAGCGCCTAGCGCCACGACCAACAGCACCAATGGGGTGCGGCGAACCTGCGCCGCCCAGGGCAAACTTTGCAAAGCTCAACTCCCAGCTATCAATCCATAGCTCATGGCGCGCGCGCCGCCGGCGGCCCGGTGTCCGGTGCCCGCTGGGACGCGATGTGGGTTCGAAGCCTACGGCATTTCGTCGTGCCGCACCGAGTCGAGGCGGCTGCCCCAGCCGAGCTTGGTGCGGCAGAGCTCATAAAAACTGTGATCCGCGGGGTGAATCAGCCGCAGGGCGTGGGGGAACTTGCGAATGCGGATGACATCGCCGGGCTCCGTCAGCAATTCGTCCTGGCCGTCACAGGTAACCTGGGGATGCAGTTCGTTGCGGGTGCCGACCCGCACCTGAATCTGGCTGCTGCCGGCGACGACGATGGGACGGCTGGTCAGGGTATGGGGGTTCATCGGCACCAAGACGATGGCGTCCAGGCGCGGGTGCATGATCGGCCCGCCCGCCGACAGCGCGTAGGCCGTGGAGCCCGTGGGAGTGGATACAATCAGGCCGTCGGAGCGCTGGCTGTAGACGAATTGGTCGTCGATATACAACTCCAGATCCATCATCCGCACCGATTTTCCGGGGTGGAGCAGGACTTCGTTGAGGGCGAGCCCAACACCGATCGACTGCCCGCCGCGATCGACATCCATGGCGAGCAGAAAGCGTTCGCTGACGTCATAGGCGCCCGCCAGTACCTGGCTGACGCGGGCTTCCATGGTGTCGGGCCGGATATCGGTCAGAAAGCCGAGGCGCCCCCGGTTTACCCCCAGCAGCGGAACATCGTGGGGAGCGAGGTCGCGGGCGGCGCTGAGCATGCTGCCGTCGCCGCCGACGACTATCGCCAGATCGATCTGGCTGGCGAAGTCCTGGATTTCGATGGCAGCCTGGGGGTGGCCGAGCAATTCGGCGGCGCGGGCTTCAAGCAGCACGGTGCGGCCATCCGCCTTCAGAAAACTCACCAGATGGGCAATGCTGTCGGCGACCTCGGGGTGGCGCAGCCTGGCCAATACCCCGATGCGCTGGAAATGATCCATGCTCTACCCACCGGAAACAGTTTGCGGACGACGGCAAGTATACAGGGCGGCTATCGCCTCCAGACCGGAGAGGCCGCCCAGGAATGGCCCAGGAATGGCCCAGGAATGGTGTGCGGGGGAGTTGAATATGGCGGACCGGACGGGACTCGAACCCGCGACCTCCGGCGTGACAGGCCGGCATTCTAACCGGCTGAACTACCGGTCCGCGACGTCTACTACGAACAGCCAAGAAGCCAATGGCCGGGAACTCAATGGTGGGTGGTACAGGGATCGAACCTGTGACCTACGGCTTGTAAGGCCGTCGCTCTCCCGGCTGAGCTAACCACCCCAAATGAGAGACGCGCAGTTTACGCAAATCGCCAGCGCTGTCAACGACCTCACCTGTACTTGGCGGCGAGTGGCCATTACCATTCCGCCCTCGCGAACTGAACACCAGCGCCATGGAACTATTCAAATCCTTTGCCTTTGAAGCCGCCCATCGCCTACCCAGGGTGCCCGCCGAGCACAAATGCGCCCGCCTCCACGGCCATTCCTTTCAGGTGACTGTCCACGTCGAGGGCCCCGTGGATACCGCCAGCGGCTGGGTCATGGACTTTGGCGAATTGAAAGATCGCTGCAAGCCGGTCATCGAGGCGCTCGATCACCGTTATCTGAACGAAATCGAGGGCCTGGACAACCCGACCAGCGAAAACCTCGCCCGCTGGTTGTGGCGACAACTGATACCTGGCCTGCCCCAACTGAGCAAGATAGTCGTCCGCGAAACCTGCACCAGCGGCTGTGCCTATACCGGCGATTGACTGCCGCCAGTGGTTTAACCGGCGGTTCGCGGTTCGGATAAACCCCAGCGAGCAAGAGCCATTGGCCGTCGCGCAGTGGCGTTGGTCGCTGATCAATTGCGTGCGGGGCGCTCGCGCAAAGTACCCCGCTCGCGCAGATACGCCAGCAATTGATCGACACAGGCCGCCAACTCCTTGCCGCCCGTGTCCACCCGAACTTCCGGGTTTTCAGGCTCCTCATAGGCAGAGTCGATACCGGTGAAGTTGGGTATCTGCCCAGCCCGCGCTTTTTTGTACAGGCCCTTGGGGTCGCGCTGTTCGCACACGGCGAGCTCAGTGGCCACATGCACCTCGACGAACTCCCCCGCCGCCACCAGTTCACGCGCCAGCCGGCGGTCGGCCTGAAAGGGCGAGATAAACGCCGTCATCACGATCAAACCGGCGTCGACGAACAGCTTGGCCGTCTCGGCGATGCGGCGGATATTTTCGACCCGATCCGCATCACTGAACCCCAGATCCCGGTTCAGGCCGTGGCGGACATTGTCGCCATCGAGCAGATAACAGTGATAGCCCTGCTCGTATAGCGCCCGATCGAGCGCATTGGCCAGCGTGGACTTGCCGGCCCCGCTCAATCCGGTAAACCAGATCACGCAGGGCTGTTGGTGCTTACTTGATGAGCGTTCGGGCTTGCCGACCGTGGCGTCATGCCAGGTAAGGTTGGTGGACATCAGAACTCCTCGGTCACTGCGTTAAAAAAGACCCGCCAGCCTCGCCCCGAGGGGTGAGCCATCAAAAGGGTCAAAAGGATCAAAAGGGAATGTCGTCGTCGAAACTGTCGAAGCCCGCCGGCGCCTGATCGTAGTCGGGCGGCGGCTCCGCGCTGCCTGCCTGGCCGGCCGACAAGCGGCCGCCGGCAGCGCGCGCCGGTGCCGCCCGTGGTGGCGCGGGCGCACGCTCCATATCGCCGCCACCTGCGCCGCGGGCGTCGAGCATCTGCATCTCGTTGGCGACGATCTCGGTGGTGTAGCGATCCTGGCCATCCTGCCCCTGCCATTTACGGGTGCGCAGGGCGCCCTCGATATACACTTTGGAGCCCTTCTTCAGGTATTCGCTGGCGATCTCCGCCAGGCGGTTGAAGAACACCACCCGATGCCACTCAGTGCGCTCCTGCAATTGCCCCGATTGCTTGTCTTTCCAGGATTCACTGGTGGCCAGCGTCAGGTTGGTCACCGCGCCCCCCGACGGCAGGTAGCGAGTTTCCGGATCCTTGCCCAGATTGCCGATCAGAATTACTTTGTTGATTCCGCGAGCCATTGCCCTGTCCTCCCGAGAAATAGATGAAGCCCGACATCAGCAAGCCAGTGTACCCATATCGATGCGCGCGCGGATCGGGGCGCACCACGAACTTCCACCGAAACGCAAAACCTGCGCCAATTCAGGGGGTAATCAGAGGCCTGCCCAACACCGCCTCGAACACCGCGGCGTCGAAATGCCGGTCATCGACGCGCACATAGGCGATTTTCTGGTCGGCGATGATCACCAGGTCTTCGACCCCCGGCACCACGCCGAGAAAGTGCCCGCTGTCGATGTGCTCGCCGTCGCGAATGTTCAGCGTCAGACTGCGCAAATAACGTGGCGCTTGCATCGATGCCGCGAACGCCAGCCAGACCAGCACGATGCCCAGCGACAACCAGAACACCGCCAGCAAACCCCACTGGTGGGCGACATAGCCGCCCGCGACACCGCCCGAAAAGGCTCCCAGAAACTGGCTGGTGGAATACACCCCCATCGCGGTTCCGCGCACCCCGGCGGGGCTCAATTTGCTCACCAGAGACGGCAGCGACGCCTCCAGCAGATTGAAGGCGGTAAAAAACACCAGCAGCGCGAGCGCCGTCCACACCAACCCCCGCCCGGCGCCGGCCAGCAGCGTTTCCGCCACCGCCAGCAGCGCAATGGCGCCCACGAACACCGGCTTCATCCGCCGTCGGGTTTCGCCATACCAGATAAAAGGCACCATCGCGATAAAGCCCCCGCCCATGGTCATCAGATAGAGCCACCAGTGGTGGTCGCGGGCAAACCCGAGGCTCTTTTCGAGCACCAGCGGCACTGACACCCAGGTTGCCATCTGGGCGAAGTGAAGCGCGTAGATACCGAGATTGAGCCGCATCAGCTCGCCATCGCGCCACACGCGGGCAAACATCGCGGGGATCGGAATGACCTCGTTGCCGGCGCGCGTCACCGGCGCAGGAAGCGCGAACAACACGATCAGAACACCGATGCCGGCAAGCGTAGCGGTGAGCCAGAACACGCTGTCGAGGCCCCAATGACTCGCCACCAGCGGTCCCAGAATCATCGCGGCGGCAAACGCCAGGCCAATGCTGCCGCCGACCGCCGCCATGGCCTTGGTGCGATTTTCCTCACGGGTCAGGTCAGCCAGCAGCGCCATGATGACGGCCGACACTGCACCGGTGCCCTGCAGCGCACGCCCGGCGACCACCAGATAGATCGAATCGGCCAGCGCGGCCAGCACGCTGCCCGCCAAAAACAGCATGGTGCCCAACAAAATCATTGGCTTGCGTCCAAATCTGTCGGACGCGATACCGAAGGGGATCTGCAATAGCCCCTGGGTCAGGCCGTAGATACCGAGGGCAATACCGACGTATAGCGTGGTGCTGCCACTATAGTCGCTGGCATAGAGCGCCAGCACCGGCAGTACCATGAAGAGGCCGAGCATCCGGGTGGCGTACAGGAACACTAACGCGACTATCGAGCGAATTTCAAAAACACTCAACATGACAGGCAACCGGGGATCCGCGGCGAGACAAGGCGCGGAATTATAAAGCAAGCGGCCTTGGAGTAGTTGACCTGCTGAGCTTCCCAACGCCCGTCGCCCGTGACGCGCGCGGCGGGTGATTGCCAGAACACGGGCTCCGCGCCCGGCAATTGGCCGCCGCTGGATGCCGAACCAGCCCTGTGACTGTGCACCGGGGATAACGCCGCGTAACATGGCGCGACGAACCTGTGGCCGACCAGCTCCGGTTCGCCACCCGCCCCCAATGACCTTCAACCCTCCGATAAATGGAGCATCCCATGAACAAACCCACCATCGGCCGGCTCGGCGTCTGGACTTGGCTCGAACCCTATCCTTTCCCCGCCGCCATCGAGTTGGCGCAGACCTTGGAGAAAAAGGGCTACGGCGCACTCTGGCTGCCGGAAGCCTTCGGTCGCGATCCCTTTGTCAGCCTGACGGTGCTCGCGCGCGCCACCAGTGAACTGCGCCTCGCCACCGGCATCGCCAATATCTACGCCCGCGACCCCATGGCGATGAACGCCGCGCGCAACTCCCTGCACGAAGCAAGCGGCGGGCGACTGGTGCTTGGCATCGGCGTGTCCCATGCCGAAATCGTCACGCCGATGCGCAACCACGACTACGGCAAGCCGGTCGCGACCATGAGCAGGTATCTGGATGCGATGGCCGCCGCCAGCTACTCGGCGGCCGTGGTCGAGCCGCGCGCGCCGGTGATTCTCGCCGCGCTGCGCGACAAGATGCTCGGCCTGGCGCGAGACAAAGCCGACGGCGCCCACCCCTATTTCGTGACGCCGGAGCACACGGCGCGGGCGCGGGCCATTCTCGGCCCCGACAAGCTGCTGGCGCCGGAGCAGAAAGTGCTGTTGATGAATAATGCGAGTGAGGCGCGGCCCGTTGCCCGCAGCTTCATGGCGCTGTATCTGACGTTGCAGAACTACCGCAACAACCTGCTCAGCCTGGGCTTCACCGAAGCGGATTTTGAACACGGCGGCAGCGACCGCCTGGTGGACGCCATCGTCGCCTGGGGCGATGAGGCCACTATTCAGAAACGGATTGAGGCGCACTGGGCCAATGGTGCCGACCATGTCTGCATCCAGCCACTGCGGCCCGATGGCCAGCCCGGATTCGATCCGCGGGCGATAGCGGCTTTTGCGACCAAACCCTGATTTGCAAAAGCGGCGGTTCTTCGCTCGTGGGGAAAATACAGCCCGCCTCAAGTACGACGTGCAACGCCCGCCTCGAAAATCAATGAGCTTCTTCGAAGCCCAGCTCCTGTGCAATAACAAAAAAGGCCGTCCGCCCGAGGTCGAACGCCCCGACGGCCATCAACCCAGGCAAGATCCAAGCATCGTTGATGCGGAACGGTATCGAAGGCCTGGGGAACCGGGGGCCATAGGTGTTGCATCGATAGAAATAGCGCGGCGGCCTTGGGTTGACGCGGCTAAAATGCCGGGATGACAACATCTGACGTCGAAGCCATCGAAACCGCCGCGCCCCTGACCGAGACGGCAATCAGGGTTATCCAGGTTCTCGACTACATCGAAGCTGTTCAGAAGATGTCGGAGAAGACCGAACGGACGATTCCCACGGATCCGTTCTGCGTCTACGAACATGAGTGGCTGGCGCTGCCCGAGATCACGACTAACCGTGTCGTCGATGGCGACGATATCTGGCTGTCGATCCCGCGCCTGGCCGACATTCTGTCACCAGAACCGCCACCCGGACTCAGGCCCTGGGTCAACGTCTTCAAGGATCCTGACAAGACACCTGAGCTTCGATCCGCAATCACCGTTCACGATGGCGGCAAAGAACCGCGACAGTTAGCGATCGAAGAGCAGCCAGAGGTCCCGGCGCTATACGACTGGTACCGAGATGTCTTGTGGATGCCATGGGCCGAGGTCGAGCGAGTCCGGCGTCGCGTCATGGCCCTGTACACGAAGCTCTTCAAGCTGCACCGTCAACTCAGCGGCGAGGCAGGGGAACAGCCGCTCGAGTTTGTGTGGGGCATGGGGCAATCCGTCTGGATTCACCCCGAAAACCACACGACGATTCGATACCCGGTGTTACTGCAGGTCTGCGACCTCGCTCTCAACACCCGAACGTACGACCTCGAAGTGCGCCCGAAGGCCGTGCCCCCCAAGCTCAAGTTAAGCTGCTTTGAAGGCTTAGCCGACGGCCATGCCATCGCAGAATTGGAGCGTGAGTGGCGTCAGATGCTGGAAGCCAGCGTCCGCCAGCCTAATCCATTCGAGCCTGAAAGCTTTGCCGACACCTTGGGGTGCGTCGCATCAAAGTTGGAGGCGCACGGCCGATGCGATGCCGGCCAAGTAGGTCAGCCTCCACCGGATCCTTCGTCGAACCTGGTCATCAGCCACCGTTGGGTCACCTTTGTTCGCCGCCGAAGCTCCGATCTCTTCATAGAGGACATCCAGAACCTGCGCGCGCAGATCAGTCAAGGTGCCGAGATTCCAGGGGTCGTCGCGAAGTTCGTCAATGAAGGCGCCAAAGAAGCCATCCACGCGCCACCCCTGAGCTTCCGCGGCCTTTCGTCGAGCGAGGGATGGGAAAGCGCAGAGGACCTCTACTTCCCCTTGCCCTATAACAACGAGCAGGTGTCCATTGCGCGTCAACTCGCCTATCGCGAGGGCGTTGTCGTTCAAGGTCCGCCAGGAACCGGGAAGACGCACACTATTGGAAACGTAATTTCCCACTATCTCGCGCAAGGTAAGCGGGTGCTGGTCACCGCCAAGACCGAGAAAGCCTTGAGCGAACTGCAAGGCAAGCTGCCTGACGAGATCCGAAAGCTCAGCGTCTCGCTCCTGAGTAGCGAGAGAGACGGGAAGCAGCAGTTCGAGGCGTCCGTGCATGCCATCGCCAGCGGCATTGCAGCGCTCAACAAGGATGAGGCCGAGCGCCGCGTCAAAGAGGATGTCGAGCAACTCAATGGTTTTCACCGCACCATCGCCGAATGCGACCAGAAGATCAGCGGGCTAGCCGACCAACACATGATCCGGCACCACTTCCGCAATGAGGAGCTGACCGCGTACGAACTCGCTCAGCGAGTAGTGGCCGATGCTGAAACGTACGGCTGGTTTGACGACCCTGTTCCTATCGACCGTGATGCAGATGGCGTCCTGACGGATGAGGAATTGGACACTCTTAGGCGTGCACGGCTCCGAATAGGCCCAGATCTTCACTACCGCGAGGCGGTTGTGCCCGATGGTGCCACGCTTCCAGCTGCCGATGCGGTGCTCAGTGTTCACAGAGACCTGGGGCATGCGCGCGTAATTGAGGCCCAGCTGGAATCAGGGGCGCTACTATCCTTCATCGATGAGACGCCGGAAACCTTCCGACATGGCGAGGCGTTGTACTCATTTTTGGAGCGACGAACCCAGCTACGAACCAAGCTCGGCAGCTATGCGGAAGCATGGATGCCGCAAGTTTTGAAGCGGCTTCAGGCAATGACCGCCGAAGAGCCCGTCTTTCTTACCCTCCAAGACACGCTGAAAGCGTTCGAATCGCTGGATGCAGAACGGCGCCGTCTACGGCAATTTCTGATTCAGGTGCCGTCAAAGGCGGAATATCTCGGGGACTTCTGCGCCGCAGTGACGCGACAAATCCAGGGCAAGTCGCCGTTCCTGATGCCCTTCGGAAACACAGAGGCGCGGGCCGTCCTGAAACAGGTTCTGATTTTGGGCGAGCCGCCGCGGCAAGCGGAGCACTGGGCGCATATTGATGCAGAGATTCGTTGGCGCAAACAAGCTCTCTCGGCGCTGCTCCGCTGGCATGCTCTGGTTGACGAATTCAGTCTGCCGTCTTGTGCGGGCGACATCGCCGAGGCATACCACAAGGTATCCGCTTGGTGCGCCATTATTCGCGAGCTGCACGTCTCCGTATTCGAGTTCGATCAGCGTCTCCAGGCCCAGGTGAAGTTGGTTTTTGGCGACAAGGTTGTCCAGCTCTGCCAGCAGCACGGCGAGCCCTTTATTGAGCAACTGCCCACGCATATTCACGGACACCTAAACCGCCAGCGCCTGGAATATGCGCGGCGTCAGCAGATCGAATGGGTCACGCAGCTTCGCGCGGCTTCCGGACCTGTCGTAGAGCAGGCGCGCACGGTGCTGCGCAATCTCGGCATCGAGTCGCTAGATGAATCGCGTCTGGACCTTCAGTGGGATGAGATACGCGAGGAGATGACCCGCCTGCATGCGCTACGGTCGGCCTTTGAGGCACTGGAAGTGATCACCAGGAGGGTCGAGCTCGCGTTCGCGCCGAAGTGGGCTGACAGACTCCGATCAGAAACGGTCGCGGCCCAGTCCGATCCCCAGATCCCGCACAACTGGCGCGAAGCCTGGCATTGGCGCCGCGCTGAGCTCTTCCTGACTTCGATCGACGGTCAACAATTGCTGAAGGTTCAGCAACAACGGCGCACCGCGACGCAAAACCTAGCCAAGACGTACCAGGCACTTGTGGCGGACAAGGCTTGGCTTGCCTTGAAGGAGAAGACGCTTGAGAACGTCCTACAGCACCTGCAAGCGTATCTGACGGCAATCCTGAGGATGCCCAAGGGAAAGGGCGTCAGAACTGCCGGACTCCAACGGGATGCCAAGAACGCAATGGACAAAGCCTATCCCGCCGTGCCCTGTTGGATCCTTCCGTTCTGGCGAATTGCCGAGGCTATCCCTGCACAGCTGAGCCTCTTCGACCTGGTTGTGATCGATGAGGCATCGCAGCTGGACATCTGGGCGATGCCGGCGCTGCTGCGTGCCAAGAAACTCCTGGTGGTGGGCGACGACAAGCAGGTCTCCCCTTCAACGGTCGGAGTTGCGCAAACGGATATTGACCTGCTTAGAGATCGTCATCTGTCAGGCCTGCCCTTTGCCGCGAACATGACCGTCGGCAGTTCGATCTACGATCTGGCCTCGGTCCTGTTCGCTTCATCGCTGGTCAAACTAAAGGAACACTTCCGCTGCGTTCCGGCCTTAATTGAGTTCTCAAAGGCGTGGTTCTACGACCACGAGATTCATCCTTTGCGTCTGCCGACTGCGGCCGAACGACTCGATCCGCCCTTGATTGATGTGTTCGTCCACGGCGGGCACCGGCAGGGTGACATCAATCGCCCGGAGGCCGAGGCGATTGCGAAACGCATCGTGGACATTATTGCGGATCCGCAATACGAAGGGCGCACGCTTGGCGTGGTGACCATGGTTGGCCAGAAGCAGGCCGCGCTCATCCAGGACCTGGTGTCACAAGAGGTCTCCGTGGCGGATTACGTTGCGCGTAACATACAGATTGGCAATCCGCCGAGCTTCCAAGGCTCGGAACGCAACATCATGCTGCTTTCGATGGTGATCGGGGCGGGCGAAAACGGACCGGCCGACAGCAGGGAAATGCGCCAGCGCGTGAATGTGGCCATGTCCCGCGCAAGAGATCGGATGATCCTGTTCCGATCCTTCCATGAATCGGATCACCGATCGGACTCATTAACCGGAATGATCCTGAAGCACTTCAAGCACCCCTTCGCACAGGACATGAACAAGGCAAAGGCCCTCCGGGAACTTTGCGAGTCTGAATTCGAGTTCGAGATGTACGACCTGCTCGTGGAGCGCGGCTATCGCGTGCGTCCGCAGGTACGCAGCGGACCGTACAAGATCGACTTTGTCGTGGAGGGGCATGAGGGGCGCCGCTTGGCGATAGAGTGCGACGGCGACAAATACCATGGCCCCGATCGTTGGCGAGACGACATGCTGCGACAACGCGTGCTGGAGCGCGCAGGATGGCAATTCTGGCGGTGCTTTGGCTCCGACTTCATGCGTCGGCGCGCAGAGGTGCTGAACGACCTCTGGCTCACCTTAAAGAACTTGGGCATCGAACCGCTCGGCGCCGACGAAGCCGACCACACAATCTGGACAAAGTATAAGGAGGTCACGCCATGCCCGGCCCCATCGGCAACGGCCCTCGACCCTACTTGAATGCATCAATCGATGAGCTCGCCGGATTCGTCGCGCAACATCGCATGGACCCGAAGGAACTCAAGCGCATCTTGGGGGAGTTAGATCATCGATCAGCTCCCAAGGCGCGCAAGCTGAAGGATCACGTCCGAACGCTGATCGCCGGTGAGGGAGGGGACGATCTCTTCGCCGACATCCAGCCATCGCTTCCCATTCAAACTGCTGAAGCGTGCTCCCCGTGCGCCTCCCTCGCCCCACCGGGAGGTTGCCCAGCCGATCAAAAACAATCCGGCACCCGTCATTGGGCCCGACCCGGACATCGTCTCGAAGGAGCCTGATGAGCCGGGAGCACAGTATTCTCAAGACGAACATGACGCTTACGAGCGCCTCGGCGTCTCGGCGCTGACCGATTGGGCTCAGGTCGAAACCCGACGACGGCTTCTATTGGGTGAGCTCGATCCAGGATCGCAAAAGGATCTTACGGAATCTCGTACACACCGAAGGGAGGCCGCGGACAGGGTCAATCAAGCTTTTCGTGTGCTGTTTCAGTCTCGCTGCGCCAGAAACATACCGCGGGCGAAGCTGCCGCCAGCGTAACGGTGCCTGCACGTTTAACCTAGCCTAGTGGTTCACGTTGATCTGGCTATTACGCGCCTAGAACGGACGCAAAGGTGAGGGATGGTGGTCGAGACCACGACTAAAAAGCCCTGACCGTCGTCAAACGGTCAGGGCTTTTTAGTTGATCGCGCAAACTTAGCCGGGCAACAGCTCCAGCGCTATCGCCGTCGCCTCGCCCCCGCCGATACAGAGGCTGGCGATGCCCTTGGTCTTGCCATGGGTCTGCAATGCCGCCAGCAGCGTAACGATGATGCGCGCGCCGCTGGCGCCGAGCGGGTGGCCGAGCGCACAGGCACCGCCGTGGACATTGACCTTGCTGTGGAGCAGCTCAAGGTCGTGCATCGCGGCCATGGGGACCACGGCAAAAGCTTCGTTGATTTCAAACAGATCGACATCCGCCGCGGCCCAGTTGACCTTTTCCAGCAGCGCCGTCATCGCGCCCACCGGCGCGGTGGTGAACCACTCGGGCTCGCGGGCGAACTGGGTGTGGCCGCGAATGGCGGCAATCGGCACCAGCCCGCGCCGCTGGGCTTCGCTGTGGCGCATCAGCACCAGCGCGGCGGCACCGTCGGAGATGGAACTGGCATTGGCCGCCGTCACCGTGCCGTCCTTCTTGAACGCGGGCTTGAGGCCGGGGATTTTTTCCGGGCGGGCATTGCCCGGCTGCTCGTCCACGTCAACCATCTGTTCGCCACCGCGGGTTGCCAGTTTCACCGGCGCGATCTCGGCTTTGAAATTGCCGGCGGCGATGGCGGCATTGGCGCGGCGCAATGATTCCAGCGCATAGGCGTCCTGGGCTTCACGCGTAAAGGTGTACTTGCTGGCACAGGACTCGGCGAAGCTGCCCATCAAGCCACCGGTGTAGGCGTCCTGCAGGCCATCGGTGTACATGTGGTCGAGCACTTCGCCGTGCCCCATGCGATAGCCGCCTCGCGCCTTGGGCAACAGGAAAGGCGCATTGCTCATGCTCTCCATGCCGCCCGCCACGACGACCTGGGCCTGGCCGGCGAGGATGGTATCGGCCGCCATCATCACCGTCTTCATCCCGGAACCGCACATCTTGTTGACGGTGGTGGCGCCGACGCCGACCGGCACGCCGGCACCGAGCGCGGCCTGGCGCGCTGGCGCCTGACCGACGCCGGCCGGCAACACGCAGCCCATCAGCACCTCATCGACCGCGTCCGCCGCCACGCCCGCGCGCACCAGAGCCGCAGCGATGGCGGTGGCGCCGAGCACGGGTGCCGCGACGCCGGCAAGGGCACCCATCATGCCGCCCATGGCGGTGCGGGCCATTCCGACAATTACGACTGGATCATTCATTGGCTTGTCCTCGGGGTAGAGTGCGGGGTGGTGAGGCCCTACTTTACCACCCTCAGGAGGGCCTTTTTATCGACCTTCGGGTCTGACGGCGAATCCGGCGGCGTGGCATCGGGATCCTCGGCGGGAAACATCATGCCGGCACCGTTTTCCCCGGCATAAATGCCGGCCACCGCGGCCATCGGAACGCGCAAATTCATCGCCCGGCCACCGAAGCGGGCGCCAAAGGTAATTTCGGTGTCGGCGAGCAGCAGATCGCGCACCGCGCGGGGCGCCAGATTGAGCACGATTTTGCCATCCACCACATGCGCTGTCGGCACTTCGACACCTGGCATCAGGGCGTTGACCAGCAGATGTGGCGTGCAGTCGTTGTCGAGTAGCCACTGGTACAGCGCACGCACCAGATAGGGTCTGTTGGAGGTCATGGCCATGATCGCACCAGGACGAATTCAACTGTGCCCCGCCACCGGTTGCTCAAGTGCGCATCTCCCGCTCGGCCTCCGTGAGGCTGCGGCGGAACCCCGGGCGGAGAAAAATCCTTTGCATGTACTCGAGAAGCGCCCGGGCTTGGCGGACGCCGGCGAGCTTTACGCCCAACAGATCCAGTCGCCACAATAGAGGCGCCAGACAGCAATCGGCCAGCGTAAATTCGTCGCTCATGAAATAGGGCTTGTCGGCAAAAATCGGCGCGATGCCAAGCAGGCTGTCCCGCAACAGCCGGCGCGCATTCTCCGCGCCCTTGGTCTCGCCCTTGTGCAGGATCAGGTCGACGGCGGCAGACCAGTCCTTGTCGATGCGCTGCATGTACTGGCGGGTCAGGGCGCGGGCGACCGGATAGACCGGCATCAATGGCGGATGGGGAAAGCGCTCGTCCAGGTACTCCATGATTACCTTGGAGTCGTAAATGCAGAGCTCCCGATCGACCAGCGTGGGCGCCGTGCCATAGGGGTTCAGTTGCGTCAACTCTTCAGAAACGGCGGCCTGATCGACTTCCTCAATATCGACGGCAATCCCCTTCTCCGCGAGCACGATGCGCACCCGATGGCTGTCGTGACAAGCCGGATCCGAAAACAGGGTCATGGACGAGCGCCTGGCTATCACGCCCATCAAAGCCTCCCCAGATCGGGCGATGCGAGTGGTCGAGCGGCCGCAGGGCGCGCCGAAGTGCGCTTGATCAATGGATGTCCTTCCAGTATTCGCGGTTCAGCAGCCATACCCACACGAACAGGAACGCGATGAACAACAGCACGCCAGTGCCCATATTGCGGCTCTGAACGCTGACCGGATTGGCCATGTAGGATAAAAAATTGACCAGATCAAATACAGATTTGTCAAATTCGGCCGGCGACTGTTTGCCCTCCGCAACCAGCTTGTAGCTGCCGCAGGGGGCTTCGAGGACAGGCGCGCTAGTCAGTGGGTCGACTTTGACACCGCCATTGCTGGTCAGCACCGGCCCCGGCGCGCAAGTCTGCAACCCCTGCAGATCGAGCAGGGCGTGAGGCATGGCGACGTCCTTGAACACCTTGTTGTTGACGCCAACCTGGCGGCTGGGATCGGCGTAGAAATTGCGCAGATAGGTGTACACCCACGCGGGTGAACGCGCCCGCGCGACCAGGGTGAGGTCCGGCGGCGGCGCGCCCAGCCACACCTTGGCGGATTTTTCGGGCATAGAAATAGCCATCAACTCGCCGATCTTCTGGCCGCTGAACACCAGGTTTTCGAGCATCATGTCGTTGGGAACGCCGAGGTCATCGGCGACGCGCTCCCAGCGCGAATACTTTCCCGAATGACAGCCCATACAGTAATTGACGAACAGCTTGGCGCCGGCCTGCAGCGACGCCTTGTCGGTTGGATCGGGCTTGATGGCATCGCAGTGGATGGTGCCGCAATCCAGCTCCGCCTCCGCGCCCACGGCTTTCAGCGGCAGCACCACCATCACCGCCAGCACGAACAACACGGCCACGGCGCGCCAAAAACCCATACCGCCGTTCATGGTGACGCGTTCCGGCTCGGGTTTGGTTCGCTCCAGCCTGGTCCACACCGGCATCGCAATGAAATAGGCGAAATACAGCACGGTGCAGATTTGCGCCAGGAAGGTGCGCGCAGGAGTCGGTGCTTTGACGCCCAACACCCCCAGAATCACAAAGGATGCGGCGAAGACGATGATGGCGACCCGACTGACCCAACCTTTGTAGCGAATCGATTTCACCGGGCTGCGATCAAGCCAGGGCAGCACGAACATGATGGCGATGGCTCCCGCCATGATCAGGAAGCCAAAGAACTTGTCCGGTACCGCCCGCAACATCGAATAGAACGGCGTGTAGTACCACACTGGGGCGATATGCGGCGGGGTCTTCAGCGGGTTGGCTTCTTCGAAATTGGCGTGCTCGATCAGATAGCCACCCATCTCCGGCATGAAAAACACGATGAAACAGAACACGAACAGGAACACCACGATGGGCACCAGATCGTGCACGGTGTAGTAAGGGTGGAAGGGGACACCATCGAGGGGGATGCCATTGGCATCCTTGTGCTTCTTGATCTCCACGCCATCGGGGTTGTTGGAGCCCACCTGGTGTAATGCCAGCAGGTGCAGCACCACTAGGGCCAGCAGCACGATCGGTACCGCCACCACATGCAGCGCAAAGAACCGGTTGAGAGTGATGCCGGAGATCAGGTAATCGCCGCGCACCCACTCGACAATGGCGTCGCCGACATAGGGAATGGCGCCGAACAGCGAAATGATGACCTGCGCACCCCAGTAGGACATCTGGCCCCAGGGCAGCACATAGCCCAAAAAGCCCTCGGCCATCAACGCCAGATAGATGGCCATGCCGAACAGCCACACCAGTTCCCGCGGCGCCCGATAAGAACCGTAGAGCAGGCCGCGAAACATGTGCAGATAGACCACCAGGAAGAAGGCCGATGCCCCGGTGGAGTGCAGGTAGCGCAGCAGCCAGCCGTACTCCACATCGCGCATGATGTATTCGACCGAGGCGAAGGCCCCTTCCGAGGACGGCTGATAGCTCATCGTGAGCCAGATTCCGGTCAGGAACTGGTTGACCAGCACCACCATCGACAGCACGCCGAAGAAATACCAGAAGTTGAAATTCTTGGGCGCGTAGTATTTGCCCATGTGGGTGTCCCAGGCGCGCTGTACCGGCAGCCGCTTGTCCACCCAAGTCCACAGTGCGAGCACCCAGTTCATGCCGAGGCCTCCTGATCCACACCCACCACAATGGCGGTGTCGCTTTCGTAGCTGTAAGGCGGCACAACCAGGTTCAGCGGCGCGGGCACACCCTGATACACCCGCCCGGCGAGATCGAATTTAGAGCCGTGGCAGGGGCAAAAAAAGCCGCCCAGCCACTCGGCGCCACCCAGGTCGGCGGCACCGACCTCGGGCCGGTACATCGGCGCGCAACCCAGGTGGGTGCAAAGCCCAACCAGCACCAAGTATTCCGCTTTGATGGCCCGGTTGGCCTTATCGACGTAGGTTGGCTGACTTGAGTCGGCTGATTTCGGATCGCGCAGTTTATCGTCGAGCTTAGCCAGCAACGCCAGCGCTTGCGGCGTGCGCCGCACGATATAAACCGGCTGGCCACGCCACTCTTCGGTGATCATCTGGCCCGGTTCGATCTTGCCGATATTTATTTTGACCGGCGCGCCGGCGGCCTTGGCCCTGGCGCTGGGTGTCCAGGAGCCGACGAAGGGGACTGCGGCCCCCACCACGCCGGCCGCCCCGACCACACAGGTCGCGGCCGTCAGAAAGCGCCGTCGCCCCCGGTTGATGCCATCACTGCTCATGCGAGCCCCCTGTTAGCGATGTCAGAAATAGATCGAGGTCAGAAATCGATCGAGTGTGGTTTAGGTGCGTTGAACTGCGATTCGCGAAAGGCGCGTCATCCTAATGAAAAGCCCTCGGATTTACAAGCAGAGGCCTTTCAAATAGCCTCCAACATATTGTTATGCAAAACAAAACGCCCAACATTGAGTTGGGCGCAGAGATTGAGCGACGACTCGCGCAGCAATTAGCGCTTGGAGAATTGGGGCTTTTTGCGGGCTTTGTGCAGACCGACTTTCTTGCGCTCGACTTCGCGCGCATCGCGGGTCAGAAAGCCGGCCTGCCGCAGCGGCGAGCGCAGGCTTTCATCGTATTGCAGCAGCGCGCGCGCCAGACCATGGCGGATCGCGCCCGCCTGGCCAAAATTGCCGCCACCGCTAACGGTGACCTTGATATCGAAACCATCGTTGGCACCCGCCACCTGCAGCGGCTGGCGCACAATCATCCGCGCGACCTCGCGACCGAAATACTGGTCGAGGGGGCGACCGTTGACGGTGATCAGGCCCGCGCCGCGGGTCAGGAATACGCGCGCCGACGACGTCTTGCGCCGACCAGTGCCATAGTACTGGGTCTCTGCCATGGTCAATCTTCCTTCAGAAATTCAGCGGCCGCGGTTGTTGGGCAGCGTGAGGGTGGGCTTCACCCGCGTACACTTTCAATTTTTTAAACATGGTGGCGCCCAAGCTGCCTTTGGGGAGCATGCCGCGGACTGCGTATTCAATTGCGCGCTCCGGCGCCTTGCCCATCAAACGCTCAAAACTGATGGTTTTAAGGCCGCCCGGATAGCCGCTGTGGCTGTGATAAATTTTGTCGCGAGCCTTGTTGCCCGTCACCCGCACCTTGCCCGCGTTGACCACCACAATGTAATCGCCGGTGTCGACGTGGGGCGTGAACTCGGGCTTGTGCTTGCCCCGCAGGCGCGTGGCGATACCGCTCGCCAACCGGCCCAGGGTTTTGTCGGTCGCGTCGATGACATACCAATCGCGCTGCGCGGTTTCGTTCCTGGCACTGAAAGTTTTCATGCTGAATCCTGTCCGGGCGGCCCACCCGGGCCCGTCTCGATCCCGCGTTATGCGGCGGGACCCTGGTAAAGGCGAGCGCGGATTCTAGCGATGCGCCGCCAGGCATGCAAGGAAAAAATTGCGCCGCGATGAATCCAAGCCTGAGCACCACACACTAGTACTCCATTCCAATAATAGATTTACACATATATCGACTGGTGGCATGATGTTCTCCCGAGTCCCTTCAGGAGTCGGACATGGCTGGGAAGACCAAGCGCGCGCCGTTGACGCTGACCGATACGCACCGTTCGATGCTGGCCGAGTTGG
>CBDDRG010000110.1:0-3039 GCA_965232975.1 uncultured bacterium
GACGGCATGAACCTGGTCGGCATGCAGGGCCGCGGCGAGAGTGTCTGGCTGGGCTTCTTCCTGTGCACCGTGCTCAGGCAGTTTGCCGAGCTGGCGCGCGGGCAGGGCGACACCGCCTTTGCGGACTTTTGCCTGGCGCAGGCGCAGCAGTTGCGCCACAACATCGACGCGCATGCCTGGGATGGCGCCTGGTACCGCCGCGCCTGGTTCGATGATGGCACGCCGCTGGGCTCGGCGGGCAGCGCCGAATGCCAGATCGATTCGATCTCGCAGAGCTGGTCGGTGCTCTCCCAGGTCGGGCCATCCGGGGCGGCCGGTTTGGTCAGCTCGGCCCGCTCGTTGCTGGCCATGGAGTCGGTCGACCAGCGCCTGGTGCGCCGCGACAGCCAACTGGTCCAGCTGCTCGATCCGCCCTTCGACAAATCGGCCGTGGATCCGGGTTACATCCGCGGCTACGTGCCCGGCGTGCGCGAAAACGGCGGCCAATACACCCACGGCGCCATCTGGGCGGCGATGGCGTTTGCGGCGCTCGGCGATCGCGAAAGGGCCTGGGAGCTGCTGACCATGATCAACCCGGCAAACCATGCGCGTTCGCCGGAAGGCATTGCGACGTACAAAGTGGAGCCCTATGTGGTTGCCGCCGACGTCTATGCGGTCGCGCCGCACATCGGCCGCGGCGGCTGGAGCTGGTACACCGGTTCTGCCGGCTGGATGTACCGCCTCATCATGGAATCGTTGCTCGGATTGAGGCTCGAAGCCGACCAGCTGCATCTGGCGCCCTGCCTGCCCGCCGATTGGTCGGGGTTCAAGATCCACTACCGCTATCGCGAGACGGTCTACCACATCGCGGTAACGCAGGAAGTGGTCTGCGACGCTGCGCAGGCCGAAGCGATGCGCACGACGGTGGACGGTGTCGAATGCCCGGACCAAACCATTCGCTTGGTCGACGATCGCAGGGACCATGCCGTCGAAATAAGGATGATGTCACCCGCGCAATCGAAAGAACCGCTGAATATTTCAGCGTCTCATTAAGTCTGACCCAAGGAGATGAACATGAACGTGACGCTCAGTCTCGGCCCTCTCGTTTCGCTGATTGCCGGCATTCTCATCCTGATGGTGCCGCGTCTGCTGAACTACATCGTCGCCATTTATCTGATCATCATCGGTCTGATCGGGCTGTTTGGCGGAAGCAATCTTCGGATTCTGTAGTTATGAGTGGGCCAGTCTGAGGGTCGGATACGGCATTCTGGCGCGATGCCGGATGTCCGTTGTCCGGCTCCGAAAATCGCTTGCGCCGGCAACGCCTTATTCAATACCGGTCGCGGATTTTTTGATGCCTCGCAATGCGCGACGGCGAGCGACCCTGGAAGTCCGGCGTCAGCGGTTGGCCCGCGGCGTCGGGGCGAGACGTGCCGGCGGCGCCGGTAATTTCAAGGTCTGACCGATGCGCAGTTGCGCGGTCGGCTTCAGGCCATTGCGGGCGGCGAGCTGGGGGGTGCTGAGGCCGTTGCGGGCGGCGATACCGCTCAGCGTTTCACCGCGGCGCACAAGGTGCCGAAGCTCCAGGACCGGTGCCGCCTGGCCGGAGCGACGGCCGATGTCGGCGATGCGCGTGTCGGCGTTGGTGGTGGTCGCCGGCAGGCGCAAGTCGTAGCCTTTCGGCAATAACCCGGTCTCGTCCCACACCGTGCGGCGCAGGGCCGGATTCAGCAGGCGCAGCGTGGTGCGATCCACGCCCAGCCCCTGCTCGACGGCGCGCAGCGGCAGATAGGACGGCAAGGTGACCTCGCGGATCTGCGCCGCCGGCGCCTTCACGATGGGTCCGAAGTGCTGCTCGGGCGCAGACGACAGCTCCAGGGCCGCCAGGAAGGTAGGGTAGAAATTGCGCGAGGCGAAGCCGAAGGCCGGGCCGTCGTAGTGCTCGATCAGCGTGGCGATGTCGTCGGTGCCCATGCTGTTGACGGCCCGGCGCATGCCGGCGCGGCCGTGGTTGTAGGCGGTCAGCGCCAGCGGCCAGGTGCCGAGCGCATCGTGGTTGCCGCGCAGCAACTTGGCCGCAGCCACGGTCGCCGAGTGCGGGTCGTAGCGTTCGTCCACGAAGTTGTCGATGCGCAGGAACAGCCGCCCGGTGCTGGCCATGAACTGCCACAGGCCGGCCGCCCCGACGTGTGAGCCGGCCATCGGATCGAAGCCCGATTCCACGTACGGCAGGGCGCCTATTTCCTGCGGCACGCCGTACTGGCCTAGCGTGCGGCGGATGTGATCTTCCCAGGTGCCGGAGCGGCGCAGCGCCGCGGCGAAGCGGTCGGCCTGGCCGAGCTGAAAACGCACCCGGCCCGCCGCCTCGCGCAGCTCGGTGGACGAGGCGCCCTGCCACAGCGCGCGTACCCGCCGCACCTGGGGATCGGAGGTGTCGGCGTCGCCATCGGCCAGACGCAGCAGGATGTTCTGAATCGCCAGGCGCTGCGGCTCGACCATCGCCTGGCGGGCGCCGCGCTCCAGGTCGCCGGACCAGCGCAGCGTCTCGTAAATAACGTTCAGGTGCCGATCGTCGTGCAGGAAACCGCTGCGCGTGTCGACCTCGCTGAACACCCGGCTCCAGAAACGCACCGCCGGCTCCAATGCCGCCGGCCGCGGCAAGACGGTCGATTCGGCGTGCGCGGCGCTGGTACCGCACAACAGCGCAAACAGGCAAATCAGGCGCTGGAACATAGGGCCGCATGGGACCGTAAGAATGGAGGGCTGCGGCGCATTCTAGCGACTCTCCAGGGCGCGAACGATGCGATGACTCGCAGCGGGCCCGGCACCGCCAGCGGCGGCTTCGAATCAGTGGGATGGAGGCGGCCCTGGCGCGCGACAGCCCGCAGGCGTGCGGTGCCATCGGCAAGGTGCCGCAGGAACGATCTTTGGGACCGTCCCTGCGGCGTGGGTCGCAGGCGCAGAGCGGGCCGACTCAGCCGTCACGCCCGCCCACCGCCAGAACCGTGGTCAGAAGTTGAACTGGACGCCGGCCGTGGCCAGATCGAGATCGGCCTCGCC
>CBDDRG010000111.1:0-4294 GCA_965232975.1 uncultured bacterium
TCGGTGGAGCGCCGCTGGCAATCGCCTCCAGTTGCTTAATCTTGCTCCGCAACTCATTGTTTTGGATTTCTAATCTTTCCACCTGAGCGAGCGCGAGTGCCAATTGTTCGGCGATGCTTGGCGCCCCGCCGACAATGATCGCGGTATCTCCCGACGCAGCCGGGTCGTGGTCGATGGGTGCAGGCGCGGCGTCGGCAACGGTCGCAGACCGCGGCGCAGCGGCGTGCTGCCGCGCGGCGCCGCCCTGCGCCGGGCTCGCGGTGGTCGGCAATCTCAGCGTCGCGCCCGCTAGCAGGCGGTCGATGTCACCGCCCCGGAAAGCGTCGGGATTCAGCCGGTGGATAGCCGCCGCCATGGCGTGAGTCGACGTCCCGGAGGGTGCATAACGGTTGGCGATCTGCCACAGGGTTTGCCCACTCGCCACCCAGTGGCTGGCGGAGCCCGCGACGATGTCGCCAGCGATATGTTGTTCGCCTGCCGCCGCCACTGGCGCCCGCCGCGGGGCAACCTCAGACGCCAGCACGCCCATGCCCGGGGGGTCGAGCAGCAGCGTGTACTCGCGCAACAGGCGCCCACTGGGCCAGCGCAACTCCAGCAAAAAGTTCAGGTAGGGTTCACGCACCGCGCCCTGGGACGTCACCCGCACCAGGGGCGCAGCGCCATTGGCGAAATCAGTGACAAAGTGCAAATCCTGCAGCTCGAAACTGCGCTCGATGCCCGCCTGTTCGAAGTCCAGCGGCGGCGCCAGGCGCGCCAAAATCTGTGCCTCGTCGAGGCGCTCGGCACCGACCAGGGAGATTTCCGCCCGCAGGGGTTCATTCAGGGCCGAATGCAGGTAGATTTCGCCGAGGCCGAGCGCCTGCGCCCAGCCGGCCAACACCAGCGCCAGTACGCCCGATGTGCAAGTCAGTGCGCGCATGAGCTTGATTCCTGTTTCCGTGATGGCACATTACTACTTACCGCGACTGCGCTTTGGCTTCACCGCCGACCGTCCGCAAACTCCATTTGAGGGGCTTGACGGCGAGCAACCGTGATTTGACCGTTCACCAAGCGTGCACGGAGCAGGCGTCGGGGGCGCCGAACCGGCGCTGGCAGAGCCGGTGCGGCGCTCGCTAGCGTGACTAAAGATAGGCCTTAATCAGCGACTCCGCTACCCGCACCGCGTTGCGGGCGGCGATATGAACGTTGTCGGCGACCAGCCACAGATTGAGGACATGGGCGCCGGCGCCGCGAATACGGCCGACAAATACCTGATCGGCGCTATCGAGATCGCCGACCGGCACCGCATAGGCCGTCGCCGAATCGCCCAACACCAGGCCGGGGGTATTGGCCAGCAGCGCGCGCGCGGCCTCGACGTCGAGAGGATATTGGGTCTGCACGCGCACCGCCTGGGCGCTGCCGTAAAACACCGGCACCTGGACGCAGGTGACATCAACATCCATCTCCGGCTCCTGCAAAAGTCGCCGCATGTCATTGATCAGACCGATTTCTTCGTCGCTCTTGTCGTCTGCTCCCAGTCCGCCGATCTGGGGGATCAAATTGAACGCGATCTGGCGTGGAAACAGCTCGGCCTCGACAGCTTTGCCGTTGAGCAGGCTCGCCGCCTGACCGGCCAGCTCGGTCAGTCCACGCTTGCCGGCGCTCGACACCGATTGATAGGTGGCGACCTGAACGCGCTGGACGCCGACGTCTTCGTGGACGGGCTTGAGTACCCGCGCCAGCTGTATCGCCAGGCTGCCCGGCGTCGCGACGATATGGGTGGTGGCGCAGCTGGCGAGGTCTTCGGGGTTTACCGCCGCCGCAATCAATGGCGTGTCGGGATCGCCGCGAAACTGACCGCTGCAATCGACCACCATGGCGCCGGCGGCGACCGCCCTGGGCACAAACTCGGCGGCAACGACAGCGGGAACCGCAAACAGCGCGAGCGCGACGCGGCCGAAATCAAATTCGGCAAGGTCCTGCACCGACAGCGATTTGTGGCCGTACAGCACGACCTCGTCAACTGCCGTCGCGCTCGCCAGCGCATGGACTCTGCCGAAGGTGAGTTCGCTTTCCGCCAACGCGGCAAGCATCGCGCCGCCGATGGCGCCGGTAGCGCCTACCACCGCGATATCGATCATCGGCGCTCCAGGATGATGCGCAGCATCCGCCGCAAGGGCTCGGCGGCGCCCCACAGCAACTGGTCGCCGACCGTGAACGCGGACAGGTATTCGCCACCCATCGCGAGCTTGCGCAGGCGCCCGACCGGCACTTCCATGCGCCCGGTCACCGCCGCCGGGGTCAGCTCGCGCAGGCTGTCGGCGCGGTGGTTGGGGATCAGCCGCACCCAGGGGTTGGCCTCGGCGATCAGACTCTCGATCTCGGCCATGGGCACATCGCGGTTGAGTTTGATGGTCAGCGCCTGGCTGTGGCAGCGCATGGCGCCGACGCGCACGCAGAGGCCGTCCATCGGGATCGGGTGGCCCTCGCGGCCGAGCAATTTGTTGGCCTCGGCCTGGCCCTTCCACTCCTCGCGGCTCTGGCCGTTGGGCAGTTCGACGTCGATCCAGGGCAGCAGGCTGCCAGCGAGCGCATGGCCAAAATGCTCTTGCGGCAGGCTAGCGCCGCGCAGACAGTCGGTGACCTTGCGATCGATGGCGAGAATGGCAGACGCCGGATCGGCCAGTTCGGCCGCCACACTCTGGTGCACCGCGCCCATCTGCCGGATCAGCTCGCGCATGTTCTGGGCACCGGCGCCGGAGGCGGCCTGATAGGTCATCGCGGTGGTCCAGTCGACGAGCCCGGCGTTGAACAGCCCGCCGAGGGCCATCAGCATCAGGCTGACGGTGCAGTTGCCGCCGACGTAGTCCTTCACGCCGCTCGCCAGACCCTGGTCGATAACGCCGCGATTGACCGGGTCGAGCACGATGATGGCGTTGGGCTCCATGCGCAATGTCGAGGCGGCGTCGATCCAATGGCCCTGCCAACCCGCCGCGCGCAGGCGCGGGTGCACGGCCTTGGTGTAGTCGCCACCCTGGCAGGTCAGGATCACATCCATCGCCAGCAGCTGGTCGAGATTCATCGCGTCCTGCAGCGGCGGCGTGGGTATGCCAATGGCTGGCCCCGGCTGGCCATGTTGGGAGGTGGTAAAGAATACGGGCGCGATGTGCCGGGCGGCCAGCGCCTTGAAATCGCCCTCGGCCTGCATGCGCTCCAGCAGCACCGAGCCGACCATGCCGCGCCAACCCACAAAGCCGATATTTTTCATTTCGTTAACCTATTACATCTCGATTTTGTATAAGATTTTTAACCCAGCGCTGCGGCCACCGCATCGCCCATCGCGACGGTGCCCACCCTGATGGCATCGGGCGTGTGGATGTCGGGCGTGCGCAAGCCTTGATCGAGCACGGCGCCAACGGCGGCTTCGATCGCCTGCGCCGCCGCGCCCTGATCGAGGGAGTGGCGCAACAGCATCGCCGCCGACAGAATGGTCGCGAGCGGGTTGGCGACGCCTTGCCCGGCGATGTCCGGCGCCGAGCCGTGGCAGGGTTCGTACAGGCCCTTGCCGTGCTGGTCGAGGGATGCCGAGGGCAGCATGCCGATGGAGCCGGTCAGCATCGCGGCCTGGTCGGACAGGATGTCGCCGAACAGGTTGCCGGTGACGATGACGTCGAACTGCTTGGGCGCGCGCACCAGCTGCATCGCGGCGTTATCGACATAGAGGTGGCTCAGCGCCACGTCCGGGTACTCGGCGGCGAGTTCGGTCATCACCTCTCGCCACAGCATGGTCACTTCCAGCACATTGGCCTTGTCGACCGAACACAATTTGCCGTTGCGCTTGCGCGCGGCCTGGAACGCCAGATGGCCGATGCGGCGGATCTCGCTCTCGCGGTACACATCGCTGTTGTAGCCCTGGCGCTCGCCGTCGGCCAGGGTGCGGATGCCGCGCGGCTCGCCGAAATAGATGCCGCCGGTCAGTTCGCGCACGATCAGGATGTCGAGCCCGCTCACCACCTCCGGCTTCAGACTCGACGCGGCGGCGAGTTGGGGATACAGAATGGCCGGGCGCAGGTTGCCGAACAGGTCGAGCGCGCTGCGAATGCCGAGCAGCCCTCTCTCGGGGCGGATCGCGCGGTCGATGTTATCCCACTTGGGGCCGCCGACGGCGCCGAGCAGAATCGCATCGGCGCGCTGCGCCTGCGCGAGCGTCTGCGGCGGCAAGGGCACGCCGGTGGCGTCGATGGCGCAGGCGCCCAGCAAGCTATGCTCCAGCGCCAGCCCAAGGCCAAAGACCCGGTTGTCCACGTTCAATACG
>CBDDRG010000112.1:0-18938 GCA_965232975.1 uncultured bacterium
ATAGCGACCACCGACGAGGTCTGCACTGAGTGCCAGAGCAAGGCCCCGATGCCCAACGCCAGCCCGAGCGCCGACAGGGTCAGCAGCACGAACCAGCGCCGGCGCATGGCAAAGCCGTTACGGAACGCGGCCATGGCTCAAGGGCCGGGGATCGATCGTGGGCACGGTGGGCGTGGTCAGGGAGGACTGGCGTCGCGCCGCCGCACGCTGGAGCAACAGGCTCACCGTGTCGGAGACGACCTCTTTGCGCACGCGCGTCTCGAACAGCAGGTTCTCGATCTCCTTGTCCAGCTCGGCGATGGAGGTGTCGGCGTGCTCGCGGGCCACCTCGGTGGCGTACACCTCTGGCACCTGCCGACCGGTGAGTAACAGCCGCCGGGCGAACAGGGCCTTTTCCACCGTGCGCGCGGTGCTGATCTCCGATACCAGCCGGCCCATGATCAGGCTCTGCTCGGAGGCCGGCATCTCCCGGATCGCCTCGATGACCTGGCGCGTGATGGCCACGCCGGGGGCGGTGATGTTCTCCAGGTTCGCCAGCGTCGGTGGCGTCGCACCGCTGACCAGATTCTGGATCTCCACCGTCACCGTGCTCGCTTCCTGATAGAGCTTCGGCAACAGACCGGTGCCGGGAATGCTGTCCTTGCGGCAGGTATCGCAGGTGGTCACGATGTTCTCCCCTACCACATCCACCACCCAGTCCCTGGCATCGGCGGGTGTGGCCCAGACCTCAGACAGCCGGGTCGCCGACGCCGGCGGCACCGGTCCCACCGCGGTGACGGGCCGGTTCATCGTAATCTTGTAACCCGCCTTGCCGATATCGCCGGTGAACTCCAGGAGCGGCTGCCCCGAACCACCGGCCTGGCCGCCGATCCAGGGTACGCCGTTGCCACCGTTGGATGTCTCGACCGCGGTCTTCGCCGTCACGGCGTCGTTGCCGCCGATACCCATCTGCAGTTTCCAGTCGTTGCCCTTGGACAGGGTGACGAGATCGGCATAGGGATTCTTGCCCTTGGCGAACTCGACCTCCATCTGCTCGCAAGACTTGGTGGCGAGTTGCATGGTCTCCTTGGCCTGCAACAGCGCGTTCTGGAACATGTCGTAGAGCCCCGGGTTGGCCCTCTGCAGAATGAGCGCCGGCAAGGCCGCGATGGCGGCGC
Source organism: uncultured bacterium (assembly GCA_965232975.1). Classification (GTDB taxonomy): domain Bacteria; phylum Pseudomonadota; class Gammaproteobacteria; order Pseudomonadales; family Porticoccaceae; genus CBDDRG01. The sequence goes on from CBDDRG010000112.1 coordinate 1,158, forward strand.
TCGCCGCGGCGGTCATGGCGTTCATCATGTTGTCGACACCGGCGCCGATGTCGTTCAGCGTGTTGGTGACCGCCGCCACGGGATCGAACTTGCCGCAGCTGTAGCCCATGCCCAGCTGGGCCGAACCGCCCAGGGTGACCGAGACCACCGAGGGATTGGCCGGCGCCGACACCGGCTCCGCGCCACCGATCTCGTAGTACCACAGGCTGTCTTCCGTCGGCGCCTTGGCGGCATAGGCGCTGCTCCATACAGACAGGGCGATCAGCAGCGACGCGCATGCGTTGCGTGAAATGATCCGTGTGGATCGGTGGTTCGTGGCCATTGGGTATCCTTGCTTGTGCTTCATGGCGGGTAGGAAATCCAGTCGATGTTGAACAGGAACCACTGGCCGCGCCGCTGACGACACTTGTAGGGACGCCAGAGGTTCCAGACATAATCGCCCTCGCTATCGACCCGGCCGCCGCCCCACCCCGTCAAGGTCGCCAGGTCATTGATACCGAACACATCACAGCTCGTCTCGGTACGTGGGACCAGCATCTGCCAGGTGCCGGTGCGGCGGTCTTTCTCCATCAGCGGACCGGGCGACCACACCCGCTGGCTCGGAGACGACGAGGCGGTGACCGGAACGTACACATGCGGCTGTGCCGTGCGGGTCACGATGTCACCGGCCCGCTGCGCGTTGATGGCCGCGGCCTTGGGCTCTTCGGCCTGTGTGGTCCAGCCGGTGCGCGGATACACCCCGCCCCAGGTCTGCAACGGCCAGGTGCCGATCTCACGCAGCCCCGGGATGAAACTCGCAGGGTAGAAAATCTCCGGCACCTCCTGGCGCCAGGACAGGGCATCGAGGCTGGACTGGAAATACGGCATGAAGGACGTCGTCTCCGTCTCACACAACATCCCCACGCCGGCGACGATACCGGAGAGCGAACTGAGCGGATGGCCGATGGCATCCGTCTCGCTGAAGATCATGTTCTTGTGATCGCGATTACCGGATGTCCCCTCGGTGCGGTTGCCGGCGCTGTCGATGGGCACCGGCAGCAATGATCCGATCAATCCGGTGGCCGCCGTCTTCTGGGCGAGGCCGAGCGTCGACCGGATCTCGGCCCAGGGGTTTCCGCCCAACTCGTTGTAGCTGCTGACCACCAGGTCCGGGTTGTAATGTCCGACCTTGAGTGAGGTTCTGACACTGCAACCGGTCCAGGAACAGCGTAACCAGAAACACGTACCGATGGGCATCCACTGCATACAGGAAAATGCCGCGGCCGTCGTCTTGGCCACGATCTCCGGTGTCGTGATGGAACCCGCCTTGCCAGCAACGGGCATCAACAGCAACGCGGCCAGGCCAAGCGACAGGAACCCCTGCCCTCTCATTGCTTCCGGCCTTCCCGCCACTGCTGATACCGATGCAATGCTTCACCGATGTCGGTCACGCCATAGATCGCGACCTCACCGTCGAATACGATGGCGGGATAGCGATCGACACCGTACTGCGCCGCCTTCGCCAGGCCCATCGCGGCGCGTTGCATCCGTGCACGATCTTCCTCATGCAGTTGCTGGAAGCGTTGCAACACGATTTGTTTGGATTGCTCGGGATCGGCCGTAAGACCTTGGGACAGCTTCGCCTCGACACGCTGGATGCCGTCCAACTCGTAAATCTGGAGGTCGATGATGCCGGAGGTGAGCCGCGCCAGGTCGGCATCGCGGGTGATCGGTGATTCGGCCGTGGTGAACACCTCGACGAGGTGGGGATTCCCCGCGCTGTTCTGGGCCGCTTGCGCAACACCTCCGGCGAATAGCGCAAGCACAACAGACACCAGCACTACAAACCGAATTGATTGTGTTTTCCCGATCATTTGCACGAAAGGCCCGCGGAGAATGAGATGGGCTATCGTGGCGCGAACGAGCATCCTACGAAATGGATAATCCTTTCAAGACCGTGCGTGATTCTTCGATAGGACCTAGTACATCGGCGGGGCGCAAAGTGAAGATTACCTTGCCGGGCGTTGGAAACGTCCGATCTAATTGCCTAAGCGATCTGTCAACCTGGATCTATTCTGTTAATCTCGGCATATGTTGCTGATTTTTTTATACTTATTTCTTATTTTTTTCTACTTTAACTACAGGGTTCCATTTCTCACGTATGCGTGAAACTCCTCCCATTATAATAAATAATCTGCGCATCTATTGCGTTTCACCAAAGTTTTTCATAAACTTTTCCCATTCCACCAAATATGGAAGCGTTTTTCATGACAGAGCCAGTGTTGCCCCTGAACCAGCTACTTGCTACCCACATACCGCCTGGATTTATCAGAGCATTTCTTGAGATCGCGCCAAATCTCTACCGCGATGCATTCGATACTGTCTATAACAACCCGGTCATCGGAAAGCCAGAAGCCGATTACCTCCTCGGCCATCAGCGCCGCGCCCTATTCGAGGCAGCCACCAGAACCTTGTGCGTTGAACATGGCCTCAAAGTCGGGATGGAGCAGCCAGAAAAAGGTGGGTGCGAACACGTGAAAATTGTAGTTGGCCCATTTGGACTAACTGCCAGCCATATTGCCGGGCCAGGTGGTTTCCCGCGCATTTCACGAAGCCGTGAGCAATATGCAAGCATCAATGAACACTTATCACAAAACCAGTTATTTCCTGTCGAGTCGAATCCGGGTGACGAACAGATTTATGGAATCATCGTTCATTCGGAGGTACCCGGAAAGAAGAATGAATTCCACTCGTTGTCGATCGGCTTTCCCAATCACAATTTTACCGCTTGGGTGCAAGAGCCAACTGAGTTAATAGAGATACTCGAAATACAAGAGCGGCTTTATAGAAAAACAGAAGACTTACAAGCGCAAGTACAGAAAACCGATCCAGTCTGGAAAAAAGAACGAAAAGAGCAACAGCCGCGTAATGAGGAAGGTCAGTAATGGCAGTTGCAGTTTCTGGTTTCAAAGGCGCCCGCCTAACACAAGCGCGGAATGCTAGGGGACTGACTGCTGTGAGCTTAGCTGACATGGTTGATGTTTCCCCGTCTACGATTTCTCTCTATGAGAAAGGCTCACAGAAGCCTCGTCAAGAAATCCTCGACAAACTTTCCCGCGTCTTAAACGTTCCGACTGCGTTTTTCCTGCGCGACATAAATATTGAAAAACCGACCAAGATTTTCTATCGCTCTATGAGTACAGCAACCAAGGCCGCGCGCACACGCGCAGAAGCGCGATATGAATTATCACTAGAGCTAATTGAATACCTGATGGAGTATTTCGACTTCCCTGAAGTTAACCTACAGGACTTCGATGTTCCAACTAATTTCAAAGAAATAGACTCACTAATGATCGAGTCAATTACTGAGCAACTCAGACAGTACTGGATGCTTGGAGATGGACCGATTTCTAATATGGTTAGGACTTTGGAAAGCAATGGAATTGTTGTTTGGCGAACCGCATTTGAGTCAGAAACTCTTGATGCTTTTTCGGAATACAGAAGCCCTCACCCGCTAGTTGTTTTGTCATCTGACAAAGAGAACTATTTCCGGTCGCGGTTCGATGCTGCCCATGAACTTGGACACCTAGTTTTGCACAGAAACGTAGATGAGAAATCAATAACTAAGTCTAGCGATTTCAAGCTACTTGAAAATCAGGCGCACTATTTCGCAGGAGCATTTCTGTTGCCAGCGACTGCGTATAGCAAAGAGCTATGGGGAGTTTCTTTAGACGCCTTTCGTTCATTGAAACCAAGGTGGAATGTTTCCATGGGAGTACAGATAAAGAGATGTAGGCAGCTTGGTCTGATAGATGAACCACAAGAGAAACGGTTGTGGATAAACCTATCGAGGCGCGGATGGAGAAAGAGGGAACCACTGGATGATTCAACGCAATCTGAAATGCCAAATCTCGTTCCAAAGAGTATCAAACTTCTCGTTCGTGAAAAGGTTAAAACTGGTGATCAGATCGCACAGGATCTAACTCTCAATACATCGGAAATCGAAAAGATTTGTGAGCTGGAAACCGGATTCCTTGCAAGCAAGCATAATCCAAGCACGGGACCTACCCTGAAAAATCAAGGCGGCAAGGTGGTTCCATTCAAACGCTAGAACGATGTTATCCAGAATCCAAAGTGCATTCTGGTATCTTTAAACCATGAGGAGATACGAACATGGCTACAAAAAAAGGCAGTGTGAAAAAGCAATCCGGGGATAAGGTATCCTCAATCGCATCAAAGGCTCTTCGAGGAGATAAACTAACAAAGACTGAGATCAAATCACTTGGCGGATCAGTGCTTAGCCAAGATGAGACAAAAGGCAAGCGCAAGAAATAGGTTATCGAATATCAATTCAACTTCGGCTACTCTCGGAAATCCGATCCGAAATAGCGTAAGCGGCCTCAAGCTCGCTGCAATTCCGTTCGCGCATGATGGCCGCCCGCTCCGCTTTCTCATGCTTCTCGGTCATGGCAAGCGCGAGTGACAATGGCGGCGGCACGTTGCGAAACAGGGCTTCCAGGTTATCGGAAAGCACCACGCCTTCGACGTATTTGCCGGGTTCCTTGCGGGCCGATAGCAGCAGGCTGCGCTGGACGTCGGTCAGGTCCTTGAAGCGGGCGATCTGCTCGACTTCTTCCTTGGGCATGACCAGGCACAGCCACCACTCCATCATCTTGAGCATCTTGCGGCTGGCGTCGGGGAAGTCCTCCAGGTTCTGAGTGGCGATCCAGAACCAGGCGCCGAGCTTGCGCCACATTTTGGTGATTTTGACCACGTAGCGGGCCAGCAGCGGATTGGTGGTGATGATATGGCCTTCGTCGGTCACCACCAAGGTGGGCCGGGCATCGTGCTGATGGCGTTCCACCAGATCGTTGATGTGGCTCATCATGGAGATGTAGGCCACGGTGAGCTGGTCCTCGTAGCCTTCCCGCGCCAGCATGCCCATTTCCAAGATGGTCACATCGGCATCGGGCCAACGGGTACCAGGTCGGTTGAAGAAGTGGCCGGCAAGGCCGGAACAGAACAGCGCCATGCCGTCGCCCATCTCGATCGCGCGGTTGCGCCGGTGCTCGGGCAGGCTTTGATCCTGGCCGATAGCGTGCAAGGCGCTGACCACGTCTTCGGTGATGACCTGGTCTTGACCACTCTCCTTCACGGTCTTGGCGGCCAGAAAAATGGCGTTGCGGATGAGCAGCCGATCGGCGCGGCTCATGCGGGCGTCCTCGCGCTCGTCGCCGCCGGTGATCATGATCCGGGCGGCGATCTCCATTTCGCCCAGGATGTCCCGGCCGCTGGCCTCGTCTTCGGCCTCGTCGTCGTCATCGATCAGCTCATCCGGCTCCTTGGGAAGGTGCACGCGGCGTTCTTTATCCAGAACGCGCAACGCATCCGCGAACGGCGGCAGGCTCACATCCACGTTCGGGTTCAGGGTGACCTGGTTGACGGAGACGCCGTGGGCCTGGAAGTGCTGACCCAGCAGCGAGAACGATCCGCCGGCCTCGATGATGAAGATGCGCGGGCGATAGACCGCGGCCATTTGTTGCAGCAGGTAGACCAGCAGCGCCGACTTGCCTGCGCCGGTGGGCCCGAGGATCAGCATGTGGGCGTTCTTTTTGCGATCTTCCCGATGCAGTGGATCGAAGGCCAGCGGCTCGGCGCCGCGGTTGAAGAACACCAGCCCCGGGTGACCGGTGCCCTTCGAGCGGCCATACAGGGGCAACAGATTGGCGGCATGACGGGAGAAGACCAGGCGCGAGCGGCGGCTGGACTTGTCCAGCGACACGTCATAGGCCATCGGCAGATTGCGAATATAGCTGTCCAGGGCGAGCAGATCCGCTTCCTGCAAGATCGGCTGCAGGCCATTGGGCAGCAGCAGCGCATTCAGTTGATTGACGTTGGCGCGCAGCGCCTTGGGATGCTCGCCACGCACGTAGAAGGCGATGTTCAGCGGATAGAGCTTGTTGCCCTGCGCCATCTCCCGCTCCACGAGTTCCGCGTCCTCGCGCGTCAGCGCCGCCTCGGCGGAGTCGCCCACCGCGGCCCGTTTGACCTGGGCGATATGGTTGCGGGTGAAGTCCTGTGGTTTGACCGTCAGGGTGAGCACCATCACAGTGTGCTCGGGCAGGCGGTCGAAGAGTGAAAAGACGTGGTCGCCGGCCTGGCGCTCGGCGGTGATGTGCCCCACCTCGGGCGCCCGCCGCAATCCCTGGATGGTGACCACGGTGTGCGGCAGACCGTCGAACCACCAGGTGGCGGATTCATTATCCGAGCGCGGCATCGTCAGCGTCAGCCGCTCGGCCAGGTCGTAACCGAACGGGAGGTCCTCGTCGCCGGGATACGGCGCAATCTCCAACAGCTTGTCAGGGTCACCACCGGCGATCGCCGGTTTCGGGTTGAACCACTTCAACAGCCACTCGTAGAGATCCCTACCAGTGCCGCGCCGCACGCGAATGCCGGCCGAGGCCAGTGAGGCGACCCACTTGGTCGCCACGTCGTTCATCGCCTCGATCACCTCGACCGCCGATGGCGTCTTGCCCTTCACCTTCAAGCGGCGATAGAGCGTCGCGCGTACCCGGCGCACTTGTCCACGCCAGTGGGTTCCTGTTACCGCGTTATCCTCGAACAGTCCGCCGGGGCGGGTGATCCGTGCCAGGTGCTGCGCAAACATCGCCTGAAAGTGCCGGGTGAATGGCGTGTCTCTGGCGGACGGCTGTGCATAGGCCGCCACTTCCTTCTGAAACGCTTGCAGGCTTGGCTCATCCTGCACGTAGACCTGCATGATCCAGGGTGCTTCATCTTCTTCGGGGATGGCATCGGTGAGTGCGGTCTGGATGGCGTCACGCAGTTGCTGCATGAACTGTGGTGTGCGGGCTTCGGTGCCGGCGGGGATGATCTCGAACAAGGCGCCCACGCTGATGCCATCTTCCAACAGGAAGGTGCGGCTGTCCGCGTCGTACTCGACCCAGGGCAGGAGATCGGTGAACGACGGTGGGCGATCGTAAAGGCGCTTGACCGCCGTCGTGGTCAGCGGTGCTTCGGCCGGATCGTGCGCCTTCCTCGCTGATTCGCTTGCCCGTGGCTTTGCCATGCTCATTTCCGTTGCGACCCGGCCGGCACTTCACCGGGCAGTGCATACTCGACCCGCTCGTACAGGGGGAAGGTCGTCACGTAGCCAGGCACCGGCACCTGCTCATCGCCCGCCAGGTGCGGAAACACATACATCATCAGGCTCGGATTGGGCAATCGGGGGAAGGTGGTGTCGATCTCGTTGTGGGCCTCGCGCGTGTAGCCATGGAGCGAGCCGTCGCCATCGACGATGGGGCGATCTCCCAACGCCTCGCGCATCGCCAGAGGATCACGCGCGCCCATCTCCCGGATGTGTTGCTCGTAGATCGCCTTCATGGGCGGCCCGTCCTGGGGCAACACCGTATCCTTGGTGCCGGCGCAACCGCCCAGCACGAGACTAATCAAGCCGAGCACGGCGATACGGATCAATGGCTTGTGCATGGTCGAGTTTCCTGCCTTTGAGATCGAGATCGATGGGGAGCTCCACGTCGATGTGGATGGCGAGTCGGGTGCCGGCCGGCACGAACACGGCGTCGAAGCTCTGCGACTGGCGTTCCAGGAGCCACTTGGCAACCTCGTCACTGCCGCCGGCGATGGTCTTGCCCAGTACGAAGGTGCCGGTATCGCCGGTGACATTGCTGGTCGCCGCGCCAGTCTCGCCGACGACCCTTGTGGTCTCGGCCGCGGCCGCCGCATCGGCCGCCGCCTGAATGGCCATCACGCCGATGCGCTGGGTGAGAAACGCCGGGGCGTTGGTCTTGCGTTCACCGCTGATACAGGGAATACCCTGTTGATCCGAGATCCAGCCCAGGGGGCGATTGTTGCCGCCGCTCCCGCCGCGGTCATCGCCGGAAATGGTGCGAATGGTCCCATCGTCGAAGATGAAGGTGACCGAGTCGAGCCGCCCGGTGACACAGGACAAGGTCCAGTCGCCGATGGCCGTGCCGCTCCACACCATGCCCTGCACGCCGGGCACGGTGAGACCGTTGGCGGCCAGGTTGTCGGCACCGGTGATGACCTTGAAGGGCATGGGATCACGCACCTGGCCCTGTATCGGTACCCGACCGACCAGGGCCGTCATGGCCGTCGACCCGACGAGTGTGGCATTGTGCGGGACCGTGTAGACGGGATGCACCATATCCAGCTTACTGGCGATGCTGCCGGTCTGCTCACGGGCGCTGCTCAGCGCCCCGCCGGTGGATTGGCGCACCTGATGCAACAAACCGTTCCCGTTCGCCGCACTCGCACCATCATCGATGGCATCCAGCGGATCGATCCACACCAGTGCGCCGGCGGACGGCACCCCTGCCCCGCCACCGTCAAAGCCCAGTCCGACCGGGATGTCAGCGGTGCCCTGTGTCGGCTTCACTTGCGATAGAGATTGTGACAAGACATCCACCCGCGCCGTCAGCGACGACAGCACACTCGAATCCATTCGCTGGCGCGCCTCCTGATCGTGCTCGCGTGACAGGAGATCACGTTTGACGCGCGTGGCCACGTTCTCCTCGATCTGGGCGCGATTGCTCAGCAGCTGCTGGTTCTCATTGCGCAGCGTGGCGTTGTCTTTGCGCAACGCATTGACCTCGGCAGTCATCGCCGCAACGTTGGCCGTGAGGGTTTTGATGGTGTCGGCTGGCGTGTCGGCGTCGGGCACCGGCGCCCGCGGCACGGCGCCCATCACCATCTGGTCATCCGATCCGGTCGAGCATGACTTGAGGGTGACGAACACCAGCATGAGCGCCACAATGCCGGCGATGAGGGGTAACAGTCGATTGCTGGTGGCTATGATCATGGGATCACCGCGAGGTCTCGAACGGTCGTGCCGAAATCAGGTACACGGCCGTGGTGTCCGCCTCACTGCCGGCCGCCAACAGCCGGTTGTGCTGAAAGGCCGCGCTCAGCCAGGTACCGCGCAGGTCGCGCGGATCCAGGGTCTGTGGCTGATCGGTACGGTTGGTCAGTTTGACGGCCGTGACATACAGACCACCTGCCCGCCAGGCCACCAGCGGTGCGGCGTCGACCGTGCCACCGCGCAGCAAGCTGACGGGTTCACGCGCCACCGGTACCCGCATGATGCCCGGCCGGTCCTGGACGAGGCGCGCGGGGGCATAGAGCTGTTGCGCCGCGAACCGGGTCAGGGCGACATAGCCGTACTGCGAGATTGTGTGGTGGTTGCCGGTGTGCGCATCCATCTGGCCGGGTTCCGTTTCACCGGCCGTCTTCACGAACACCTGCACGGGATGGGTCTGGCCGCCCTCCCTGGACGCCGACACATCGAAGAGATAGATCTGGCCAGTGTCGAGCGTGCGCACCATGATACGAGTGGCGTCGAACGGCGCGATGGCGAGAAAATAGAGCGTGCCGTTGACGCTCTGGGTACGCAACAATGGCTGCAGGGATGCCGGCACACCGACCTTGGCCGATCCCGGCAAATGCAACAATCGTTCGTGGCCCACCTTGAGATCGAGCTGGATGGGGGTCTTGTTCCACTCGATGCGCTCGATGATTTCCGACGCGGCATGGGCCATCGACTGTATCAACAGCAGACCGACACCCAGCCAGAAAGCGATACTACGTTTGAGATCGTTTGAGGTAGGCATATGTATTCTCCGTCAGCCGCCTTGTCCGGACGCATCACCGAGCTCGGATTCCGCCAGCCGCCGCGGGCCCTCCGCCGCGAACCCATCCAGCGCCAGGCCCCATGGATTAGACTCCGGATCGACGGCGAGGCGCACGACTCGCAAGGGATAGCGTATGGTCGTCTTCTTCACCGTCATCCCTTTCACCGACTCGTAGAGGTCGAGATCCAGCCACACCACCCAGACACCCGACGCGAGCACATCGACCCGCCGTTCTTCATAGCCGTGGCCAGGGACCTCCTGCACCCCGCGCACCCGGTAGGCCAGCTCGCCCTGCCTGCCCTTCAGCTCCATATCCGCGATCAAATCGGCCCGATAGCGTGGCGTGACATACGGCGAGATTCGAAAAATCGCGTTTCCATAGTCTCGCGCCCCGTCCTCGGGCCAGCGATTGAGCTGCTGAAAAATGTAGAAGGCGAACACGTACACGTTGGGCGGCGGCACTTCGTCGACCGCCAATGTCGCACCGGAGCGCAGGTCCGGCGGAACATGCACGACCAGGCGCTGGGGAGACTGACTCCAGCCGAACCACAACGCCAGGATGACGACCACCTGCACCCCAATGATCACCCACAGCGAACGCAGATGGGCGCGCACGTTATCGATCTCGTAGCGGTAACGTCGCACTTCGACTCCTCCCGATATCCCAGGCGCCGCTGCGCCGAATGAACGGCGACCGGCGCAAGCCGCGATCCTCCAGATGAATGGCGATCTGCTGCTGGTAGTAGCCGTCCGGCCGACCGCGCTTGAGGCGCTGCAACAGACTTGCCATCACGATGACCGTGGCGACCACACTCACACCGGCGATGCCAAAACCCATGGTGACCGCGCCCATCAGCCCTGCCAGAAGGAGGGAGACAGGCAGCCAGATGAGCGCGGCCACACCAACGATGACGCCCAGCTCGGACGACGAACAACCCTTGAAGATCGCCGGCTCGGCGTTGAGCCGGTTGGCCAGAATATCGTCGCGATCGGACATGTTCGCTTAGATGACGCCGGCGGCTTCGGTGCGCAGGTAGCTGGCGAAGATCAACACCACGGCGCCGACGATGCCCAGCACGCCGACCTCGGCCCACTCGGCCTTGCCTTGGCGCGCCTCGTTGAACTTCGCGAACCCGAGATAGGCGATCCACAGGAACCCGAGCACCGCGATGGCCAGACCGAGCACCAGGCCGCCGTCCTTGATGTAGCCCTTGATGAGTCCGACCCAGTCGCCGGCCGCCGGCGCCGTACTCGGCGCCACTGGTGTCGGCAAGGCCGCCCACACCGACTGATGCGCGGACATCGCCAGCAGCCCGACCGCGGCTGCGCCCTTTTTGAGTGTCTTCATCATGATTGCTTTTCTCCGAGGTAACGGGGTTTCCCCCTTTGCTGAATACCGGGGCATTCCCCGAACCCTTGCGGCAATGACATGAAGCATCGCCATCACCGCAGATAAAAACCCAACACCATGAGCACGATGCTGGCGCGCAGCGCGCTCCACATCACGTCGAATAGGCCGACCTGCCCGTCCTGCCAGGCGCGAAAAGTGCCAAGCGTCACCCAAATCACCCACACGAAGGCGAGCACGATCACCACAGAGGCGATGGCCGTGAGTAGCGTCGAAGAGGTAACGCCGGAACCGGCCTGGAATGCCGCGTCTTGTGCGGGTGTCATGGCTCTCCATCACCGCCGATAGTCACCGCGCAACGGCGGGAAGGTCCGCGGCTCCGTCCGTGGCGCATCGATGTGGTCCTGGATGCCCTGCTGCATTCTGGACAGATCCTGGCGCAGCCAGTCATAGCGGAAGCGAATACGCGCATCTGGTTCGGCCTGCGACTCCGCCTTGCGGATCAGCGTTTCGAGGGTGTCTAGTTCATGGGCGATCCGTGCCAGCGCTTCGCGCTCGGCGTCTGCATCAGCCAAAACCGACTGGACGGGAAAGGCTGTACCTAGCAATCCGACGATCAGCAGGTGGGTGATGCGCATCGATGTCTTCCTCATGGGGTTCATGAGGCGCAATGGTGCGGTACCGGGTCAGGATGGGATACGGAAAATCAATTCCGTAAGGTGCGGGGTTTTCAGATACGTCGGCAGAATGAAAGAGTAACCGTGTGCGTACGCACTGACGTTTGGAGTAATTTACAGTTCACTGTATAGAAGACTTACCGTAATCAACTAGACTTCTAAGTCCGGTAAGGACCGGACATTAGAGGATGTGGATTCCATGTAGCCTGAACGGTGACTAACACCCTGTTGCTGACTTTCGCGGTTTTATGCCCAAATAAAAAAAGCAGATGTCCACGTCTTGCGCGAGGAGTGAAGCGCTATTTGTGGCGTCAAAAGAATGGGGTACCCCACTAACGTTTACAGTTCAGGTGGCGGACGCCCTTGCTCCTGCGCTCGCTCGGTAGTCAGTGCAATGGCTTCCACTATGGTTTGCCAGACAAGCTGCATCTCGGGATAATCTGTCTCTATGTCGCCCACCCCCTCGCGCATGGCCGTAAGGAAGGCTTCCTGCACGGCCTCTTTCTTATCCACTTCGCCCTGGTAGGTGTCTGCGCGCTGGTCGTAGCCGGTCCAGCGCACCGGGCGCAGCGTCCCGTTCAATGACAAGGCTTCCTTACCGAGATAAAGCTCTATTCCGCACGCCCTTCCGTTGATGTCGGCATCGTGGCTGCCCTGCGGTCCTATGGTCGGATAGGCGCGTGCAAGTTCAATATCCGGCAAATGAATACACGTCATATTGTCGGGCAACCTCAGTGAGAGTGCCTGTTTGTAGGCCGCGAGGCCGGCGGCATCATTGTCAAACACGGCAACAATACTGGTTGGCACGCGCGCAGCAGCGAACGCTTTGAGGAATTTGACGACATAGCTCGCCCCGCCATCGACTTTGAACTCACTGTGGTCGAGGAACGTTACAAATTCGGTCAGGTCGGGATGAAAGCGTTCGATCGACGCCTTGAGCACGGCGATATCGGATTTACCTTCGGCAAGAATGATCGCCGGACCGGCCGGCTGCCCGCGCGCGGCGACGATGCGAATCTTTTCTGTACAGATCTTCTTGTCTGCATCGATCCATCCGCCGCCGATCAGGTGGCCGACATTAAGCGAGACCTCCTGCACATCAGGGGCTGCTTCAAGGATCGCTCGGACAGAAATGAGGGAGTCGAGCCCATCAAACCATAGCCACGGCTTTTCTCCAAACTCCTTCATCCGGCGGTCGGTCTCATCAATATAGCTGTCGAATTCGTAGAGGCTTGAAAGCACGCGAGGCACACGGAGACACCATTCCTCCCAGGTGAGCTTGCTCAAAGCGATCAGCTCCTCATTCTGTTTGGGGTCTCTGTCCGGCTCCACCTCCGAAAGGTAGCGCTCCTGGTCGCGTATCTGCTCGGTTCTCCATTCTTCGAACCGGCGCTTTGCCAGCGCTGCTGTGCAGCCCATCACGTCAAGCCGTTTGAGGATGGACTTGCGGGTTGCACGGTATTCGATGTCCGGATCGCCGCCATCCGGGTCCGGCGTTTCGATGCGATCTGATTCCTGAAAAAGAGCGCTGAACTCATCTGGAACAAAGCGCTTTTGCATCGTCAGCTCTATCTCATCAAGGTATAGAATGCAGGCGCTAACCATGGTTCTGTCCCGTCCAACCCAGTTTCGCCTCAATGGCGCGCCGGATTAGCGTGTCGATCTGTGTGGGTGCTCTACGGATATAGCGCTCCGCTTCATCACGTAGGCTGCCGGTGAGAGAGCCGAGATACGCAACGATGTCATCGCTCGTTGCAATCTTCGTTTCGTCGTAGTCGTAGAATTTGTGCGGCAGGGCCGTCCAGACAACCGCCTGTATATTCCGCGCCTGTGCCCAGGCGGCCATCCCCGGTATTGTCGGCGGAGCCTCGGATCCTGGCGTCCACAAACCCACATAGTCTTCCTCTCTTTTTTCCGGTATGCGCTCACGTTTGCGTAGAGCCGTTCTGGCTTCATCAGGATCGCGCGTATCCATGATGGCCCATAGGCTGCGGACTGGCTGTGCGGATTCATCCAATACAAGTGTAATACGTCCATCGCTGGACTTACGCAGAAACTCGGCGCACACGAGCGGGCCGTCCTCGAACCAGTGGCGCCGGATCGGCAAGGTGCGTGTGTCCCAAATCAGCGATCCCCATCCAAGACAGGCGATTACGCTCTTCGTTTCAATCTCATCCTTCGTCATCTACCTTTCGCATTCCCCTCGTTCCCATCCTCATCAGCTACGCTATCCGCCACAATTCGTCAACTTTGTTTGGATGCTTTCCAGGCTCCTCCATCTTCGCCGCGCCTCTAAGCATCGAGCTGGCGTGAGCCGTTCCCCCAGACCCCTCTTGGTGTCGCGGCCATTCGGCTTCCACCTCTGGTGCGTTGGGACTCGTTTCATATTGCCTTGTATGCTCTCCTTTTCCGGCCCCGGCGAAAGCCGGACTGCATCTTAGGCCGGGCACAGCGCTTCAGCCTACTCTCACCAACGCTTTGCGGCTTGGTCTGTTACGATTCGCTCCGCGCTGGTATGATCTGTACTGCTTCCCGTCGCTTACTTCTTGATGGAGTCTAGCCAGACCGCAAAGCGATCCGGCGTCAGCAGCAGGCCGCGAATGAAAATGTCATTCGGCCCGGCATAGATTGATGCCTCTTCGCGTGGGCTGCTTGGTTCACCCTCGAATACAAATCCAATCGACAGGTACTTATCGTCCCAGCACCCCACGATAGGTCCGCCGCTCATACCGCTGAAATAGATTCCGTGTGGCTCATCCAGCGTGCTTCTCATAGTGAACTCTCTTGTCTGCGGGCCAAGCTGCGAGTGAGATTCAGCAATCACGAGCGGCATGTCGGTTTCGATGAATTTCCCAGCGCGTCGCTTGCCGTGCGTCGCATAACCGGCAGCCGCACCCATCTCAATCTTTTCCCACGGCGGCTCGTGCCATTCATCAAGATCGATGGCTTCCTTGCCTTTCTCTCTTTGAAGCAGCTGCCAGTGTGAACTGATATTTGCGATACACAGATCAATCTGGTAGCCGTCCTCTTCTGGACGATTCAACACCGTTTGAAGCCCATCTGCCCGAAACGAAGATAGGTTGAGAACACTCTTTCCAGCCATAAGCCGTAGCGTGACTAGCCCGTGTTCGCTCTCGATCTTCTGTTTGTCGACAATGTCCTGGACGTGGTGACATGTACACGCATAGTAATGCCCGCCGAATTTGACGAAGGTTGCGGTGGCATTGGTTGTTTGCTCGGAATGGCCGTCGGCAAGAAAATAGTTGCCGATGAATACTGGGTCTGAGCGCAAGCGGCACCATCGGCTGATTTCCACGCGTAGTTCTTGCTCTTTATCTGACATTAGCTCGCTTTCGTTCCTTCATCGCTTTCTCCCACGGTTCCTTTCTTTCTGTGGTACGGGGCGCCGACGCCGCCGATATCGCTAAGCTCGTCTACCAACCTTAATAAGGTTCATTATCTCATTCAGCATTCAACGAATCTATAGATATTTCTTGAACGTACTCGCCGTTACCGCCACCATGAGTGCAAAAAATATGGCGAACGGAAGGATGACGAACGTCGGATGCAGGCTGAAAGGCAGTGATAGGTACACTACCCATGCCAACACCACGAGCGGTATCGCTGCCCTCTTGGCGTAGTGGTAGACAAAGGAACTCTCCCTGCCTCCGCCCCAGCGGCGCAGATCCCGGCGCACCAGACCGTCCACCAAGGCCAGCAGGCTGAACAACAGGAACACCGGCGTCGCCAACATCAAGAAAGCGAAAGCGCCGCACGTAAATCCTCATGCTCGAAGGCCGAGGCCATGCGATCGATCTCGGTTTGAGTGAGACCCAGGCTTGCCGCCTCGTTACGCCAGTCAGCCACCGCCCGTCCGACCTCGGCGGCGATCACGCGGGCCTTATCTTCATCCAGTTCGAAATAGCCCACCACACTCATCGCCAGAGCCAGCGAGGCCGAACCGTCATCGAGATCGATGGCCGTACTCAGCACGCGCGGTTTGATGTCGGTGGGGACGGGATTGAGGTCATAGGCCGGTGCCAGACGCCAGCCGTCCGGGCCGATGTAGAGGAATGCGTGGTTACGCAGGTGGTCATCGGTGTTGGAAATCAGGATGTTGAAGACGATACGCCGCCACAGTGCATGCATATCCTGTTTCGGGCTGGCGCCGTAGCGGCGCAGGGCATCGACGAATTCCAGGTAACTGCGCGACTCGTTGTCGCTGGCCCCGAGCATGCTCATGGCCGAGAGAAAAGGAATGCGCTGACCGTGCACCCGGTCGAAGCGGCGCAGCAACAGTACCGGCTTGTCCATGACCCGCTCGACCCGCCACTCGGGAACGGGGATGCCGGCCTTGGCCGCCAGCCGCAGCGCGACCGCCTCCCACAACACGGTATTGATCTCGTCATTCTGGTGCGGAAATTTGGCGATGACAAGGTGTCCGTCCCGGTCACGAACCGAAGCCTTGGGGCGCGCGCCGCCCAATGATGAACCGGGGGCCAGCAACAGGCGCAGGTCCTCGTCGCTGTCGGTATCGTCAGCGACATGCTCCGCCGCCGACAGCAACCGTGGCAGATCGATCAGCGGCGGGATGCGCGCCGCTTCGTGTTCGGCAAGAAACGGCCCACCCTCTTTCGTGGCAAATCGTAAGGCGCCCTGCCGGGCTTCATCATCGACCCTGAGCAGGTAGTCGATCTCCATCAAGGTGCGCGGCGTCTCGCCCGCGCGCTCCGCCCGTCGCCGTTCCGCCCGGCGCATCAGCACCCGCCCCCAGCGGTCAGGCGCGGAATCGCCGAGGGTACCGAACAGGGGTTTTCCCGAGGGCGTGTGAAAGGGACCCGGGCCGATCGTCAGGGCCGGTTCCAGAGAGAAACGGTTTTCATACTCCAGCCAGCCTGGTTCATATTCGAAGGTGGCGCTTTCCCTGCCCTTGCGCACGCGCGCCCACAGGCGCCCGGCCAGATGCGGTGTACCGGCGATATCCACATAGACCAGCACTTCGGTTTCCATCACGCTACTCTTTGGTCCGGACGGGCTTTGGTCCCGATGGGGGCGACGTGCGCCCGGATTGTTTCTGGCGGGGCCTGCGGATGCGTTGCGGCAAGCGTTCCTCCTCAAGTTCCAAACCCACCGTGTCCGTCCTGACGTCCGCCAGGTCACCCAGGCGCTCCGCCATCCCCAGGACGAAAAGCACATTGGCGTAGTTACCCAGCGCCACGCCGGGATCGCCCTTTTCCACCTTGTTCAGGGTCGTGCGACTGATGGAGGCGCGCTCGGCCATGACGGTCGTCGGAATGCGCCGCCTGAGCCGGGCATCCCGGATATCCTGTCCAAGCTTATCCAGCGCCCGTCTCACCGGCATGGGCACCATCAAATCCAGCCGCGTTTTTCTCATGATGCGTCCATCTTTATGGTCACTATTCGTAATAGTGTACATAATAATGAACCTTAAAACAATGCTCCCTGAGCATCCACGTCAAAATATCAAGCTTTAGGTTCAGTATTCTGTACGTTAATTGGTCTAACGATCAGAATTGTTACCATTTTCAGGCTATTGTGAATTCTGTCGCCGACCTTGCCGGATAGGATAGCTGGATCCTCCCGCCCTGTTCAGAGGTACTTCTTGAACGTACTCGCAGTCACCGCCACGGTAAGCGCGAACAGCATGGCGAAGGGGAGGATGACGAACGTCGGATGCAGGCTGAAAGGCAGCGACAGGTACACCACCCATGCCAACATCACGAGCGGTATCGCTGCCCTCTTGGCGTAGTGGTAGACAAAGGAACTCTCCCGTCCTCCGCCCCAGCGGCGGAGATCCCGGCGCACCAGACCGTCCACCAAGGCCAGCAGGCTGAACAGCAGGAACACCGGCGTTGCCAACATGAGGATCGCCAGGCGTACGGAGAACACCTGGGTCACCTGCATGGCCGCGATCACGAATTCGGCAATCGGCCGGTAGACCTTGTGCAGGGTCGGCCGCAAGCCGGTCTCTTCCGCTCGTGGCGGCGGGGATACCCAATGGATGAACGCGACGAAGCGGGTGACCTCGAACAGGTAGTGGTAGGTCCCATCGGCCACCTCCTTGGCGAAG
>CBDDRG010000113.1:0-6399 GCA_965232975.1 uncultured bacterium
CGCCGGCCTACACCTGGACGACGGAGAGCCTGAGCTATCTGCAAGAGGTCATCGCCGAACTCAATGCCGATCGCGAAAACTATGCCTTGGTGCTCGCCAGCGACAGCGCCAAGTTCTTCAGCGCCGGGGCCGACCTCAACCGCTTCCACCACGACGATGCCGGCGCCGCCTACGAATTCATCAAGGGCTTTGGCCGCGCCTTCGGCGCGCTCACCAACTACCAGGGCGTCGCCATCGCCGCCATCACCGGCTTCGCCATGGGCGGCGGTCTCGAATGCGCCATCGCCTGCGATATCCGCGTCGCCGAGGAACAGGCGCAGATGGCGCTGCCGGAATGCACCGTCGGCCTGCTGCCGGGCGGTCTCGGCACCCAGCATCTGCCCTGGCTGATCGGCGAGGGCTGGGCCAAGCGCATGATCCTGCTGGGCGAGCGCGTCAACGCGCAAAAAGCGCTGGAAATCGGCCTGGTGCAGGAAGTCGTGCCCACCGGCAAGGCGCTGGAAAAGGCGCTGGAGCTGGCCGCAAAGGTCGCCAACCAGAGCCCGACCTCGGTGCGCATCTGTAAAGAGCTGACCATGTCCGCGCGCCACCGCAGCCTCGACAGCGGCTTTCAGTTCGAGCGCGACGGCTTCATGAACCTGTGGGGCATGGCGGATCAGAAGGAGGGCGTGGCCGCCTTCATCGAAAAGCGCAAGCCCGAGTGGAAGAACGGCTGAGCCGGGGGAATTGCGCGTGTCCGAACAGCCCGTCATCTTTTCCATCCGCCGGTGCGCGGGTGGCCAAACGCTGGCCATCGCCACGCTGAACGCCGAAAAGGCACTCAACGCCCTGAGCCTGGCGATGGTCGATCTGCTCAGTGCCCAGCTGGATCAGTGGGAGGCCGATCCGACTGTGGTCGCGATCCTCATCGACAGCGTCGGCGACCGCGCCTTCTCGGCCGGCGGCGACATCCGCATGCTGTATGAATCCATGGTCGAACATGGCGAGCGCGAAAACCCTTACGCGCGGGATTTCTTCGCCCGCGAATACCGCCTCGACCATCGTCTGCACCGCTCACCCATTCCGATCATCACCTGGGGCAATGGCTTCGTCATGGGCGGCGGCATGGGTGTGTACCAGAGCGGCGCGTTTCGCGTGGTGACGGAAAACAGCCGTCTGGCGATGCCCGAGATCAGCATCGGCCTGTTTCCCGACGTCGGCGGCACCTGGTTTCTGAACCGCACGCGCGACCACACCGGGCTGTTTCTCGGCGTTACCGGCGCCCAGCTAAACGCGGCCGACGCCCTCTATGTCGGCCTCGCCGATGTGTTTGTGCGCCACGTCGACAAGGCGGAGGTGCTCGCACAACTGCTCGCGCTACCCTGGTCCGCCGATGCGCAAGCGCGCAGACAGCAAATCGCCGGACTACTGCAAGAGCTGCAGGATGCGCACCGCGACGCGCTGCCCGCGGCGCAACTGGAGCCCCACGCCGGCTGGATTGCCGAGATCACCGCCGCCTCGACGCTGCCCGAGATGTCGGCGGCAATCATGGCCTACGCGGGCGACGACCCCTGGCTGAAACGCGCCGTGGCGACCCACCAGCGCGGCTGCCCAGTGTCCATTTTCCTGGCCTACGAGCTGAACCGGCGCGGCCGCGGCCTGTCGCTTGCCGATGCGTTTCGCCTCGAACTGGTAGCCGCGCTCAACTGTGCCAAATACGGCGTGTTCCGTGAAGGCGTGCGCGCACAAATCATCGACAAGGACAACAAGCCGCGCTTCGCGCCCGCGACCCTGGCCGAACTGACGCCGGCCATCCAACAACAATATCTGACGCCGCCCTGGGGCAGTGCGCCCCACCCACTGGCGGACCTTTGACGCCATAGAAGAACGCCGCTAGCGTTAGTCCTGAGCCGTGAGCCTGTCGAATGGTTGAAGGACATGTTCAGAATGCCCACAGTTGGCCCGTATGCACCCGGTTTATTTTAATCATGCACCGCGTTACTATCCGGCGTGATCAAGTCGTTTCGCTGCGCAGAAACGGCGGCCCTTGCCAAAGGCGAGCGCGTGCGTCGGTTTGTGAACATCGCGCCAGTGGCGCGCCGCAAGCTGCGGCAGCTTGAAATCGCAGCGCGGCTTGAGGATTTACGGGTGCCGCCCGGCAACCGACTTGAGGCGCTACAGGGAGATCACGCGGGGCAGTACAGCATTCGCGTCAATAACAAGTGGCGAGTCTGCTTTCGCTGGACTGCGGCGGGCGCGGAAGATGTCGAAATCCTGGACTACCATTGACCGGAAGCGCTGACAGGAGGCTGTCATGAAAAAACTCAAGCCCATTACGCCCGGGGAGTTGCTCGCAGAAGAGTTTCTGAAGCCCATGGGGCTCACCCAATACCGCCTTGCCAAGGAAATCGGCGTTCCCGCTCAACGGATCAGCGACATCGTCGCGGGCAAACGCAGCATTACCGCCGATACCGATCTCCGCTTGTGTCGTTTCTTCAGTCTGACCAACGGCTACTGGCTGCGCGCACAGGCTGCCCACGACACCGAAATTGCCGAACGTGTGCTAGGCCCAAAACTGGTCAGCATCAGGCCCTGGGCGGCGAACATGGCTGCGGATGACGCTGCAAACGAAGTTGAACTCGAACACTGAGGCCGGAGAAACCGCCGCGGAGGGCTGGCGAAAGCACCGCGTTCGCGCCTGGTGCCAGCGCGTATTCAGCAAGATGCGGCACAGTGACGCCGGCCATTCAACAACAATATTTGACGCCGCCCTGGGGCAGTGCGCCCCACCCACTGGCGGATCTTTGACACCTATCGGGAGACAACGGCAATGAACAAGACAGTGGCCTTCTTTGGTCTCGGCAACATGGGCAATCCCATGGCCGCGAATCTGGTCAAGGCCGGCTTTGCCGTGCGCGCCTTTGACGTGGTGCCCACATCGGTCGAACAGGCCGTGAAGGCCGGCTGCACGGCGGCCGAAAACGAGTCCAGCGCCGTTGCGGGCGCAGATTTCGTCATTTCGATGCTGCCGAGCGGCGCCATCGCCGAAGACCTGTACCTGAACCGGGCGCGGCTGCTCGACCATATCGACCCCAAAACCCTGGTCATCGACTGCTCGACCATTGCCGCGTCCAGCTCCCGTCTGCTGGGTGCCGAGGGCAAAAAGCGCAATATCCGCGTCGTCGATGCACCCGTTTCCGGTGGCGTCGCCGGCGCCCAGGCCGCCACCCTCGCCTTCATGTGCGGCGGCGAGGCGGCCGATGTCGAAGCCGCGCGCGAAGTGCTGAAGCACATGGGCGCCAATATCTTTCACGCGGGCGCGAGCGGCGCCGGCCAGATCGCCAAGATCTGCAACAACATGCTGCTCGCCGTGCACATGATCGGCACCGCCGAAGCGCTGCAACTGGGCGTCGACAACGGCCTCGACCCCAAAACCCTGTCGAGCATCATGCTCAAAAGCTCCGGCTGCAACTGGTCGCTGGAAAAGTACAACCCCTACCCCGGCGTCATGGACAACGTGCCCGCCAGCCGCGGCTACCAGGGTGGCTTCATGGTTAAGCTGATGCAGAAGGATCTGGGCCTGGCGATGGGCGCGGCGCTCGCCAGCCACTCCAGCACACCGATGGGGGCGCTCGCGAACAACCTTTACAACCTGTATAGCCATTTGGGTGGTGATGACAATACGGGGCTGGATTTTTCCAGTATTCAGCGGCTGTTTGATGCGGGGGTGTAGTGTAGTGGCACGATGAGAAGTAGCGGGATGGCTGCTGTGGCTCGGATGAAACAAATGTCAGGTGGGCTACCGACGATGATGTTTGGTCTTTGCACGGGCGGGCTTGTCTAGCCCGCGCATAGCGGAAGAATGGCAACAACATGGAATTCCGGCAGGCAATACGAGATCGAGCCGCGCAACGGTTACTGTTTTTGCCGCATGCGGTACGCCAGATGTCTCGGGCGGATCGAATGATTTCCACGTCCGATATCCGGAAGGTCGTCGAGGAAGGCGAAATCATTGAAGATTATCCGGAAGATTCCAGAGGCCACAGTTGCCTGATTTCGGGCAAGGGAGGAGATGGACGATGGATACATGTCGTGTGTGCGCCGAGGGACGATTACCTTGCGATAATAACGGCGTATATTCCGGATCAAGCTCAATGGTCCAAGGACTTCAAAACGAGGATCAAGCCATGAAGTGCATGTACTGCCAGGGTGACATGGTGCGCGGGAATGCGCCATTTTATATCGATCGAAAAACTGTTCACCTCAGCCTCGACGACGTTGCCGCATGGATCTGCACGCAATGCGGAGAGGTCTATTTCGAGGAAGCGGAAGTGAACGCAGTGCAGGATATCATCAGGGCTGTGGATGAGCGAACAGGCAGGCTGGTGCGCACGGCGTGAAGTCTGTATTTTTGCAGACAACGTCAAACGATCCTCTCCGCCGCCAAGAAGACGGCGTTGCCGATGCCAAAGGGAAAGAAGTGGCAGGACTTGTGTGGAGTATGCACTATGCAAGACTTGACCCCGCACTATGCACGCGCGACGCCATCTGATTCGCTACTTCGGGCTCTACCATGCCAAAGGCCATGCGCGGCTCAATCAGGTGCGATCGCAGCTGGCCTTGCGGCCCGCGCCAGCCGTCAAACGCGTCGCCCAACCGACCCTTTGCGCGCATTGTCAGGCGCCACTACGGATGCTTCACTACCGGCGTGATGGAAATTCTCAAATAAGGTCGGAGAGGTTGGCGCGGCGCCATGTCCAACCCGGCGTTCAAGCGGACGCGCCATCGCATCCTTACGGGCGACCTCATGAAACCGGCCCACCACTCTTTTTTTGAGCGGTGGGCGCGCCGCTTAACTCTGAGTTAGGTCCTATGGAGCAACGTCCCCAGCATCCCGGTTTCCGAATTTTCGTGCTCGGCGCCGGATTTTCCGTGCCCGCAGGACTTCCGCTAGCTGCTGGCTTGTTTCAAGCCATAAAGCAGCGGATTGAAGCCATCCATGGAGTGGAGACAAAATTTCAGGTCGATGTCGACAACTACATCAAGTATCGGAACAAGTGCTTTAACGAAACAATCACGGAAGACGACATCGACCTAGAAGCTTTTTTGTCTTTCCTGGATATCGAACACTTCCTTGGACTGAGAGGGAGTGACACTTGGAGTGATGACGGAAACGAAAGCCAAGTGATGATTAAGCGCTTTCTTGGTCAATTCATTCACGATCACACACCCCAAGGCGATAACCTGCCTGAGTGCTATTACGAATTTGCCAAGCGCCTTTCGACGCACGATGTCGTTCTTACGCTAAATTACGATAACGTGCTTGAGCGCGCGCTAGATCATGTTGGAAAGCCGTATCGACTGTTTCCATTTCGCTACTCTGAAATCGGCCTCTGGAGCAACACGGTAGATAGCTCAGTTGACGAGGTCGTTATCCTGAAACTACATGGGTCTCTGGACTGGTTTAGTAATCGGCAATACCTGAGATCAATTGATGATTGGCGTGTTCAAGGCTTTGATGGTCTTCCCCGCAACGCTATATTTAACGATGAAACTCGCTTTGCAGCCACACCTATCATAGATGGGCCGAGAAGACCAGATGATCCACTAAATCACGTTTTTCGAATTCGCGGCACCGCCGATTTCTACTCAAAGGCTGAGCCGCTTGAGACACCCGTAATACTTTCTCCGTCCCACTACAAGATTGTGTATGCAACGCCACTCCTCGATTTTTGGCACGGGCTTGGCCAATCAGGAGGAATGAATCTTGGAGTCTCTGTGATTGGCTTCTCCCTGCCAGATCACGATGAGTATCTGCGCATCGCCCTCTATCAACTGATTACAAATTATCAGGAGTCGTGGTGGGATGAGCGTGTACTGGATACGCTGAAGGACAACGTGAAATTTGTAGACTACAGGCAAGATGCTGGCGGTATCGCCGAGTTCAAAACGAGATATGGTTTCGTGGATGCCAGAAAAGCTGAATATTGGCTGGAGGGCTTTGGCGATGGTGCCGTCGAATTTTTGTTCACCCC
Organism: uncultured bacterium; assembly: GCA_965232975.1. Classification (GTDB taxonomy): domain Bacteria; phylum Pseudomonadota; class Gammaproteobacteria; order Pseudomonadales; family Porticoccaceae; genus CBDDRG01. The sequence continues at coordinate 6,015 of CBDDRG010000113.1, forward strand.
AGCACGGGCCTAACAAATCGTTGGGCGAGTCAATGGCAGTCAATGGGGTCAGACTCAGTCAACACAGTCGCTGGGGTCACACAGTCGCTGGAGTCGCTGGGGTCATGGAGTCGCTGGGGTCACAAGTCGCTGGGGTCACACAAGTCGCTGGGGTCACACAAGTCGCTGGGGTCACAAGTCGCTGGGGTCACAAGTCGCTGGGGTCAGGTCTTGCATTAACATATTTCTTATGCCATGTTTTCGACATGGCGCGACCCTTAAGGCTCGAACTCTCCGGCGGTCTTTACCATGTCACCGCGCGTGGCGACGGGCGGGAGGATATTTATCTGGGAGATGCCGATCGCGAAGCCTGGCTGGCAGTGCTGGGGCATGTCTGCCGGCGCTT
>CBDDRG010000114.1:0-3706 GCA_965232975.1 uncultured bacterium
ATCGCGGCGAACTGGTGCTCGGGGGTGAGGCGGCGCGCGCGCTGCCGGCCGGTTTGCCGGTGCGCGCCCAGCCCAGTGGCCCGGCACCGACCGCGCGCAGTGCCAGTGCCCGCTGACCTGCCCGCTCACATGCCCATTGAAGTGGCCGCTGACCTGCCCGCCGGAACCCGAACTGAAAAGCCCGCGGACGACCGCCCGGCCATTATCGCCCGCGGCCTGTGCAAGCACTTTGGCAGCTTGGTGGCCGTCGACCACCTCGATCTCACCGTGCGCCCGCAGGAGGTATATGGCTTTCTCGGCCCCAATGGCTCCGGCAAGTCCACCACCATCCGCATGCTGTGCGGCCTGCTGCTGCCGACGGCCGGCGACATCGAGGTGCTCGGCTACCGCATTCCTGCGGAGTCGGAGGCGCTGAAGCGCCGCATCGGCTACATGACCCAGCGCTTCTCGCTGTACGAGGATCTCACCGTCCTCGAAAACCTCCAGTTTCTGGCCGCCGTGCACGATCTGCCACGGGCGCGCGCGAAGCGGCGCGTCGACGAGGTATTGCAGCGCTATTGGCTGACCGCACAGAGCGGCCAGCTCGCCGGCACCATGAGCGGCGGCCAGAAGCAGCGCCTGGCGCTGGCCGGCGCGGTGCTGCACGAGCCCGACCTGTTGTTTCTGGATGAACCCACCACCGCCGTCGATCCCCAGTCGCGGCGCGAGTTCTGGGAATCCCTGTTCGATCTCGCCGATGCCGGCGCCACGCTGCTGGTGTCCACCCACTACATGGACGAAGCCGAGCGCTGCACGCGCCTGGCCATTCTCGACCGCGGCCACATCGCCGCCGACGGCAGCCCGCGCGCGCTGATGGACACGCTGCCCGGGCGCACGCTGCTGGTGGAGTGCGCCCAGCCACGCGCCGCGCAAAAGGCGCTGACCGGCATGGCGGGGGTGGTGGCGATGGCGCAGATCGGCGCCGCGCTGCGCGTGCTCACGGCGGCCGGCGCAGCGCTGAGAACGCCGATCACAGCGCGCCTGCAAGCGGCGGGCATCGCCGCGACGGTCACCGCCACCGCCCCTAATCTCGAGGATGTGTTCGTGGCCGCGACTTTGCGAGCGCCCCATACGGACGTCGACGCATGAATTTCCGCCGGCTCGGCGCCATCATCGTCAAGGAACTCCGCCACCTGGCGCGCGATCACCTGACCTTCGGCATGATCATCGGCATTCCGATCATGGAGCTGGTGCTGTTCGGCTACGCGATCAATATGGACGTCCGCAACCTCGATGCCGCCGTGCTCGATCAGGCCGACACGGCGCGCTCGCGGGACTTGATCGCCGACATGAGTTCGACCCAGGTCATCAACCTGCGCTACCACCTGGCGACGCCCCAGCAGATCGACACCCTGTTGCGGGAGGGCCGCATCAGCGTCGCCCTGATCGTGCCGCCGGATTTCGAGGCGCGCCTGGAGCGCCGCGACGGCCCGGCGCTGCAGATCATCATCGACGGTTCCGATCAGGTGGTGCAGGCGGCGGCCCGCCAGCTCGCCGCCTACCCGGTGTACGGGCGCGCCGGCTGGACCCGGCAGATAGCGCCGATCGAACTGGTCAACTTCTACAACCCGCAGCGGCGGGCGCCGGTGAACTCGGTGCCGGGCCTGATCGGCATGATTCTGACCATGACCATGACCCTGTTCACGGCGATGGCGCTGGTGCGCGAACGCGAGCGCGGCAACATGGAAATGCTGATCGCGACGCCGGTGTCGGCGTGGGAGCTGACGCTCGGCAAGGTGCTGCCGTTCGTCGGCATCGGCTTGATCCAGGTGGCCCTGGTGCTGGCGGTGGGCGACTGGCTGTTCGATGTGCCGAACCGGGGATCCACGTTTGAGCTCTACCTGGCGTCCGTGGTGTTCATCATCGCCAGTCTCGCGCTCGGGATGTTTATTTCGACCCTCGCGCAAAGCCAGTTTCAAGCCATGCAGATGGGTTTTTTCACCTTCCTGCCGCAAATCCTGTTGTCGGGTTTTGTGTTTCCGTACGCCGGCATGCCGCGCTTTGTGCAGTGGGTTGCGGAGTTTCTGCCTCTGACCCATTTCCTGCGCCTGGTGCGCGGCATCATGCTGCGCAATGCGACCCTGGTCGATATGTGGCAGCCGATGGCGGCGCTCGGCGGCTTCATCGTGGTGCTGCTGGTGATTTCCGTCGCCCGCGTGCACAAGCGGCTGGATTGAGGCGCGGCGGTTCTGTGGGCGGTGCGGGGCCATTGGCGATTTGCCGGCGGTGATTTGCCGGCGGCAGTGCGCGCTGCCGTATAGTCGGTACACTGAGACCGGTGCTGTCAGCGCTGACCGGTCACGCGCTGACCATTTGCACTCACACTCACACTGGCTGCCGGCGACTACTCGACCCAGATGGCTCTGCTCGACACTCCGCCCGCCGCCCCGGCCCCTGCGCCACCCGTGGTTCCCCGTCGATTTTCGCCCCGCTACCGCTATCTGCGCGAGTTCGCGCAACTGGCCGGGGGCTATTGGCGCGGCGACCAGCGCTGGCGGGTGCGCGGCTTCACGCTACTCCTGTTCTTGCTGACACTCGCCCAGGTCGGACTGGCGATCTGGATCAATTACTGGAACCGCGAGCTGTTCGATGCGCTGGAAGAGCGTTCGCTTGCGCGCTTCCTGCTCCAACTCGGCTCCTTCGTCGCGATTCTGGTGTTGACCATCGCGATCACCGCGCTGCATCTGCACGTCAAGCGCAGGTTGCAGATCGGCTGGCGTCAGTGGCTGACCGAACACCTGCTGGACGCCTGGCTGCTGCGCCACCGCCACTACCAGTTGCAGTTCACCGCCGGCGAGCACGACAACCCCGACGGCCGCATCGCCGACGACATCCACATCGCCACCGAGGTCGCGATCGGCCTGGCGCACACGCTGGTCTATTCGCTGCTGATTCTCGGCACCTTCATCGACATCCTGCTCTCGGTGTCGGGCGCGGCCAGCGTGCCCGGCACCTCGGTGTCGGTGCCGGGTTACATGGTGCTGCTCGCCTTCGTCTACGCCGGCGTCGGCACCGGCCTCGGCCTGCTGTTGGGGCGGCCACTGGTGCGCGCGACCAACTGGTTGCAGACCCTGGAGGCCAATTTCCGCTTCGGTCTCGCGCGCACCCGCGAGAATTCCGAGGCCATCGCGCTGATGGATGGCGAGAGCGTCGAACGCCAGCGAGGGTCCGGTCAGTTTGCCGAGCTGGCGCTGGGCTGGAACCGACAGACCCTCGCCTACCTGGGCATCGTCTCCTTCTCGTCCGGTTATGGCGCCCTGTTGCCGGTGTTTCCGATCCTGATCGCCGCCCCGCAATACATCGCCGGCGCGATGACGCTGGGGGTTCTGATGCAGTCCGCGCAGGCGTTTCAGAAGCTGACCTCGGCGCTGTCCTGGCTGATCGACAACCTCGGCGACATGGCGCGCTGGCGGGCGTCGGTCGAGCGCGTGCTGTCGCTGCACGCCGACCTGCTGGCGCTCGACGCCGAGGCCGCGCGCAACCAAGGTCGCCATATCGAGCGCCGGGAGGCGGGCAACGCCAAACTGGTGCTGCGCGATCTGTGCATCGCCGCGGCCGATGGCCGCATCCTCGTCGAGGGTCGGAACGCGCAGATCGGCCGCGGCGAGCCAGAGGCGATCGGGGGCGACTCGGCGGCCCGCGTCGCCCCGGTCAAGGGGGTCGCCGG
>CBDDRG010000115.1:0-2573 GCA_965232975.1 uncultured bacterium
CGCGCTGGCCGACCTGGCCGGGGTCACCGGGCGGCTCGACGGGCCGAGCCAAAAGCTGTATCTCACCGCCGCCCCGGCCAGCCTGCTACCATCGTTTCTGAACGCCGGCGGCGACCATGCCGAAGTGCCCTTCGCGAGCGGCACCGGCGCGCTGGTCAACTACGACCTGATCGACACCGCGGTCGATGGCGAGCACAGCACCGCCGGCCTGTTCGAGGCGCGCGCCTTCTCGCCCTGGGGGGTGGTCGCCTCCGGGTTGCTGGCCAACTTCAACTCGGCGGAGCGCGCGCGCCGCGGGCAGGCGGAGACGGTGCGCCTCGACACCAGCTACACCTTTTCCGACCCGCGCACATTGCGCCGCTACCGGCTCGGCGATTTCATCGCCGGCGGCCTCGGTTGGACGCGGCCGCAGCGCATGGGCGGCGCGCGCGTCAGCTCCGATTTCTCGATGCGCCCCGATCTGGTGACCTCGCCGCAGCCGGGGTTGAGCGGCAGCGCGACGGTGCCGTCCACGGTCGATGTGCTGGTCGACGGTCAGCGGGTGCTGTCGCGCGAGGTTCCGCCGGGGCCGTTCGAGGTGCCGCAACTGCCCGTGATCAGCGGCGCCAACAGCATCACGCTGATCGTCACCGACCCCCTCGGCCGGCAGCAGGTGCAGACGCTGCCGTTCTACGCCAGCAGCACCTTGCTCGCTCCCGGTCTGCAGACGTACTCGGTGGCGGCCGGCGCGCTGCGCCGCAACTGGGGCAGCGTCAGCGATGATTACGGGGATGCCGCCGCCGTCGCCAGCTACCGGCGCGGGCTGTCGGAGCGCGTGACGCTGGAGGCCCACGGCGAGGGCGCGGCGGAGCTGGCCATGGGCGGCGGCGGCCTGGTGGCCAAGGTCGGCGATCTGGGCGTGGTCGACCTGGCCGTGGCCGCCAGCGGCGGCGGGGGCGGGGAGGGCGCACTGGTGGCCCTGGGCGCCCAGCACCTCGGCCGGCGCTTCAGTCTGTCGGCGTCGGCAACCTTTGCCGATGCCGGGTTCAGCGACCTCGGGGTGCTGGACGGCGATCCGCGCCCCCGCCGGCGCCTGTTCGCGAGCGCGGGCCTCGCGCTCGGCACGGCCGGATCCATCAACCTGGCCTATGTCGGCCTCGACGGCGGGCGCCACCCGCGCACGAACCGACTGTTCGGCGACAGCGGCCCGCTGCGCGCCGCCGAGCACCAGCGCCTGCTGTCGGCCAGTTATTCGGTGTCGCTGCCCTACCGGATGTCGCTCTTTGTAACCGCCTTCAGGGATATGACGGGCGCCAGCGGCGGCAACGGCGCAATGCTGGGCGTGACCCTGCCGTTGGGGCGCGGCTCGGCGAGTATCAGCAGCAGCTCGGGTGGGGACACGGGTAGCTATACCCAGGTGCAGGCGGCCCAAGGCGCCGACACGGTGGGCGACTGGGGCTATCTGGCCTATCACGCGAATGGCGCCGCCGGGCGCGACATCGGCGAGTTGAGCTACAGGTCCCGGTGGGCGCTGGTGGCGCTCGGCGCCGACCAGGGTGCCGGCGAGACCGCCCTGCGCGCCCAGGCGCGCGGCGCCCTGGCCTACGCTGCCGGCGGCGTGTTCGCGACCAACTACATCGACGACAGCTTCGCGGTGGTCGATACCGAGGGTGCGGCGGGCATTCGCGTGCGCTACGAGAACCGCGACATGGGCCGCACGGACCGCGGCGGGCGCCTGCTGGTGCCTGAGCTGCGCGCGTTCGAGGTCAACCGCGTGGCCATCGAGCCCACCGACGTGCCGCCCGATGCGACTGTGACCCTGACCGAACGCCTGGTGCGGCCCCTGGATCAGGTCGGCGTGGTGGTGAAGTTCCCGGTCCGGGCGAGCCGCGGCGCGCTGCTACGGCTGGTGGACGCCACCGGTGCGCCGCTGCCCATCGGCAGTGTGGTGACGCTGGCCGCCAGCGGCGCGACGGCGCCCGTGGGTTACGACGGCGAGGCGTATCTCGAGAATCTCGATCCCGAAAACAGCGTGCGGGTGCAGCGCCCGGACGGCAGCCAGTGCGTCGCCCAGTTTGCCTACCAGCCGATAGCGGGCGATATTCCCACCCTCGGGCCGCTGCGCTGCGTGGAGCAGACGCCATGACGCGAACTGGCCGTATCCCTGCGCTGATGCTGGCCCCGCTGATCGCCGCGACCTCGCCGGCGGCGCGCGCCGCCACCTGCACCGCCACCGCCACCGGCGTTGCCTTCGGCAACTATGACCCGACCGCCGCGGCGGCAGCCACCAGCACCGGGCAGGTGACGGTGACCTGCAGCCGCCTACTAGCGGGCCCATCGTCGGTCAACTACGCGATTGCCCTCAGCACCGGCAGTGGCAGTTTCGCCGGGCGCACGCTGACCTTCGGCGGCTCGACCCTGAGTTACCAGCTCTACACCGACGCCACCCGTGGCACCGTCTGGGGGGATGGCAGCGGCGGCAGTGCGACCATCGGCGACAGTTATTCTCTCGGTATTTTCAGGACCGTCATTCGCAACTACAGCGTCTACGGCCGCATTCCGGCCGGCCAGTGGCCGGCCGCGGGCGCCTACAG
>CBDDRG010000116.1:0-3316 GCA_965232975.1 uncultured bacterium
ATCAGCATCAGTTCGCCGCTTGGTACGGTGCCGAGGCCGGTGAGCAGCTTGATGGCTTCCAGCGCCTGCACCGCGCCGACCACGCCGACCAGGGGCGCGAGCACGCCGGCCTCGACGCAACTGAGCTGAATTTCGCCGAAATGGTGGCTGAAACACTGATAGCAGGGCAGGCCGGCGGTCATCGGCAGCACCAGCACCTGGCCCTCGACGCGGATCGCGGCGCCGGTCACCAGGGGCTTGGCAGCCGCGTGGCACAAGCGGTTGAGCTGCTGGCGGGTCGCCAGATTGTCGCTGCAATCGAGCACCAGATCGGCCCGCGCGAGGCGCGCGCCCAGCGCCGCGTCGTCGAGGCGCGCGACCACCGCTTCGATGGCAACCTGAGGGTTCAGCGCCGCCAGCACCGCCGCCGCAACCTCGGCCTTGGCGCAACCGATGTCGGCGTCCCGATACAGGATCTGGCGCTGCAAGTTGGAGAGTTCGACGCTATCGCCATCGACGACCACCAGCGCGCCGACGCCGGCGGCAACCAGATACTGCGCCGCCGCGCAGCCCAGGCCACCCGCGCCGACCATCAACACGTGCGCGGCGCGCAGCCGCTCCTGGCCGTCAAAGCCGAAGCCGGGCAACAGCAGTTGTCGGCTGTAGCGCGCGCGTTCGCGGTCGGACAACGGGGATTTCGGCATCGAGCGACTCCGAGTTCAGGCCCGCATGGTAGAGCATTAGGGCGCCTGCCTGCCGGCGGCCGCGGCGAGGCGCGCCCCACCCCATGCTAAGATCGAGCCCGCCGCGCGCGCCGCCTAAACCCGCCAATAATGAGGAGCAACGATGAAACTGTACGATTTCCCGAAAGCACCCAATCCCCGCCGGGTCAATATTTTCCTCGCCGAAAAGGGCATCGAGGTGGCGCGCGTGCTGGTCGATCTGAGCAAGGGCGAGCAATTGGCACCCGCCTATCGCGCCAAAAATCCGGCTTGCGACATACCCATGCTGGAGCTGGACGACGGCACCTGTATCAGCCAGATTCGCGGCATCTGCCGTTATTTTGAAGAAGTCCATCCGCACCCGCCACTGCTGGGCGCAACGCCGACGGAGAAGGCCAGCGTCGAAATGTGGGAGCATCTCGCGTTCATGAACGGCCTGCTGGGGGTGGCCGAAGTGTTTCGCAACACCGCCAGCGGCTTCGTCGGGCGCGCCGTCGTCGGCCCCCACGATTACCCGCAGATAGCGGCGCTGGCCGAGCGCGGCCGCGCGCGCGTGCAGCATTTCTTTGCCGATTTCGACGCCCGCCTCGCGCGCGCGCCCTATGTCGCGGGCGACAATTATTCCGTGGCCGACATCACCGCGCTGGTGACCTGCGATTTTGCGAAATGGATCAAGACCGGCATCCCCGATGGCTGTACTCACCTCAAGGCCTGGTACGCCAAGGTGTCGCAGCGCCCGGCGGTGCTCGCCAATCCCTGAGCGACTGCTCAAGATCTCGATCAGGAGATGCAGCGCAACGCAAAACGGACCGGAAACGCACCGCGTACAGGGCGTATGTGAGCATCTTGATGCCAGTTTTAACGCCGCGATGCGCCCTTCAGCGAGATCTTGAACAGGCTCTGCGCGGCTGGCCGCTCCGTTTGTCGCTGTGATACATTGCGGGCGGTCAGCACACACCGGCAACGACAGAACGGCGCGCTCCGGCGCGCCATTCGCGCCGCTATCAATGCAGCCGTCAGAATGCAGCCGTCAGCGGATTCACCAGCCACTTCCATCATCGATAACGGGGGATCATCTTCACCATGAGCACCATCGACCCGAGAGAATTTCGCAACGCCCTGGGTTGCTTTCCCACTGGCGTTACTGTCATCACCGCCTATGACGAAAAAAATCACGAACCCGTGGGCATGACGGCCAACAGTTTTTCCTCGGTGTCCCTGGATCCCCCGCTGGTGTTGTGGAGCGTTGCCCGCAATGCCAACAGCTTCGATGCGTTCAATAAAGCCGCGCGCTTTACCATCCATGTGCTGCACAGCGGCCAGAAAAATCTGTCCACGCTGTTTGCCACCAAGGACATCGACAAATTCACCGATCTGCCCCACACGGTGGGCGCGGGTAAAGTGCCGCTGCTGGACGACTACATGGCCCGCTTCGAGTGCAAGACGGAGCACCGCCACGATGGCGGCGACCACGTCATTCTCATTGGCCGGGTCATTGCGTTCGACCGCAAGAACCTCCAGCCGCTCGGGTTCTATCAGGGCCGCTACGCCCAGATCGCGGTCGAATAAGGCGGATTATTGCGTTCGCGGCTCGCTGCGACAGCGGTTCGATCGGCAATCGAGGAATACCCCATGAACGCCCTGTTCAACGCCCTGGTCATTGACAAGATAGACGGCAAGCTCGGCGCCGCCATCCGGCCTATCGGCCACGCCGATCTGCCGGACGAAGAGGTGCTGGTCGAAGTCGCCTATTCGACGCTGAACTATAAAGATGGGCTCGCCGTCACCGGCACTTCGCCCATCTGCCGCAAGCTGCCCATGGTCGGCGGCATCGATCTCGCCGGTACCGTGCTGGAGTCGCGCAATGCCGCGTTCAAGCCCGGCGACCGCGTGCTGGTCAACGGCTATGGCCTGTCCGAAACCTTCTGGGGCGGCTACACGCAGAAACAGCGCCTCAAGGCCGAGTGGCTGGTGCGCGTGCCCGCCAGCTTCAGCCTCGAGGAGTGCATGGCGATCGGCACGGCGGGCTACACCGCGATGCTCTGTGTTCAGGCGCTTCAGGATCACGGCGTCGCGCCCGGCTCGGGTTCGGTAGTGGTGACCGGTGCCGCCGGTGGCGTCGGCACCATCGCGATCATGCTGCTCGCCAAACTCGGCTACGACGTAACCGCATCCACCGGGCGGGTCGAAGCGGCGCGCGAACTGCTCACCGCCCTCGGTGCCCGCCAGTTGGCGGCGCGGGATCAACTCGCCCGCGACCCCAAGCCGCTGGAAGCCGAGACCTGGGCCGCCGCCGTCGATACCGTCGGCGGCAACACCTTGGCGAGCGTGCTCGCGCAGACCAGGTACGACGGCATCGTCACCGCCTGCGGCCTCGCCGGCAGCATGAAACTGCCGGGCAGCGTGATGCCCTTCATTTTGCGCAATGTCACGCTGCGTGGCATCGACTCGGTGATGGCGCCCATGGCGCGGCGCCAGCGCGCCTGGGCTGCCCTGGCCGAACTGGTCGATCGGCCACTGTTGCGGCAAATCTACCGCGTCGAACCCCTCGGCAAGGTTCCGGAGTTGGCCACCGCCATCCTTGCCGGGCAGATCAAGGGCCGCGTCGTTATCGA
>CBDDRG010000117.1:0-2968 GCA_965232975.1 uncultured bacterium
GTTTATGGTATTTGGCGCCTGTTGAGCGAGGGCGCCGAGCTCTATCGGCGCGAGAGCAAGAATCTGGCAACCCTCGACCGCTACGGCCGGGGCGCGCCTGCCGACTGGATCGAGCGCAATCTTTACACCCGGCATAGCTGGTCTGGGATCAGCCTTATGCTCGGCATAAACCTGATTCTGTTTGGGCCGCTCGGACTGACGATCTGGGCCGTGCAAATGATGTGGATTCCGATTTTTGCCGCCGGGGTGATCAATGGCGTTGGCCACTATTGGGGCTACCGCAATTTTGCTCCCGCCGATGCGTCCCGCAATATCCTGCCCTGGGGCATCCTGATCGGTGGCGAGGAACTGCATAACAACCATCACGCCTATGCCAGTTCCGCCAAGTTTTCCTCTCGTTGGTGGGAGCTCGACCTCGGCTGGGTCTATATCCGCGCGCTGGAAATACTGCGGCTGGCACAGGTGCGCAAGGTGGCGCCCGGCATTCGCCACCGGACGGAAAAAACCCACTGCGATGCGGACACCCTGCGCGCGGTCGTCACTCACCGCTATGAAGTCCTGGCCCGCTTTGCCCGCTCCCTGCACCACACGGCGGGCGCCGAGATTCGCGCGCTGCGGACGAGCGCAGCGCCCGGCGGGAAGGAAGTCGGTGCGCTGGCGCTGGCGAAACGCTGGTTGCAGCGGGATCCGCGCGAGTTGCTCGACAAGGAGCGCCTGATCATGGAGGAGGCGTTGCATTCGAGCACGGTGTTGCACACCATCTACTCGATGCGCCAGGAACTCACCGCGCTGTGGAACCGCTCGACTGCGCCCAAGGTGCAGTTGGTGAAGCAGCTGGAAGATTGGTGTCGGCGCGCCGAGGGGAGCGGCATTGCCGCGCTGCGCGAGTTTTCGCAGACCTTGCGCGGCTACGAGTTGCAGCCGGTCAAGGTGAGATCCCGTTAGCGGCGCCGGCGGCAACCTCACCCATCTTGGTGGCGATGCGCGCGAGCAACTCTCGCCAGGAGGCGACGAAGGCCGCTTCGCCTTCGCGCTGCAACTGCAGCGCCAGCGCTTCAACATCGATGCCGGCCCGTGCAAAGCGCGCCAATACCGCCTGTGCGTCGCCGCCGTCGGCGGCCAGGGTGCCGCGGATCTCCCCGCGCTCGGCAAAGGCCAGCAGCGTTTTCTCCGGCATGGTGTTGATGGTGGTGGGGGCGGCGAGCGCCACTACGTACAGCGTGGGGTCGACCTGCGGGTCCTTGGTGCCGGTGCTGGCCCAGAGCAATCGTTGTGGGCGCGCCCCGGCCGCGGCGAGCTGCTGCCAGCGCGGCGCTGCCAGCAGTTCCCGATAGGCCCGGTAAGCGCTCTGGCCGACGGCTATGCCGAGTCGGTGGCGCAGCTCGGCGGGCACCCGGTCGTTCACCGCCCTGTCCCAGCGGCTGACGAACAGGGAGGCGACCGAGGCGACCCGGGGGTCGAGGCCGGCGGCGAGGCGGCGTTCGATGCCGCGCAGGTAAGCTTGAGCGGCGGCAAGATACTGGGCCGCCGAGAACAGCAGGGTCACATTGACCGGGACGCCGGCAAAGATCGCCTCCTCAATGGCGGCAACTCCCGCCGGGGTGCCGGGGATTTTGACGAACAGATTCGGGCGTTGGGCTTGGCTGTGGATGCCCACCGCCGCCGCGAGGGTGGCCGCGACGTTGTGGGCCAGCAGCGGCGAAACCTCCATCGACACCCAGCCATCGACCCCGTCGGTGGCATCAAATACCGGTCGCAACAGGTCGGCGGCGCGGCGCAGGTCTGCCAGCGCCAGCTCGATAAACAGGGCTTCGCCAGATTTGCCGGCGGCGGCCTCGGTGCGGATGCTCTGGTCGTAGGCGTCGCTGCCGCCGATGGCGTCGTTAAAGATGGTCGGGTTCGAGGTCAGACCGGTGATCGACAGCTCCGCGATGTAGCGACTCAGGGTGCCGTCGTCGAGCAGCGTGCGGGTGATGTTATCCAGCCACAGGCGCTGACCGAGATCGTGCAACCGCTGGGTGCTGCGGATGCTGTTGTTGCGGGTGCTCATGGCGGCTCCTGTGGCAGTCTGCGCCGGTGCGTTGTCGCGGGCGGCCGGGTTCGCAGTTTGCCGTGTACCGGCGTCGATGGCCAAGAATACTCGGCCCGGCCGCCAGATGTCGATGCGATGGCTGGATCGATGCCGAGTCGTGCCCTGACCGGCCGGCCGGTACCCAAAACGCCCGGGGCCCGCGGCGGGTCATAGGGATTTAGACGCACCCTGCGCTGCCGGTGCTGCAACCGAGGATAGTGGTGGTACACTGGTAGTCGACCCTGCAAAACTACTTTTGTTCCCGCAATGGCGGGGCGCCGCCACTTGGCAACGCCCCGGTAAACCTGAAAACCACTGTCAAACATAACGATCGCGAGGCAATCCCATGTCACAGGCAGCACTGAACAACGTATTTGACTATCCACCGCCGCAGCGCAAGCGCGAAATCGACTATGAAACCGTCATCATCGGTTCCGGTATATCCGGAATTGGCGCGGCAATTCGCATGATCAAGGAAGGTTTGGGCGATTTCGTCATTCTCGAAAAGGGCGTCGACGCCGGCGGCACCTGGCAGGACAACACCTACCCGGGGCTGACCGTGGATATCCCGTCATTGAGTTATTCCTTCTCCTTCGAGCAAAACCCGTTTTGGTCGAGTCTGTACGCGCCGGGGCCGGAGATGAAGGCCTATGTCGACCACTGCGTGACCAAATACGGCGTCCGCCCCCACATCCGCTTCAATGTCGAGACCACCGAATCGATCTTTGACGAGAAGCGCTGCCTGTGGATCACGCGCACCAAATCCGGGCAGACCTTCACGTCGCGCTTCCTGGTCAGCGCGACCGGCTTTCTGACCATTCCCAAGCTGCCGATCATCGACGGCATTGACAAGTTCAAGGGCAAGGTCATGCACACCGGCCGCTGGGATCACTCCTA
>CBDDRG010000118.1:0-12807 GCA_965232975.1 uncultured bacterium
CAAGTGAAACTTATCCCCTGTGGCTGCATGAGTCAACTCAAAGTGATCTTGTCTGATCCGCGACCTGGAGCTACGGATTCTGCAACCAGGCGCGCGCAACAGATCGAATTGATCTTCTTCAGCGACGGGGCAATAGGAGCACCGGGGGTAATCGGCATGTCGATCATAACTTTCGGCAGTTGCCCGAGGAGGCCCGATGGAGTTCGGTCAACGCTGGCCGTGCAGGGCGTAAACCCTCGCGCGCGATCGCGGCCAGGGGCGCGAATTCATGTGTGCTCAATCGACTCCATAAAAAAACCCGCAATTACGCGGGTTTATGGATGTTTCTGAAACTGCTTGGATCTCGAAATGGTGGAGCTAGGCGGGATCGAACCGCCGACCTCTACAATGCCATTGTAGCGCTCTCCCAGCTGAGCTATAGCCCCGCGTCGACACAAATCTGAGCGGCCTGCGCAAGAGGTGGCGGATTTTAGGTAGGGTTCACAATGCTGTCAAGCAGCAGCCTCTTCCAATGACACATGAGCCTGAACGGGGGACGTAATTCCAACATGACATGAGCCTGAAGGCGGTCCGGGAGAGCTATAACTGAATCTGGTGTATGGGCGTGAATTGAAGAAGGCGGCGTACCCTGCTGAAATCGGTTTTGCGAAGAACTGAAAACAGCAGAGGAGGTACGCCACCCATGGCTGAAGATAACGTAGTCGACCTTCGCAGGCCACCGACCGATGGCGTAGAAGATCCGTTGACCGAACTGGTGCGCAATGGCGCGAGGAAGCTGATCGAGCAGGCGCTGGAGGCGGAGCTTTTGTCGCAGCACGCCGGTCGGCGCGACGAGCACGGCCGCGCGGCGGTGATGCGCAACGGCTACCTGCCTGAGCGCGTGGTGCTCACCGGTGTCGGTCCGGTGTCGGTGAAGGTGCCGAAGGTGCGCTCGCGCACCGGTGAGTCGGTGGTGTTTCGCTCCAGCCTGGTGCCGCCGTATGTGCGCCGGGCCCGGCGCCTGGACGTTGCTCTGCCGTGGCTGTATCTGAAGGGCATCGCCACAGGTCAGATGGCCGAGGCGCTGCCGGAGTTGGTCAGCCCCGAGGCCAAAGGGCTGTCGGCGTCGGTGGTTGGCCAGCTCAAGCGCCGGTGGGGGCGCGCGTATGAAGCCTGGCGCTCGCGCCGGCTCGACACGCGTCGGTGGGGGTACTGGTGGGCCGACGGCATCTACAGTGGCCTGCGCGGCGAGGCCCAGCGGCTGTGCGCGTTGGTGATTGTCGGCGTCGACGAGGGCGGCGGCAAGCACTTCCTGGCGATCGAGGACGGGGTGCGGGAGTCGAAGCAGAGCTGGCGCGAAGTGCTGCTGCAGCTCAAGACCCAGGGGTTGGAGCACCCGCCCGAGCTGGCCGTCGGCGACGGGGCGCTGGGGTTCTGGGCGGCGCTGGACGAGGTGTACCCGAGTACGCGCCACCAGCGCTGCTGGGTGCACAAGATCGCCAACGTGCTCAACTATCTGCCGCGCTCGGTTCAGCCGAAGGCCAAGGCAGCGCTGCAGGCGATCTGGATGGCCGAGACGCGTGAGCAGGCCGAGAAGGCGTTCGACCGGTTCACGCTCACCTACGCGGCGAAGTACCCGAAAGCGAGCGAGTGTCTGCGCAAGGACCGCGACGCGGTGCTGGCGTTCTATGACTTCCCGGCCGAACACTGGGTTCACCTGCGCACGACCAACCCGATCGAATCGACGTTCGCAACGATCCGCCATCGCAGCGACCGGGCCAAGGGCTGCGTCAGCCGCGACTCGATGCTGGCACTCGTGTTCAAACTCGGCCTGGCTGCCGAGACACGCTGGCGTCGGGTACGCGCTTCGAGCAACTGGCCAAGATCATCGAAGGGGTGAAATTCACTGACGGAGTTGAAACCGAAAATTCGGACAGGGCCGCCGCCTGATGGCGCCTCCGTACGCCAGTTTTGACCATAGCTCCTTCAGTACCCGATTTCCTGGGCGATTGTCGACAATTACGACGCTCTCGACTGCATGAGCGACACCGTGCCCATGCCGTTGCTGATGTTCCATAGCAGCAGCGATGAGCTGGTACCGCTGATGCAGGGTAGGGAGCTTGCCGCCGCCCGCGGCGATCAACCGCGTTTGGTAATCACGGACGCCGCCGCCGCGGACACCTTCATGTCTGCGGCCAACCGTATCATCCTGCTCGACTTTCTGGCTGCGCACACGGTGCCGACCAGTGCGGTTGCGCAGCCGCAACGTTGATAGAAAAGCCTACATATTGGGATAGTTGGGCCCACCAGCACCTTCCGGCACTACCCAGACGATATTCTGGGTAGGATCCTTGATGTCGCAGGTCTTGCAGTGGACGCAATTCTGCGCGTTGATCTGAAACAGCTTCTCGCCGCCTGAGCCGTCGATCACTTCGTAGACGCCTACGGGGCAATAGCGCTGAGCGGGCTCATCGTAGAGCGGCAGGTTGTGGTCGATAGGCACACTGGCGTCTTTCAACGTCAGATGGCAGGGCTGGTTTTCTTCGTGGTTGGTGTTGGACATGAACACGGAGGAGGGCTTGTCGAAGCTCAATTTGCCGTCGGGTTTGGGGTAGTTGATTTTTGGGCAATCCTTGGCCGGCTTCATTTGGGCATGATCAGGCACCGGATCGCGCAGTGTGAACGGCAGTTTGCCGTTACAGATATTGATGTCGATAAACGCAAACGCGGAGCCGAGGATATTGCCCCATTTGTGCTGCGCGGGACCAAAGTTGCGCTGCACATGGAGCTCTCGCCACGCCCAGGACGCTTGATATGCCGCCCCAAACTCGGGCAATTCATCGTTTGCGCGCCCATTGCCGAGGGCGGCGGCAACGACCTCGGCGGCGACCATGCCCGACTTCATCGCAGTGTGCGAGCCCTTGATCTTGGCGAAGTTCAGCGTGCCAGCGTCGTCCCCAATCAGTAGTCCACCGGCAAAAGTCATTTTGGGCTGAGATTGCAAACCGCCCTTGGCGATGGCCCGCGCGCCATACCCAATCCGCTCACCGCCCACCAGATACTGGCTGACGACCGGATGGTGCTTGAAGCGCTGGAACTCATCGAAGGGGCTAATGTGGGGATTTGCATACGAAAGATCAACGATCAGGCCGACCGCGATCTGGTTGTCTTCCATGTGGTAGAGGAAGCCGCCACCCGCGGATTTACTTTCGTCGAGCGGCCAACCGGCGGTATGGACAACCTGACCTTTTCTATAAGTCGCATCAGCAACCTTCCATATCTCCTTGATGCCGATTCCGTAGTGCTGGGGATCCACGCCGGCATCCAGACCATAGCGGGCGATCAACTGCTTGCCTAGGTGCCCGCGGCACCCCTCGGCGAACAGCGTGTATTTGCCGTGCAGTTCAATACCGGGGGCGTAAGAATCCTTGTGTTCGCCACTGCGGCTGATGCCCATATCCCCGGTGGCGACGCCCTTGACGCTGCTGTCGTCACCAAAGAGGATCTCGGACGCGGCGAAACCGGGAAATATCTCTGCGCCCAGGGCTTCCGCCTGCTGACCCAGCCAACGACACAGGTTGCCCAGACTAATAATGTAGTTGCCTTCGTTGTGCATGGTTTTGGGCACAAACAACGAGGGCACCTTGATCGCTTGTTGCGCACCCGTCAGCACATAGACGTCGTCGCCGGCAACCGGGGCGAGCAGGGGGGCGCCTTGGGCTTGCCAATCGGGAAACAGCTCGTTGAGCGCCGTGGGTTCAAACACCGCGCCGGACAGAATGTGCGCGCCAACCTCGGAGCCTTTTTCCACCACACAGACGGTCAGCTCGGGGTTGAGCTGGCGCAACCGGCAGGCGGCAGCGAGTCCGGCCGGGCCGGCACCGACGATGACGACGTCGTATTCCATATGCTCTCGTTCCACCAGACAGCCTCCGTGATTCAGTGTGTGGGCGTTGCGCCAGATGTTGGCGAAGCGAAGTTGTTGGCCAGCGGATTTTAGCGGCTCGCCCCAGAGCGGGCCATGGCGACGGCGCTGGCTTGCCGATGCAGCGAATCAGCGTCCGCGGAGCTGGGGCACCAGCGAAGCACAATATTTAAAACAATACTTACAACGATATTTAACATAATATACATTATGCGCAATTATCTGCGGAGTCAGGATTGCAGCGACTCAAGGGGCTTATTCCCGCCGCCAGCGCGTGCCGTCGCGGGAATCCTCCAGCACAATGCGCTTGGCCTTGAGTTCATCGCGGATCGCATCCGCGCGTGCGAACTGCTTCTGTGCCTTGGCGAGATCGCGCTTCCTGATCAACGCATCAATTTCATCGCTGCCGGGATCGTTGTCGTGGTGGACGCCACGCTGCAGAAATTCGGCAGGATCGGCCTGCAACACACCGAGCACGCCACCCAGAGCCTTCAATTGAGCCGCCAGCGCCGCCGCGCGCGCGCGGTCCGTTGACACCGTCGTGTTGATTTCGCGCACCAGATCGTAGAGCACTGAAAACGCTTCGCGGGTGTTAAAGTCATCGTCCATGGCGGCGACAAAACGCCGACCATAGGTACTGCTCCAAACCACGCCAAGATCCGCGGGCATGACGGGCGCGAGATCGCGCAAGGCGTGGTAGAACCGCTCCAGACCCTGACGCGCCGCGATCAGGCTTTCCTCCGAATAGCTGATCGGGCTGCGGTAATGGCTCGACAGCAAGAAATAGCGGACGATTTCCGGGTGGTATTTGTCCAGCACCTCGCGGATAGTGAAAAAATTGCCGAGGGACTTGGACATTTTTTCATCGTCGACCCGCACTGCGCCCGCGTGCATCCAGTAGTTGACATAGGTCTTGCCGGTGGCGGCTTCGCTCTGCGCAATCTCGTTTTCATGATGCGGAAATGGCAGATCGGGCCCGCCGCCGTGAATGTCGAAGGTGTCCCCTAAACAACTAGTCGACATCGCCGAGCATTCGATGTGCCAACCGGGGCGGCCACGACCCCAGGGTGAATTCCAGCCCACTTCGCTCAGCGCAGCCATTTTCCACAGCACGAAATCCCGTGGATCTTCCTTGACCTCGCCAACCTCGACACGGGCTCCCGCCAACAGTTCGTCCGGGTTTTTGCCGCTCAACTGACCGTAATTGGCAAAGCGTCGAATCCGGTAGTAGATATCGCCATTGCTGGCTTGGTACGCGTAGTGGTTGTCGAGAAGCGTTTCAACCATATCGATGATGTCGTCGATATGCGCGGTCGCGCGCGGTTCGATGTCGGGCGGTAGCACCGCCAGCGCGCGCTCGTCCTTATGCATCGCGCTGATCATGCGTGCGGTCAACACGTCGAAGGGTTCACCGTTCTCAGTGGCGCGACGCAGGATTTTGTCGTCGATGTCGGTGATGTTGCGCACATAGGTGACATCCCAACCCTGGCTGCGCAAATAGCGGACGACGGCATCAAAACACACCATGACCCGGGCGTGACCGATGTGACACAAGTCATACACCGTGACGCCGCAGACATACAGCCGAATCCTACCGGCCTCAATGGGCCGGAAAATATCCTTTTGACGACTCAGTGTACTGTATATCTGCAAAACCATTGACCGCCCTCTTCTGCCGCAATCTCAGACAAACGCCAGCTCTTCTGAGTTCATTTTTTGTGGCCGCCGTCGCGCAGGTCGAGGGTCCGATTGAACACCCGCTTCGCATCCGAATCGTAGCGATCATCGACGCAAAAATAGCCCTCGCGCTCAAACTGAAAGTGCTGATTCGGCGTGGCTGTCGCCAAGCTCGCCTCGGCCTTGCAGCCAGTAAGAATTTGCAGCGACGCCGGGTTCAAAGCGGCCAGAAAATCGCGGTCGCTAGCATCTGGTTCGGGTTCATTGAACAAGCGCTCGTAGAGACGCACTTCGCTATCGATACAATTCTCCGCCGATACCCAATGGATAACACCCCGGGGCTTGACGTCGGCGGGGGGGGGCGCACCCAGTGTGCCGGGCACAAAAGATGCCATAACCTCGACAACTTTCCCGGTGTCGTCATACAACGCGCCTTCGGCCTTAATGACATAGGCGTTGCGCAGCCGTACCCAATCGCCCAATACCAGGCGCTTGAATTGTTTGCGCGACACCTTGAGATCATCGCTGAAGTCGGCGCGATCGATGTAGAGCGTGCGCGTGAAGGGCAACTCGCGGTTGCCCAGATCCGTTCGCTGCGGATGGCGGGGGGCGATGATATTCGCGACCTCATCGTCAGGCCAATTGGTCAGCGTCACTTTCAGTGGCTGCAGCACGCACATGACGCGTGCCGCGGTGTGGTTGAGATCGTCGCGGATGAAATGCTCCAGCTGCGCAACATCGACAATGCCATCAGTTTTGGCAACGGCGAGGCTGTCACAGAACGCCCGTAATGCCGCCGGCGTTACGCCGCGCCGACGCATCCCGGCCAATGTGGGCATGCGCGGATCATCCCAGCCATCGACATGATTTTCGTCGACCAACTGCTTCAGTTTGCGCTTGCTGGTAACCGTGTAAGTGAGGTTTAGACGGCCAAATTCGTACTGGCGTGGCTTGCAGGGCACCGGCAGGTTATCGAGCAGCCAGTCGTACAACGGACGATGGTCTTCGAACTCCAGCGTGCAAATGGAGTGGGTGACATGTTCGAGGGCGTCTTCCTGACCATGGGCGAAATCATAGGATGGATAGATATTCCAGCGGTTGCCGGTGCGATGGTGCGCCATCCGCTTGACGCGGTACAACACGGGATCGCGCAGGTTGATGTTGGCAGCGGCCATATCGATCTTCGCCCGCAGCACCATGCTGCCCTCTTCCACCGCGCCTGCACGCATACTTGCCAACAGCGCCAGATTGTCCTCGACAGAACGTTGACGATAGGGGCTGTCGCGGCCAGGCTGGGTCAAAGTGCCTCGATATGCGCGGGTTTCCTCTGGCGTCAATTCGCACACATAGGCTTTCCCGGCCTTAATCAGATCCATCGCCCAAGCGTAGAGCTGATCGAAATAATCCGATGCGTAACGGACTTCGCCGTGCCACCGGAAGCCCAGCCAGGCGACGTCGGCGATAATCGCCCTGACGAATTCATCGCTCTCTTTTGCAGGATTGGTGTCGTCGAAGCGGAGGTGGCAAACGCCGCCATATTGCTGCGCCAAGCCGAAATTCAAACAGATGGATTTGGCATGACCGATATGTAGATAACCGTTCGGCTCTGGCGGAAAACGGGTGACGACCCGGTCCACTGCGCCGCTGGCGAGGTCGCGCTCGATGATTTGCTGAATGAAATGCAGAGGCCGCTTGTCGGGGCCATCGGTGTCGTCCATCGGGTCGGTTGCCACTATCATCCCAGGGCCGGACGCGAAGTCCGACGAGCCATCGGTCAAGGAGATTTTGCGAACTGGCGATTATAGCCGTGGCCGTGCCTGCGGCAAAACCGCCATTCCAATCGATCGTGAAAACTTTTATGATCGGCGGCTGGAGCCCTCTCCCCTCTTCGTTCAGGAAACCGCCATGATCACGCTGCAGACCAACCACGGCGACATCGCCATCGAACTTGATTTCGACAAGGCCCCGCTGACCGCCGCCAATTTTTTGCAATATTGCCGCGATAACTACTACACCAACACGGTATTCCACCGCGTCATCGGCAATTTCATGATCCAGGGTGGCGGCATGACGGCGGACATGGCGCAGAAGGCGACGCGCGCCCCGATTGAGAACGAAGCCGATAACGGCCTGACCAACACGGTTGGCACCTTGGCGATGGCGAGAACCTCGGATCCGCACTCGGCGTCATCGCAATTCTTTATCAACGTCGCCAACAACGATTTTCTCAATCATTCCGGCAAGACTGCCCAAGGTTGGGGTTATGCGGTATTTGGCAAGGTGGTGTCGGGGCTAGACACGGTGGACAAGATCAAGGCCGTACCGACCGGCAGAAAAGGAGGCCATCAGGACGTGCCGCTCGACGCCGTCGTCATTACCGGGGTGACTATCTCTGCGGCCTATCAAAATCGCTGACTGGTCGAATCTGAAGTTCGCGCCACATCGGACTGACAATCCGCCGATCGACAGTGAGTCAAGTTGAGGTGGCGCGCGGGAGCTCATACAGGGAGCGCATCGCCTCGGCCCCGCCATGACCGTTTTGTTCGTTTCCGATCTACACCTGGCGCCGGAACGACCGGCGGTCGTCACCGCTTTTTTCGCATTTCTACGTGAATGTGCCGGTACGGTGGAATCGCTGTATATCCTCGGCGATTTGTTTGAAGCCTGGATTGGCGATGACGATCCGTCACCACTGGCGCGACAAGTGGTCTCGGCTCTGCGTGGCCTTACCGCTGCGGGCACCAAAGTCTTTTTCCAGACCGGCAATCGCGACTTTGCCGTTGGTCGCCGATTTGCGCGGGAAACCGGCTGTGTGCTGTTAGGCGACTGGCATCTTGTTGAGATGAGTAGCGAACCTGTATTGGTCATGCACGGCGATACACTGTGCACCGACGATGTCGCCTACCAAAACTTTCGCCGCCGTGTCCGCAACCCTGTTTTGCTTGCCGCCATGCGCCACTTGCCGCTCTTCGTGCGCCGCCGAATGGCCATTCGGGGCCGCGCCCGCAGTGCGGCAACCAATCGCTATAAAGCCGAGGACATCATGGATGTCGCGCCCCAGGCCGTCGTTGAGGTGATGTTGCGTCACGGCGTGCGGACGCTGATCCACGGCCACACCCACCGCCCGGGCGTGTATCCGTTGACCGTTGACGGCAAATCGGCGCGGCGGATCGTGCTTGGCGACTGGGGTGACAGGGGTTGGATACTAAATGCAGGCGGCAGCGATCTGGAGTTGGTCAGTTTTCCCATTCCCAATGACTCCGGGAGTGGTCCATTAACCAGATGCACCAGTGCCACCAGCGCGGCCCGCTTAGAGCCTGTCCAAGATCTCGCCCAGGGGATGCAGCGCACGGAAAACTGGCCAAAAAAGCGCAGCATACAGGGCGCATATGAGCATTTTTAGGCCAGTTTTAACGCTGTGATGCGCCTTTCAGCGAGATCTTGACCAGGCTCTAAGCGGCAACCGGGCCGGAGTAAAGGCGCAGTTAGGTGCCGGGAGATTCGATTAGCTCCTGTTCGCGGGCGCAGCTTCTACCCAGCCGTCAGGCGTCGCGCAGGGCGGAAACCGTCGTATTGGGCAGGATAATTGAAGGGCGATGACGTCTCTATCCACCCAACAAGCGTCGTCCGCAAGCGTGAATCGGCGTACTGGACATCAACCGGCGAGGCTTTTTAGCGCCTGGTCGCGATCGCGGTTGACCTGTTGCACCAGTGGATTCTTGTCCATCATCTGCTGCCAGTCGCGCAGGCCCTCAACCTCCATAGCAAGATCAATGCCGTACACTCGCTTCGCCGCCATGCCGGCCAGATTCGCGGTGTAATACAGCACCAGATCGGCTTGCGTCAGTTGCTCGCCGGCGGCATAGGGTGAAAATTGCAGCAGGCGCTTGAGCGCGACCACGCCCTTTTCGAGCTCCGGCCTGACCTTGATCTTCAACTCTTCGCTCAGCGTTTCGCCGAAAAAGACGCCCCGATACAATTGCCGAGCGACGAGCTCCACATACAGCTCGATGGACTTGGATAGCTCGCGAACCTTGGCCCGCGCAAAATGTTCTTTTGGCAATAGCGCCTTGTCGGGATAGGCTTCGTCGAGGAAATCGAGGATGACATTGGTTTCAGAAATAAACCCGTCAGACGTCTGCAGGCAGGGGATCTTGCCCATGGGACTTTTGGAGAGATAGTCCTGTTCCTGGCTCGGCCGCATGATGATTTCTTCGAAGGCAAGACCCTTGTGCAACAGCGCCAGTTTGACCATGTTGTAATAATTGCTTACTGGAAAACCGTAGAGTTTGAACATTTTATTCTCCTATCTATTTGTTTTAAAATAATTTATATATATTCTCGGGGCGGTTTAGACAGCGGGAGCGGTGCCGGATTTTTAGTGCTCCGAGTCCATCAGCAGGTGCCTGTCGAGGTCTCGGACACTATACCCGGCGCTAGATAACGATCATAGTGAGCCACCGATAGCTCCCAAAATGCCTGCTCAATGTCATCGCGTAACTGTACCAGGCTCTGGCCGGCGAACGCTGGTCGGGCACGGAATCCACAATCCTCCGGTTGGCCGATGCGGATTGCCGCGATCCGCAACAGGCGTTGGAGGTGGCAATAGGGGTCGCCGCCATCAAGTTCACAGCCGAAAGTCTTTGCTGACTGTGAAAATTTTTTAATATCAGTAAGCTGAAAGCGATTGGCCACGACATTTGCGAGTAATTGTTGCAATCGTCGCACGACCAGCAGACGCTCCCTTTCCGAATAGCTGTTCCAGGCAATGATTTCATGGGCAAAGCGCTTGCAGCCACGGCAGACGGTATCGCCAAGGCTGGTGGAGCAGACGCCAAAGCAAGGCGCTTTAACCCGCTTGGTGTGCGCCGCTTGCCCGTCTTGGTTACCCATTGAATCGCCCGTGCCAATACGTCAATAGTGCGGCGGTTGGTAATAAATAGTGAATATCGCGGTAATCGGGGTTTCGTCGCGGTGTTCAGATTCTGGCTGAAGCCGGGCGTGGAAACCATCGCGAGATGCATTACCGGAAACAGCCTTTTCCTGTAAAATTTCGCGGGCGCGCTGGCCCCGTGCACCGCTTTTCCCCCTGAAGCATCATTCTTTCATTTCCAGCGCCGCCTCCGGTGATCTTCCTCGGGGCGGGCAGAATAACCCAGCCAGAGGACATCTACTGTGCTTGAAGCCTACCGCAAACACGTGCAGGAGCGCGCCGCCGAGGGCGTACCCCCCAAACCCTTGAGCCCCGAGTGGACGGCGGCGCTGGTGGATCTGCTGAAACAGCCGCCGGTAGGAGAGGAGGCACTGCTGCTGGAGCTGATCACCAATCGCGTGCCGCCGGGCGTCGATGCGGCTGCGTATGTAAAAGCCGGCTTTCTGTCCGCCATCGTCACGGGCGAGGCCAGATCGCCGCTGATCGATGCGGCCAAGGCCATCGAACTGCTCGGCATGATGCTCGGCGGCTACAACATTGCGACGCTGGTGAGCGCGCTCGACAATCCCGCCCTCGCGGCGCTGAGTGCGGAGCAGCTCAAACATACGCTGCTGATGTTCGA
This sequence comes from uncultured bacterium, assembly GCA_965232975.1. GTDB lineage: Bacteria > Pseudomonadota > Gammaproteobacteria > Pseudomonadales > Porticoccaceae > CBDDRG01. The sequence goes on from CBDDRG010000118.1 coordinate 11,137, forward strand.
TGCCTTCCATGATGTCGCCGAAAAAGCCAAAGCAGGTAATACCGCTGCCCAACGCGTACTCAAGTCCTGGGCCGACGCCGAATGGTTCACCAGCCGTCCCGAGTTGGCCGAAAAAATTACTGCTTCAGTGTTCAAGGTCACCGGCGAAACCAATACCGATGACCTCTCCCCGGCGCCCGATGCCTGGTCGCGACCGGACATCCCGCTGCACGCCAAGGCGATGTACAAGATTCCCCGCGACGGCATCCACAACGCCGAGCAGCAGATCGATGAACTGAAGCAGAAAGGCTATCCGGTCGCCTTTGTCGGCGATGTGGTCGGCACCGGTTCGTCGCGCAAATCCGCCACCAACTCCGTCCTCTGGTATATGGGGGACGACATGCCGGGTGTGCCCAACAAGCGTGCCGGCGGCATCTGCATCGGCGGCAAGGTCGCGCCGATCTTCTTCAACACCATGGAAGACTCGGGCGCGCTGGTGTTCGAGGCGCCAGTCGAAAAAATCGATTTCGGCCAGGTCATCGACATCTACCCCTATAAAGGCGAGATTCGCGACCATGACAGCGGCGAGCTGTTGTCGCGCTTTGAGTTCAAATCCGACGTGTTGCTGGACGAAGTGCGCGCGGGCGGGCGTATCAACCTGATCATCGGTCGCGGGCTGACCAAGCGCGCGCGGGAAGAGCTGGGCCTGGCGCCCTCCGCGCTGTTCCGCAGCCCCGCGCAGCCCGCCGACACCGGCAGGGGCTATACGCTGGCGCAAAAAATGGTCGGCCGCGCCTGCGGCGTCGCTGGCGTCCGCCCCGGCACCTACTGCGAGCCCTACATGACCACCGTCGGCTCCCAGGACACCACCGGGCCGATGACCCGGGACGAACTGCAGGATCTCGCCTGCCTCGGCTTCTCCGCCGATCTGGTCATGCAGTCGTTCTGCCACACCGCCGCCTACCCCAAGCCGGTGGATATCCAAACCCAGCACACCTTGCCCGACTTCATCATGAATCGCGGCGGTGTGTCGCTGCGCCCCGGCGACGGCATCATCCACAGCTGGCTGAACCGCATGCTGTTGCCCGACACCGTCGGCACCGGCGGCGACTCCCACACCCGCTTTCCCATGGGCATTTCCTTTCCGGCCGGTTCCGGTCTGGTCGCGTTCGCCGCCGCCACCGGCGTGATGCCGCTCGACATGCCCGAATCCGTGCTGGTGCGCTTCAAGGGCAGGATGCAGCCCGGCATTACCTTGCGCGACCTCGTTCACGCGATTCCCTACTACGCCATCCAGCAGGGCCTGCTGACGGTCGAGAAAAAGGGCAAGAAGAACATCTTCTCCGGCCGCGTGCTGGAAATCGAAGGCCTGACCGGTCTGACCGTCGAGCAGGCGTTCGAGCTGTCCGACGCCACCGCCGAGCGCTCGGCGTCCGGTTGCACCATCAAGATGGCCATCGAGGATGTCGCCGAATACCTGCGCTCGAACATCACGCTGCTGCGCTGGATGATCGCCGAGGGCTACGGCGATGTGCGCACGCTGGAGCGCCGCGCCCGCAAGATGGAGGACTGGCTCGCCAACCCGAGCCTGCTCGAAGCCGATGCCGATGCCGAGTACGCCGCGGTCATCGAGATCGACCTCGCCGACATCCGGGAGCCCATCGTGTGCGCGCCCAACGACCCCGACGACGC
>CBDDRG010000119.1:0-5746 GCA_965232975.1 uncultured bacterium
GGCTGACCGCCTGCAACGCGAGTTTGAGCAGGCGGCAGGCGACTTTCTCGACCAACACGGCTTGATGCATGAAGTCATCAGCCAGGCCCGCGCCCGCTATCGGCGCTTGGCCGAAAAGGTTCAGGGCGTGTTCGTGAAGCACGTCGAGACCACTGGTTGGCCGCCCACCGGGCGCCTGGCCAATGCCGATGTCTTTGATCGCCTGGTGGCGGACCGGCTCAAGGAGAGCGGGCGCAAGGTGGCCTACCTGATGGTCGACGCCCTGCGCTACGAGCTGGGCGTGGCGCTTGAGAAGCTGTTGGCAGAGGATGGGCCGGTCGAGCTGCAAGCGGCCTATGCGCAGCTCCCGACCATCACCCTGGTGGGCATGGCGAGCCTGTTGCCCGGCGCACGCACCGGGCTGACCCTGTCGCTGGAGAACGACGCGCTCCTACCCAAGCTGGCCGGGGCGCCGGTGGGCAACGTCCCGCAGCGCATGAATGTGCTGGCCAGGCGCTACGGAGATCGATTTTCGGAGATGCCGCTCAACGACTTTGTGCGCGGCAAACCGAAGATTGCGGAGACCGTCGATCTGCTGGTGCTGCGCTCTACGGAAATCGACAGCCAGTTGGAGAGCAACCCCGAAACGACGCTGGGCCTGATTCCCGGCACGCTCAAGCTGATCCGCGTCGCGCTGCACAAGCTGCGGGGCATGGGCTTCAAGGACGCGGTCATCGTGACCGATCACGGCTTCTTCCTGAACGCCCAGGCCGAAGCGGGTGATGTCTGTGTCAAACCGCAGGGCAAATGGCCGGTGAATGCGCATGACCGCATGATGCTGGGCAACGGCTCGGCAGACAGTCACAGCCTGGTCGTCAGCGCAGAGAAGGTCGGCATTCGGGGGGATTTCTCCCAAGTGGCGATGCCCCGCAGCATGGCGCCCTATCGCGCTGGGCATCTGTATTTTCACGGCGGTGCCTCGCTGGCGGAAGCCGTGGTACCGGTGCTGGTTGCGCGCCTCGATACCGCCGCCCATGGGGAATTGCGCAAGGTGGTGGTGGAATTAAGCTACAAGAACGGCGCCAAGCGCATTACGACGCGGCTGCCGGTCATCGAAGTGATACTGGTTGCCGACGATATGTTCTCGCAGGGCATCAGCGTCGAGATCTTGCTGGAAGCGCAGGACAGCAAGGGCAATGTGGTTGGTGAACCGCGCCCTGGCGGTGATGTGAATCCCGCCACCCGAACCCTCACCTTGATGCCGGGCCAGCGCAAGCAAATCGCGCTGCGCATGGATGACGGATTCAGGGGCAAGTTCAGGATTTTGGCGCTGAATCCAACCACGCTCGCGGCATACAGCGCGCTTGCGATTGAAACCGACTATACGGAATAAGCCCTGTGGACGAACTCGACCAAAAGCTGAACGCGACCTTTGACGGCAAGGTGCTGCGCAAAGACTTGCTGCACCGCATAAAGAAAGGCACCAACGTGCCGACCTTCGTCCTGGAATTTCTACTCGCCAGGTATTGCGCGAGCAATGATCAGGCGGAAATGGATGCCGGCATGGAGGCCGTGCTGTCCTCCTTGCAGGAGAACTACGTTCGCCCCGACGAAGCCAATGCGGCCCAATCCAAGGTCGCCACCAAGGGCAAGCACAGGTTTATCGACAAGGTTCACGTCCGCTATGTCGAGAAGGAGAAGCGCCACTGGGCCTCGCTGGAAAACTTCAACTCGCAGCGGATTGCGGTCGGCGAGAAGTTCTATCGCGACAATGATCGGCTGCTCGAAGGGGGCATCTGGGCCGAGGTGACACTGGCGCACAACGATATCGACGAGGACGACTACGCGTTTTCCATAGAGGAATTGCGGCCGATTCAACTCTCGCGCTTCGACTTCGAGCGCTACACCGAAGGCCGTGCGGCGTTCACGCGCGATGCCTGGTTGGACGCCATCTTGCGATCGGTCGGCCTGGAACCGGCCAAGCTGTCGCAGCGCGTGAAAATGCACTTTATCGCGCGCCTCGCGCCTTTGGTGGAACCGAACTACAACTACATCGAACTTGGCCCGCGCGGCACCGGCAAGTCTTATTTTTTCAGCGAGTTCTCGCCCTATGCCACGTTGATCTCCGGCGGCCAGGCAACCAAGGCCACGCTGTTCTACAACAACGCGCGGCGCAAGGTCGGTTTGGTGGGGTTCTGGGATACGGTCGCGTTCGATGAGGTCGGCGGCATCAAGGTGCGCGATCCGGACACCATCCAGATCATGAAGGACTTCATGGCCAACGGCCGCTTCTCGCGCGGGACCGAGGTCATTGCCGATGCCAGCTTGAGCTTCGTCGGCAATATCGACCTCTCAGTGCAGCAAGTCGTGAATTCCAACGAGTACGACCTGTTTCAGCCGCTGCCGCCCGAGCTTGATCTTGCCGTGATGGATCGGTTCGCCGCTTACATTCCCGGTTGGGAGATGCCCAAGAACAGCAGCGAGTTCCTGACCAATCGTTACGGATTCATCACCGACTACCTGGCCGAGGCCTTCCACTACCAGTTCAAGCACACGAACCGGTATGAGGAAGTCAGCAAGCGCATTCGCCTCGGCAAGTCAATCGAGGGGCGCGACGAAAAGGGGATCAAGAAGACCGTCTGCGCCTTCCTGAAGATCCTGCACCCGCACGGGCCGCCGACTGACGATGAGTTCGAAGAGTATGTGGCCTACGCGACGGAATGCCGCCGCCGCGTCAAGGAGCAGATGAACAAGCGCAAGCCCGATGACGAGTTTGCGCGCATCCACCTGTCCTTCTTCAAGGCCAGCGGTGAGGAGGTGGTGGTCTTCTGCCCTGAATCGAAAGATGCGGCGGCAACACAGCAGCCGGCGCGTCGCCGCTTGAGTCAGGCGGATCAGCAGCCCGGCGCGGTAGTCGAGGTGCAACCAGCCGTGCAGCCCGCACCCACCGTTGCAGCGGTGCCTTCAATGGCTCCGCTGCCGATTGCTCCGCCACCTGCGGTGGTTGCGTCTGCACCGCTGGAGCTCAAGGAACAGCACTTCAGCATCCTCTATGGCGACACCGGGTACAGCTATGAGTCGATCCTCGGCCCCTATTTGCAGGGCGCGAAGGCCGTCGTCATCGAGGATCCGTACATCCGGCTGCAACATCAGATTCAGAACTTCGTGCGCTTCTGCGAGACGGTGCTGAAGGCCGGCACCGTGAAGAAGATCAGCCTGATCACCGGCTACGACGACAAGACCCAGTTGGCCGACATCGCCGAAAAGCTCGAAGAACTCAAGCAGAGTCTGTTGGATCTGGATGTCGAGCTGGCGGTGAAACTCAACCCCAATATTCACGACCGCGAGATCCGCCTCGACAACGGCTGGGTCATCAAGATTGGTCGCGGGCTGGATTTCTATCAAAAGCCTGGGGGTTGGTTCGAGGTCGGCGCGAACGATCTTAGCCTGCGCAAGTGCCTTGAAACCAAGGTTGACATTTTCCGCGCCTGATCAATGCCGGCGCAGCAACAACACCAGCAACAGCAGGTTGAGCAGCAAGCCAACCATGGCAAAGCCGCGCCAGAACCCGAGCGGGTTGCGTTCGAGCAGCGGCTGGCGCTGCTGGCGCAGGAACGCCGGGTTGGGCGTGGTGAGGTCGTAGATGAATTCCGCGGGATCGCCGTAGCGGCGCTCGGGCGCCTTGGCCACGGCCTTTTCCAGCGCCTTGTCGATCCACACCGGAAGGTCGGGTTCCCAGTGGCGGGCGCTGGTGTAATCCAGCCGCTTCAGCGTGCCCTCGTCGTATTTCTCACCATAGGGCAGATGCCCGGTCAGCATTTCGTAGGCGATGACGCCGAGCGCGAAGATGTCCGCGCGCGCGGTGCCGGCGTAGCCCTGGAGATATTCGGGCGCGGTGTAGTTCTTGGTGCCGAGCAGCCCGACGCGCTGGATCGGCGACGCGATCTCCTCGATGCCGGCGATCTTGGTGGAGCCGAAATCGATGATCTTCAATGTGCCGCTGCGGTCGAGCATCAGGTTCTCGGGCTTCAGATCCTGGTGGATCATCTCCAGCCGGTGAAAGGCCGCGATGCCGCGGCCGAGCTGTTCGAGAATGCGGCGCACCTCGTTGAGATCGGGCTCCGGGTGGTCGTTGAGCCAGGTGCGCAGCGTCTGGCCGTCGATGTATTCGGTGAGGTAGTACAGAAATCGTCGCGGGCGCCTGGGCGCGATCACGCGCAGCACGTGGTTGCTGCGCAGGCGGCTGCCCACCCACTCCTCGTGGCGAAACAGGTCGAGATAGGCGGCGTCGTCGGCATAGTTCACCGAGGGCGTCTTCACCACCACCTGCGCGCCGGTGTCGTCATCGACCGCCAGATAAATCTGCGTGCGCTTGCTGGCGTGAATCTCGCGCAGGATGCGATAGCCATCGAGCTTCATGCCGGCGCTGAGTTCCGGTGGAAACGGCAGCTCGATGAGCTTGCGGTACACCTCTTCGTCGGCGGCCTGGGGCAAGCTGTCAAAACGCAGGATCTGGCAGGTGACGTTGTCCGGACTGCCGCCCTTCAGCGCGAGTGTCGCGATCTCGCGGGCGGCACGGTCGAGGTTGTCGGCACAGCTTTCGACCAGCGCCTGGATCATGGTGTCGGCGACGTATTCGTGGACGCCGTCGGTGGTCATCACGAAGGTGTCGCCGGGCTCCAGCAAAAAGCTGCTGTAGTCGATATCGAGGCGCAGGTCGATGCCGAGCGCGCGGGTCAGGTAATTTTTGTCCGCCGACACCCACACCCGGTGGTCGCGCGACAGCAGGTCGAGCGCGCCTTTACGCAGGCGGTACACCCGGGTATCGCCGACGTGGAACAGATGCGCGGTCGCCGATTTGACCACCAGCGCCGACAGCGTCGAGGCGAGGCCCTTGTGGGCGTCGTGGCTGTGCTGGCCCTGACCGTAGAGCCAGCGATTGGTGGCGAGCAGCACCTTTTCGACCGAGGTCTTGACGGTCCAGGAATCGGCGGTGCAGTAGTAGTCGGTCAGCAGGCTCTTGACGCAGGACTCGCTGGCCACGCGGCCCGCCTCGCAGCTGCTGACGCCATCGGCGATCACCGCGACTATGCCCTTGTAGCCGAGCGCGGGCTCGTCCGGCACCAGAATGCCGAAGCTGTCCTGATTCTCGTCCTTGGCGCCGCGATCGGAATACTGGCCGATGCCAAGCTGCACCGCCGCGGGCAGCGGCGTCGAGGGCGATGCCGGCGCGGCGGCGCGTCGGGCTTCAGCAGGGGCGGCCGTCGCCGCGCCCGTGGTGTTGGTGGCCATGGGCTCGATGTTAGCTGACATCGATCAACTGCACGGTGCCGTCTTCCAGCACCTCGGCGGTCTGCCCCCGCGGCTCGTCGAGCACCAGCAGGGTCAGCGCCAGCACCAGCGCGGCGGCGCCGCCGATCACCAGAAAAAACACCTGCGGCGACACGAACGACAGCACGGTCAGAAACACCAGGCCGCCCACGTTGCCGTAGGCGCCGGCCATGCCGGCGATCTGCCCGGTCATGCGGCGCTGGATCAGCGGCACCATCGCGAACACGGCGCCCGAGCCCGCTTTCGCGAACAGCCCGCACAGCAGCGTGTTGGCGACCACCAGCGCCACCGCCCAGCCGGCGTTGACCTGGCCGAGCAGCATGAAGCTCAGCGTGATGCCGGTGAACAGGATCACCAGCGTGTGCTTGCGGCCCACCTTGTCGCTCATGATGCCGCCCGCCGGGCGCGCGATCAGGTTCATGACCGGATAGGCGCC
>CBDDRG010000120.1:0-4233 GCA_965232975.1 uncultured bacterium
GACCGGCATGATGCTGACCAACTGGGTCGGCGATGGCCGGCTCACCGAGTACAGCGCGCGCTTTACCCGCCAGGTGTGGCCGGGGGACGACCTCACCGCCACTGCGACGGTCGCCGCGATTCGCGACCAGGATGGCGTGAAACTCGTCGAGATGGACGTAGTCACCGTCAATCAGAAAGGCGAGGAAGTGATCAGTGGCAAGGCGGTCGCGAGAATCGATGCCTAAGCCCGCCGGCCCCCGTTTTTACCAGGCCAAGGCGGAGCCAGCCCAAGGCGGAGCGATAGACAGATGACCGGTCCCGGTGCGCCCGACGACAAACACCCCAACGACCCCTATGCGCACCTGGTCAAGCCCGGCACGCCGGGCAGTGCGCCGGTCACCGAGCCGCCCATTCCGGCGGCCACCGTGGTGCTGCTGCGCGATGGTGTCAGCGGCGTCGAAGCGCTGATGTTGCGCAAGAACTCCGCAATCGCGTTCGGCGGCATGTGGGTGTTTCCGGGCGGGCGCATCGACCCCGGCGATTACCCCGCCGATGGCGATGCCACCGCGGCGGCGCGCGCGGCGGCGGCGCGGGAGGCGCGGGAGGAGGCGGGGATCGATGCCGATCCGGAAGATTTTGTCTGGTTCTCCCACTGGACGCCGCCGCCGGTGACGCCGAAGCGCTTCACCACCTGGTTCTTCGCCGCGCGCGCGGCGCGGGAGCATGTCATCACCATCGACGGCGGCGAGATTCACGACCACCAGTGGATCAACCCGGGGCAGGCATTGGTATTGCACCGCACCCGCGAGATCGACATCGTGCCGCCCACCTGGGTCACGCTGCACTATCTGGCGCAGCATCGGAGCGTCGCTGAGCTGCTGGCGCATTTCGCCGCCGAACCGGCGTGGATCTACCAGACCCACCTCGGCAAAACCGCCGCCGGCGAGCGCGTCGCAATGTGGCGGGGCGACGCCGGTTACGACGCCTGGGATGCCACCATCGACGGCCCCCGCCACCGCCTGGTCATGGCGAAACAGGGTTTCGTGTTGGATGATTCGGGGCGGCAGAGATAGCGAAAACCGCGCGCAAGTGCACGCCATGGCCTGGTTCCGTCGCCGCTGGCGCCAAGGCATCAGCATCCTGGCAGATGAAAACCGCCATCCCTTGTCACTTTTTTAGTGTCCCGCGCGCGACCAGCCTGCGCCGTCTGGCGGAGCTGCTGGAGCGCCGCTCGGCGCTGACTGCCGCCGGTTGGCAGCGCAGCCATTGGCAGCTCTATGACAGTGCGGATGGCTGCCTGCACCGCGCCGGCCGGGCGCTGGTGTGGGAGGTGGAAGAGCCGGCTGGGCAACTGTGTTTGCGCGATCTGCACGTTGGCACTGTGCTGGCGGCGGCGCCACTGCCGGCGCCACCGCCAGCCGTAGCCGGACTGCCGGAGGGAGCCTTGCGCACCGAGTTGCAGAAGTTGCTGGGCGCCCGGGCACTGGTGCTGCGCGGGGCGGTTCGGGTGCGCCGGCTGCAACTGGAGGCGCGCGACGATGAGGATAAAACCGTCGCCCGGCTGTTCGTCGGCGAATACCGGCCGACCGGGTTGTGGGGGTGTCCGCCACCCAGGGTCGTCAAACAGCTGGCGGTCGCGCCATTGCGCGGCTATCAAAAATCCGCCCGCCAGCTTGAGCGACGGCTAAAAGCCGAATTTGCGTGCGTGCCGGCGGCGTCCGTGCTGGCACAATTGCTCGGCACCGGCGTCGCTGCCGATCAGCCGCTGGCGCGCCCGCCGCCGCGCCCCAAGCCGGTGGTGGATGCAGACATGCCGGCGGCAGTTGGCGTGCGCCGGATTCTGGGGTGGCTGCTGGCGGCGATGGAGGCCAACGCGGGCGGGGTTGCAGCGGGGGCCGACGACCCCGAATTTCTGCACGATTACCGCGTCGCCGTGCGCACCACCCAGGCCGTGGTCAGGCAACTCCGGCCGGTGTTTGGCGGTAGCCTGCCCGCCACCGCGCTGGCGGACTTCGCCTGGCTCGGCGGGCTCGGCGGAGCCAGCCGCGATCTGGACGTGGCGCTCCTCGCGCTGGCTGATTATCGGGCCGCGCTACCGGCGGGCACCAGCGCCGGCCTGGAACCGCTGCGACTTTACCTGCTTGTGCGCCGCGCCCAGCAGCGCGCCGAACTCGTGGCCGCGCTGGCATCTGCGCGCTATCGCCGCTTAAAGGCACAGTGGCGGCGGTTTTTGCGGCCGCGCCCGACGACCTCGGCGGCGGTATCCGCGGACGCGCTCGGCGCCGTGGTCGGCCAGCGCAGCGCGCGTCTGTACCAGCGAATACTGCGCGAGGGGCGGGCAGTGGTCGGCAACGCGGAGGGCGCGGCTTTACACGAACTGCGCAAATCCTGCAAAAAGCTCAACTACCTGCTCACCTTGTTTCGCGAGATGCATGGCGCCGACACCGAACCCCTGTTGCGCAAGCTGAAGCGCTTGCAGCGCCGGCTCGGCGAACATCAGGATTGCGAAGTACAGACTGCGCTGATCGAGCAATTCCGCAGTGGGCCGCGGCCATACCCGCTGGCGGCAGCGGAGGCCAGTGCGGTGGCTGAACTATTGCGCTGGTACGGGCGGCGCAAGGCCGCGCTGCGGGCGGATGTCCCGCGCCGCCTGCGCGCGCTGCGGCGCCACCGAACCGGCCACGCGTTTTAGCCGAGTCGTCGAGTAACTGATGAGAACCATCGCCTGCTACAACATCAAGGGCGGCGTCGGCAAGACCGCGACCGCGGTCAATCTGGCCTATCTCAGTGCGCGCGAGGGCCGCGCCACGCTGGTCTGGGATCTCGACCCACAGGCCGCAGCCAGCTTTTACTTTCGGGTCAAACCCAAGGTCAAGGGTGGCGGCACGCAACTGCTGCGCCGCAAGGGTGCGCTGGACGATGCCATCAAGGCCACCGACTACGACCACCTCGATCTGATCCCGGCGGATTTTTCCTATCGCAACATGGATCTGCTGCTCGAAGAGTTCCGCCGCTCGGATCAGCGCCTCGCCAAGCTGCTGAAGCCGCTGCGCGCCGACTACGAGTATCTGTTTCTGGACTGTCCGCCGGGCATCTCGCTGGTGTCCGAAAATATCCTCGCCGCCGCCGATATACTGCTGGTGCCCACGATTCCGACCACGTTGTCGCTGCGCACGCTGGTGCAATTGCAGCAGTTTCGCGCCGACCGCAAGCTGACGGGAGTGACTCTGCTGCCCTTCTTTTCGATGGTCGATATGCGCAAGAACCTGCATCGGCTCATCGTTGAACGGCCGCCGGCAACCATCGAAAACCTGCTCGCCCAGACCATTCCCTATGCCAGCGAGGTCGAGCGCATGGGCGTGCAGCGCGCGCCCGTGGAAACTTTCGCCCGCGGCAGTCGCGGGGCCGAGGCCTATCGTGCGCTGTGGGCGGAGATCAAGACGCGGTGTCAGGGAGCCTAGGCCATGTTAACAATTAAGGTTAGACTACTGAGCCAACTTGCTGAAGGAGTTGGGACAATGAAACGTTTTGTGCTGCGAGACGAGCAGTGGGGACGAATCGCGCCCTTGCTACCGGGGAAAGCGAGCGATTGTGGTGTGGCCCGCTTGTTTATAGAAGCGGTGTTATGGATTGGCCGAACCGGCGCACCGTGGCGGGATTTACCCTCGGAGCTGAGGAACTGGCAATCAACATTCACCCGGTTTGCGCGCTGGGCCAAGAAGGCCGTCTGGGAGCGTCTGTTTGAAGCGCTGAGCCAAGATCGGGACTTGGAGGAGGTCATGCTCGATAGCACGGCGATCCGTGCCCACCGGCCTGCTGCGGGCGCTAAAAAAACACGGCTCGCAGGCTTTGGGTCGTTCTCACGGCGGATTCGGGACCAAAATACACGGCATCGTTGACGCCCTCGGCAATCCCATCGGGTTTGCCCTGACGGGTGCGGGGCAAGCAGACATTGGACAAGCGATTGAACTGCTTAAAAAAGCACCAAACGCGGAGGCCGTGCTTGCGGATAAAGGCTATGAGAGTGATGCGCTGGTTCAATGGATCGAGACTACAGGGGCTGAAGCGGTCATACCCCCTCGAGCCAATCGCAAATCGCTGCGTGAATATGACCGACACCGTTACCAAGCGCGCAATCTGGTTGAGCGCTTCTTCAACAAGCTCAAACAGTTTAGGCGTATTGCCACTCGCTACGAGAAACTCTCTGCTCATTTTATAGCCATGGTTACTTGTGGATGCCTCGTCCTGTGGC
>CBDDRG010000121.1:0-2940 GCA_965232975.1 uncultured bacterium
GTTGCGCACCGACGTCATCGATCTGGCGCTGGTGCATTCCGATGGCAACGACGAGGTCATCATTCGCGACTTCGGCACCCTGGACGCCCTCGCCGATCTCAAGCGGCAGGGCAAACTGCGCGCGTTCGGTATGTCCACCAAAACCGTCGCCGGCGGTCTGCTGGCGGCGGACAAATCCGATCTGGTGATGGTGACCTGGAACCTGCACCAACGCGATGACGTGGCCGTTATCGACTACTGTCAAAACCACCGCAAGGGCGTACTGATCAAGAAGGCGCTCGCCAGCGGCCATGTGGTACTGACGGACGGCGACAACCCGCTGGCAGCAAGCTTCGCCATGATCCTCGCCCACCCGGGCGTCAGCAGCATCATCGTCGGCACCTTGGATCCCGACCATCTGCGCGCCAATGTCGCCTGCGCCCAGCACCTCAACGCCTGACACCGGCATCGGTCAGCGTGATGGGCACGGCCCCAGGAGCCTGTGGCTCCACAAGTGGACGGACAAGCTCCTTCGCGGTAAACTCGCCGCCCACTTCGACACGCCAACTACGCACCCGTAGCTCAGCTGGATAGAGCGCTGCCCTCCGGAGGCAGAGGTCAGAGGTTCGAATCCTCTCGGGTGCGCCAATTTCCCCCTCCCCCTCCCCCTCCCCCTCCCCTCAGCGGTCGGCGCCGGCAATCAGCGCTGTGCGTCCGTCGCGATGATGTCCGGACGCGCGCGCTGCACGAATTGGCGGGAAAGTTTGTCGCGGTTGGCGTCGGCAAGCGCCCGAAAGATCGCCATCATGCGCGCCTGGGTCGGGCTGGTCACAATCGCCATGCCCGGTTTGATGCCGATTTCGGATGCCTCAAACGCCTTCATGGTGTTGCAGATCTGTCCGTCCAGGCGCACGCCAATCCCTGCAAAGCCAACGGCGCCGCCCATCAGGCCGAACATCTCCAGCGTCAACTCGCACGCAGTGATCAGAAAGAGCTGGTCGTAACCTGGCCATTTGGCGCGGATCTCGACCATTTTCTCGCCGATGTAGTGGACCGTCGTGATGAACAGCGGAACCACGCGGTCGTCGGGTAGGCTGTGCACCGCCTTGCCGATGAAACACTGACCGCAGACAGGATTATCCTGATCGTGAATACAGGAATCGGTGAAGCGGCCCTCGGGGCATTCGAAGGGCTTGTGACAGTACGAAAAACCGACCACCAGCACCGATTTGTCACTTTGCAGGCGTCGGTTGAACTCGGCTTCATCCTTGATCCCGAACAGGAAAAAATCGCCGTCGCGGCGGTACGTGCGCCCGCGCAGAAAATTTTTCAGCAACCCATAGCCGTGCCGGAACGGGTAGCGCCAGAAATAGCGCTCGAGATCGCCGCCGTAGTCGTGCATGTGCAGATAATGAAGGGATTTAAACGGCAAAAAGCGGCGCGTTTTGGCGCGAATCCCCGGCAGATTGGGATTCTTTTTGAAGGTGCGCAGCGGTACTTCCGCAGCCAACCGCGCGGCGCGCTCGTCCCACTCGCGCTCCGCCTTGGACCACTCGCTATGCTGCTGCCAAAATTTAACGGGATGAGGCATGGGAACACCTGTTTTCTTGGGCTTATCTATAGCGCGCGCCGCTGGCTGCACCGGGCGGGAATACCGCCTCGATAGCGGCGCGCTCGGTGGAAGTGAGGTTAATTGCCGTCGCCTCACAATTGTCGTCCAGGTTGCGGCTGCGGCGGGTGCCGGGGATGGGGATAACCTGCTCACCCTGGGCGAGCAGCCACGCCAGCGCCAGTTGCGCCGGGGTGCAGCCACGGGCCGTCGCCAGCGCTGTTATTTGCTCGGTCAAACGCAAATTCTGCTCGAGGTTGCCGGGCTGGAAACGCGGGTTCGACTTGCGAAAATCCTTGTCGCCCATGCCCGCGGTGGTGGTGATGGTGCCGGTCAGAAAGCCGCGCCCAAGCGGACTATAGGGCACGAAGGCGATGTTCAGCTCGGCGCACAGGGGCAGTACTGCCGACTCGGGATCGCGCGTCCACAGCGAGTATTCGCTTTGCAGCGCCGCGATGGGATGCACCGCCTGCGCACGGCGAATCAGCGCCGGATCGGCCGAGGCCTCGGACAGGCCCAGAAAGCGGATCTTGCCTGCACCGGCCAAGTCGGCCATGGCGCCGACGGTGTCCTCGATGGGTACCTGGGGATCGACCCGGTGCTGGTAGTAGAGATCGATGCAATCAATGCCAAGCCGTTTGAGGCTCGCCTCGCAGGCCTGTTTGACGTATTCGGGCCGGCCGTCGATCTTCATTTCGAGCCCGCCCTCCGGCTTCAGTCGCGCTCCGGCGATGCCGAACTTGGTGGCGATAAACGCTTGCTGGCGACGGCCGCCGGCGAGCGCGCGCCCGAGCAGCTCCTCGTTGTGGCCCTTGCCATAGACATCGGCGGTATCGAAAAAATTGAGCCCCCTGGCGAGGGCGTGGTGCAGTGTCGCAATGGACTCCGCCTCATCCGCCGGCCCGTAAAAATCCGACATGCCCATGCAGCCCAGGCCAATGGCCGACACCCGTGCCCCGCTGCTGCCCAGAATCCGGTAGCGCATAGCATTCTCCTGTGTTGAGTTTGACGCCTCGCCCATTCAGAAGATCAGACGATCAAGGCGCGGATAACGCGGTGTTTGTTCAGCTTCGCAACGCAACCGGCCTTGCGCGGGCTTCGTCGACGGTCGATCGGTAGCTGGTCTTGTGCATCCACATAGCTCTGCACGATCGCTGGGCACGGCCTGCCGCTCGGATCGGGCGTAGCGGGTGCCTGCCGGAGCTCGCTTAATCCTAAATCCGGCAGTTACCCTGCCACTGTGAGCCGGTCTGACGGGAGCCACGGCGGCAGCGGGCGAGTAATTTTGGCCACGACGTAGTCCAGGAACGTCTTCCAGCGATCTGTCTGTGGCAACTGCTCCGCAACAGCCC
>CBDDRG010000122.1:0-13108 GCA_965232975.1 uncultured bacterium
CCGCCGCGCGCGCGGACACGGCCACCGCCGCGTCGCACTCTCGGCACACCGTGGCCGGCCGCGCCTGATAGACCACCGCGCCGTCCCGATCCTCGATGCGGTCGATCAGAAAGGGGGTGATCTTGTAGCCGCCATTGGCAAAGACCGCGTAGCCGGTGGCGATCGCCAGTGGGGTCAGGGCGTGGCTGCCGAGCGCCAGCGACAGATCCCGCGGCAGATCGTCCGCGTTGAAGCCGAAGCGGGCGAGGCCGCGCACTACCCGGTTGATGCCGAGGCTCTGCAGCAGGCGGATCGACACCATGTTGCGCGACAGGTACAGCGCCTTGCGCAGGCTGAGCGGGCCGTAGAACTTGCCGTTGTCATTCTCCGGGCGCCAGGATTGATCCGTGGTCGGGCCGTCGAAGACCACCGGCGCGTCATAGACAATGGTGGCCGGGGTGTAGCCCCGCTCGAGGGCGATGGCGTAGAGAAACGGTTTGAAGCTCGATCCCGGTTGGCGCTCGGCCTGGACGGCGCGGTTGAAATGGCTCTGCGAGAAATCAAAACCGCCGACCAGCGCCCGGATGGCGCCGGTGTCCGGGTCGAGGCTGATCAAAGCGCTCTGGGCAGCGGGTATCTGCGCGTGGCGCCAGCCATTGCCGGCGGCCTCGACGCGAATCAGGTCGCCCACCTTGAAGGCCTCCGCGGCCCCCTTGATGGGTGCCGAACGACTGTTCTCGCTGACATAGAGCCGCAGATCCTTGAGCCCGGCGTCCCAGGACAGGGTCGCGGTGCGGTCGTCGGCGAGCAGCAGCTCCAACTGTTGGGCGCCGACGCCGGTGACGATGGCGGGCGCCAGCCCGCCGATTGCGCGGGCGTCGCCGAGGGCCTTGGCCCAGCTCGCCGGGTCGGCAAGGTGGCGTTCCGGCCCCCGGTAGCCGTGGCGCCGGTCATAGGCAAGCAGCCCGTTGCGAACCGCCTGTTGCGCGACCTCCTGCAACGGGCTGTCCACCGTGGTAATAACGCTGAGGCCGTCGGTATAGGCGTTGACGCCGAGGCGTTCGACGGCCTGCTGGCGGGCCATTTCGGCGATATAGGGCATATTGCTGAACGGGGTTGGCGGGCGGTGATAGGTGGTGCCCACGTCTGCCGCCACCGCCTGCTGATAGGTGGGTGCGTCGATGTAACCAAGCTTCAACATGCGGCCCAAGATCCAGTTGCGGCGTTCGATCGCGCGCGCTGGATTGATGATCGGGTTGAACGTGGACGGCGCCTTTGGCAACCCCGCAATCATCGCCAGTTGGGGCAGCGTCAGTTCCTGAATGGGCTTGCCATAGTAGGCCTGCGCGGCCGCCTGGATGCCGTAGGTGCGGTTGCCGAGATAGATCAGGTTGGCGTAGAGCGTAAGAATTTCATTCTTGCGCAGCTTTACCTCGATCCGCAACGCCAGCAGGATTTCATTGAACTTGCGAATGAAGGTCTGCTCGCGAGACAAGTAGAAGTTGCGCGCCAATTGCATGGTGATGGTGCTGCCGCCGCTCTGGATATGGCCCGTCGTCGCCAGTTCAAAAGCCGCCCGCGCCAGCGCTTTCACGTCGACCCCGAAGTGCGAGTAAAACCCGTCGTCCTCGGCGGCGAGCAGGGCCTGCACGAAGTGCGGCGGGATGTCCTCGAAAGTGATGGGCGTGCGGCGCTTCTCCCCGAATTCGCCGATCAAGTGCAGGTCCCGCGAGTAGATGCGCAGCGGGATCTGCAATTTAACGGTTTTAATGGCCTCCACCGACGGCAAATTCGGACTAAGGTATAGGTACAGGCTCCCGGCAACGATTATCGCCCCCCCGGCCAGCGGCAAGAGAAGATAGGCGAACAGACTGTAGATAAAACGGAACAATGTCATGAGAATGTCATGAGAACGTCATGAGATAGATTTGTCGGGTGTGTGTCATGCGATGCGTGTCATGATGGGCGCCGCGGTCGCGGCCGGACGCAATGACCGAGGCCTGCATTATAGGGTAACGGGTTGGCGATGGTTTATGCCGCCGGCCAGTGGGATGAGGCCGCGGCCGCGGCCTCGCCCAACTTGCCAGGGAACAGGAGACGACACCCCGACAATGGGACTTTTTGGGCTTGCGGGCCGGCGCGCCACGCCGATGATCGGCCTCGATATCACCTCCTCTGCGGTCAAGTTGCTGGAACTCAGCCGCGACGCCAATGGTTACCGGGTTGACAGCTATGTGGTGCGGCCGATCCCGCCCAACGTGGTGTCCGAAAAAAATATCAACGACGTCGCCGCCCTGTCCGGCATCATCGCCGCGACCCTGAGTCAGGCGAAAACCAAGACCCGGAATGTGGCGGTGGCGGTGCCGGTATCTACCGTCATCACCAAGACCGTCGAGATGCCCGCCAATCTCAGCGAGCGGGGCATCGAGGCGCAGCTCGCGGTCGAAGCCGACCAGTACATACCCTACCCGCTGGAGGACGTATCCCTCGACTTTTCGGTGGTCGGCCCCAGCCCGACCAACCCCGAGCGGGTGAGCGTCATGCTGGCGGCCTGTCGGCGGGAAATCGTCGATCAGCGGGCGGAAGTCGTGGCGCTCGCCGGCCTGCACCCGAAGGTGGTGGATGTCGAGACCTTTGCCGTGGAGCGGGCGTGCCGGCTCATCGGCGGGCCGCTGCTCGACACCGCGAATCAGGTGGTAGCGGTCGCCGATATCGGTTCCACCATGTTGACCCTGAGTGTGCTGGTGGCGGGCAAGACCCTGTATACGCGGGAGCAGTTGTTCGGCGGCCGCCAGGTCACCGAGCAGATCCAGAGCCGCTATGGGCTGGCGCTGGAGGAAGCCGAACAGAAGAAGATTCACGGCGGTCTGCCGGCGGATTGTCAGCACGAGATCCTCGACCCCTTCAAGGAGGCGTTGGTCCAGCAGATCACCCGCTCCCTGCAATTCTTTTTCTCCTCCAGCCAGTACAACTACGTGGATCACCTGCTGCTCGCGGGTGGGGTGGCGGCGATGGCCGGGTTGCGCGCCGAGGTCGAGGCCAAACTGGCGGTGCCGACCACGGTCGCCGATCCCTGCGCCCGGATGACGGTGGCGCGGCGCGTGGACGCGGCCGCGCTCGCATTTAATTCATCGGCTATGCTGGTGGCAGTGGGGCTGGCGCTGAGGGGTTTCGACTAGCCATGGCCAATATCAATCTGCTGCCCTGGCGCGAGGATCTGCGCCAGGCGCGGCGCACAGACTTTTTTCGCTTGACCGGTGTCGTGGTGCTGTTTGCCGTCGCCCTGGCCTTCGCCTGGCGCCAATGGGTCGCGGGCGACATCGAGCGGCAGACCGGTCGCAACGAGCTGCTCACCCGGGAGATCGCGGTTTTCGACGCCGAGATCAAGGAGATCGGCGAACTCAAGAAGCGCCGCACGCAAATGCTCGAGCGGGTCATGGCGATCCAGGGCCTCCAGGGCAACCGCTCGGACATCGTGCGGCTGTTCGACCAGTTGGCGCGCGCGACCCCGGCCGGCGTGTTTTTTGTCGAGTTGCGCCGTCGCGCCGAGGTGGTCGAATTGATCGGTTTCGCCGCGTCCAACAACCGCATTGCGGCGCTCATGCGCCAGCTCGATGCATCCGATCGATTTCAGGAGCCGACGCTGACCAAGGTCGAGGCCGATCCCCTGCTCGGCGATCAAGGCAGCCGCTTCGCGATGCAGATAAAGCTGACCGCGCCGCCGCTGACGCCGGCCGGGAGCGCTCCCTGATGGCCGTCATCGATTTTCTTCAACTGCGCAATTTCGACCGCGATGAGCTTGATTTCGACAGCATCGGGAGCTGGCCGCTCGGCGTGCGGTTGCTGCTGTTGAGCGCCGTTGTCGCCGTCGTGCTGGTGCTTGGCTACCTGCTCCTGATCCGGGATCAGTACGCCGAACTCGATGCCGCCGCCGCCACCGAGCAGCAATTGCGCGCCACCTATGAACAAAAAGCCTTTACGGTCGCCAATCTGGCGGTCTATCGCGCCCAGTTGGCCGAACTCGAGCAGCGTTTCAAGGGGCTGCTGGCCCAGTTGCCGACAGACACCGAGATGCCGGGCTTGCTCGAAGATATTACCGGCATCGGTGCGGGCAGCAGCCTGAATATCAAGACCTTCGCGCTGGAGCCCGAGCAGGCGACGGAGTTTTACATCGAACTGCCGATCCGCATCGCCGCCACGGGCGGCTACCACGACATCGGCGCCTTCGTCAGCGGCGTTGCCGCCCTGCCGCGGATCGTCACCTTCGGCGATCTCGCGCTGAAGGCCGATCCCGGCGGAATCCTGTTCGAGATCGCCGCCAAGACCTATCGCTACCAAGGAGTGGGTGATTAACGCCATGTATCTGAGGAGTGCGGCGCGGGTGCTGGTGCTGGCGGCGGTGGCGTCCGGTCTGGGGTGCGCGGACGGTGACCCCCATGCCGATCTGCGGCAGTTCATGGCGGCAACGCGCGCGCGGCCGGCGGGCGCGGTCGAGCCGCTGCCGGTGATCCCGGTGTATCCCACGTTCAGCTACAGCCGCAGCGCGTTGCGCAGCCCCTTCGAAAAACCGGTGACCCTGATGCCGGGGCAGGTGGCGGTCGTGGCCAGGGTGGCGGTCAGGCCGGATGAGACGCGCCCCAAGGAGTATCTCGAGTCCTTCAACTTCGCCGCGCTGACCCTGGTCGGTTCACTGGCGCGGGACGGGAGCCTCTGGGGGCTGGTCGACGACGGCAGCGGCGGCGTCCACCGCGTGCGGGTGGGCGATTATCTGGGCAAAAACCACGGCCGGGTCGTCGCCGTCAGCGACGACCGCGTCGACGTGGTGGAGATTGTGCCGGACGGCAAGGGCGGTTGGGTGGAAACTCCGCGCACCCTGGCTTTGCGGGAGACGATGGAACGGATCGCGGGAGAGCGGGAATGAAAGTGCGCAAATGGCTGGTCGGCGCCCTTGGTGGCCTGCTGCTTTGTGGCTGGGGCGGGCTGGCGGAGGCGGCGTCGGTGGCGATCGACGACATCCGCTTTGCGGCCCTGCCCGACAATCAGTTCGAGGTCAGGTTGCATTTTTCGGCGGCGCCCCCCGCGCCGCAGAGCTATGCGCTCGATAATCCGGCCCGTCTGGTGTTCGATTTCGATGATGTGGAAAGCGCGCTCGCCGAGAAAAAATACAGCCTGGCGTTTGAAAACGCCCGTAGCGCCGTCGTCCTCGGCACCAAGAGCCGCACCCGGCTGGTGCTGAACCTGGAGCGGGCCGCCGGCTATCGCACCCGGATCGATGGCGACGTGGTTGTCATCCTGGTGGGCACCAGCGGGTCGGCGGCGCGGGCGGAGCCGGGCGGGCGTGCGCGGGCGCCCTTGGCGGCGGCCTCCGGCGGCATCGCCGCCATCGATTTTCAGCGCGGCGCGGACGGCGCCGGCGTGGTTGCGATCAGCCTCGCCGATGGCGCTTCGCCGGTGGATGTGTCCCGGATCGGCGACCAGATCACCCTGGTGTTCGCGGCGGCCAGCTTGCCCGAGCACCTGAACCGCAAGCTCGACGTGGTGGATTTCGCCACGCCGGTGCAGTCCATCGACAGCCAGCCCCAAGGCGCCGGCACCCGCATGGTGATCGCGGCCGCCGGCGAATACGACTATCTCGCCTATCAGGTCGACCAGCGCTATGTGGTCAGCGTCAAGCCGCTCAGCAAGCGGGAGCTCGCGGAGCGCAAGGCGGATTTCAAGTACACCGGCAACAAGCTGTCGCTCAATTTTCAGGACATCGAAGTGCGGTCGGTGCTCCAGGTCATCGCCGATTTCACCGAGCTCAATCTGGTGGCGAGCGACACCGTCGCCGGCAATATTACGCTGCGCCTGCAAAACGTGCCCTGGGATCAGGCGCTCGACATCGTGCTCAAGGCCAAGGGCCTGGATCAGCGCCAGGTCGGCAATGTGATCATGGTGGCGCCGGCGACCGAGATCGCCAAACAGGAAGAGCTCCAGGTCAAAGCCAACAAACAGTTGGCCGAGCTTGCCCCGCTGGTGACCGAGTACGTCCGCATTCGCTACGCCGACGCCCCCACCCTGCTGGCGCTGTTCGATAATCCCAGCGCCGGTCGCGGTGGTGCGGCCTACTCCGGTGCCGATACCCGCGACGCCACCGCCAGCCTGCTGTCGCCGCGCGGCAGCGCCGTCGTCGACGAGCGCACCAACACCATCATCGTCACCGACGTCAGCCCCCGCATCGAAGCGTTCAAAAAGCTCGTTCATGAGCTCGACATCCCCATTCGCCAGGTCGAGATCGAGGCCCGGATCGTCGTCGCCAACACCGATTTCCGCGACGAGATGGGCGTGCGCTGGGGCGCGCAGGGGGTGCGGGGCTCGGATGGCCGCCGCATCGGCTTTGGCGGCTCGCTGGAGAATTTCGCCTCGCCCAACAACCCGATCGAAATTTTCGGCCCCACTGGCGGCACCATCCTGGTCAATGACTCGGCGCTCGCGGTCGACCTGGGCGTAGCGAATCCCGCCGGCCGGTTTGCGTTCGAACTGCTGACCAACAACACCTTTCTCGATCTGGAGCTGAGCGTGCTCGAAAGCTCGGGGCGGGGCGAGATCATCTCCCAACCCAAGGTGCTGACCGGCGACAAGCAGAAAGCCACGATAAAATCCGGCGTCCAGATTCCCTATAACTCCGGCACCAGCGCCGGCAATACCCAGACCGAGTTCAAGGACGCCGTGCTGCAACTGGATGTGACCCCGCAGATCACGCCCGACAATCGCATCATCATGGATCTGAAAATCAACCAGGATGCGGTGGGCAAATTCGTGCCGTCGGGTGACAGCGGCGGCCTGATTCCCAGCATCGATGTCACCGAGCTCATAACCCAGGCCCTGGTCGGCAACGGCCAGACCTTGGTACTCGGCGGCGTGTTCAAGATGGAAACCTCGACAGGCGTGGAAAAAATCCCCTTTCTGGGTGATATTCCCTTTCTCGGCCGCCTGTTCCGCCACGACATCGACACGCGGGTGAAACAGGAGATTCTCATTTTCATCACGCCCCGCATCATTGACGACGCCCTGCTCGATCGATGAACCCGAACGCCAATATTTTCCTGATCGGCCCTATGGGGGTTGGCAAAAGCACCATCGGCCGGCATCTGGCGCGCCTCCTCGGCAAGCGCTTCATCGACCTCGACACCGAGATCGAGACGCGCTGTGGGGCCAGCATTGCCTGGATTTTCGATGTCGAAGGGGAGGCGGGTTTTCGCGACCGCGAGACCGCGATGCTGCGGGAGCGCGCGACGGGCGACAACCTGGTGCTGGCGACCGGCGGCGGCGTCGTGCTGCGCCCGGCCAATCGGGCGCTGCTGCGGGAGCGGGGGTTGGTGGTCTATCTCGCCGCCAGTGCCCAGCAACTCCACGAGCGCACGCGCCACGATACCCACCGCCCGCTGCTGCAGACCGGCGACCGCAAGGCGACCCTGACCCGCATTCTCAGCGAGCGCGACCCGCTGTATCAGGAGACCGCGCACCTGATTTATCGCAGCCGGCAGCACAGTGCGCTCGCCGCTGCCGAGGAGTTGCGGGAGCGCATCCACCTGCATCAACGCCAGCCGTGATAGTATCGCCAGCCCCTTTTCGCCAAGCATCTGGCCGGTGGTCGCGGCATGAAGTCACTTACCGTAGAGCTCGGCGAGCGCAGCTACCCCATCCTGATCGGCCGCAACCTGCTCGCGCAGGCCGGTTTGCTGGCGCGCCACGTCCGCGGGCGGCGCGCGCTGGTGGTCACCGACAGCAACGTGGCGCCGCGCTACCTCCAACCGGTGCTGGGCGCCCTCGGTGAGTTGCGCGTCGATCCCCTGATCCTGCCCGCCGGCGAGCACCACAAAACCCTGGCTACCGTCCAGACCATCTTCGACGCGCTGCTGGCGGGCGCCCACGACCGCGCCACCACGCTGATCGCGCTGGGCGGCGGCGTGGTCGGCGACATGACCGGCTTCGCCGCCGCCTGCTACCAGCGCGGCGTCGATTTCATCCAGCTTCCCACCACGCTGCTCGCCCAGGTCGATTCATCGGTCGGCGGCAAGACCGGCGTCAACCACCCGCGCGGCAAGAACATGATCGGCGCCTTCCACCAGCCGCGCGCGGTGCTGATCGACATCGCCACGCTGGCGACCCTGCCGGCGCGCGAATTTCGCGCCGGCATGGCCGAGGTCATCAAGTACGGCCTGATCGCCGACGCCGACTTTTTCACCTGGCTCGAAGCCAACGCCCAGGCCCTGCTGGCGCGCGACGACACCGCGCTGATGACGGCCATCGCGCGCTCGTGCCGCTGCAAGGCCGCTATCGTCGGCGAGGATGAACGCGAGGGCGGCGTGCGCGCGCTGCTCAATTTCGGCCACACCTTCGGGCACGCCATCGAAACCGCGCAGAACTACACCGACTGGCTCCACGGCGAAGCGGTAGCCGCTGGCATGGTGATTGCATCAGAACTGTCGAGGCGCCTGGGCTGGATCACCGCGCGGGATAGCGCCCGTATTCGCGCGCTGTTGACGGCCTTCGGCTTGCCGGTCGCACCACCGCCGGGCCTGTCGGCGCCGCAGTTCATGGCACTGATGGCCGTCGACAAGAAAGTCGCCGACGGCGTCATCCGGCTGGTGCTGCTGCGGGGGATAGGTGGCGCAACGCTGTCTGCGGACTATGACCCACAGCAGTTGGCCGCCACCCTCGCCGGTGTGGGTTGAACCCCACCGACGCCAGCGCGCAAAATCGCGCGACGCCGGATCATGTAGTACCGCATGGGCAGGTTCCGCTATGGCGCCAGGCTTGTATCGGCAAGAGGAATTCCGCGCTAGCTGCGGCTTTGGCCTGATCGCCCATATCAAGGGGCAGGTGAGCCACGACCTGCTGTTGACCGGCATCAACGCACTCGCCTGCATGACCCACCGCGGCGCCATCGCCGCCGATGGCAAGACCGGCGACGGCTGCGGTCTGCTGATACAAAAACCCGATGCCTTTCTGCGCACCCTCGCCTGGGAGAGCTTCGGGCGCACGCTGCCCAGGCTCTATGGCGTCGGCGCCATCATGTTGAGCCGCGCGGCGGATCGGCGCGCGCGGGCGCAGGGGCTGGTCGACGCCGAGCTGCGCGCGCAGGGGCTCGAAGTCGTCGGCTGGCGGGATGTGCCCACCGACCCGCGCTGCCTCGGCGCCATCGCGCTGGCCGCGCTGCCGGCCTTCGCGCAGGTGTTTGTCGCGCCGCCGCCGGGCATGGACGAGCGCCATTTCGATGCCCGCCTGTTGGTGGGGCGGCGCAAGGCCGAGCAGCGCCTGGCCGACGACGACAGCTTCTACATCGCCAGCCTGTCGGCCCATGTGCTGAGCTACAAGGGGCTGATGATGCCGGTGGACCTGCCCAATTTTTACCCGGATCTGTCCGACCCGCGCCTGACCACGGCCATCTGTGTGTTTCACCAGCGCTTTTCGACCAACACCGCGCCGCGCTGGCCCCTCGCGCAGCCGTTTCGCATGCTCGCCCACAACGGCGAGATCAACACCATCACCGGCAATCGCAACTGGTCGGTGGCGCGCACGCCCAAGTTCGTCTCCGAGCTGCTGCCCGATCTGTTGGAAGTGACGCCGCTGGTGAATCGCACCGGTTCGGATTCGTCCAGCCTCGACAACATGCTCGAAGTGCTGGTGGTCGGCGGCATGCCGTTGCACCGCGCGCTGCGCATGCTGGTGCCGCCGGCGTGGAACAACGTCGATGATCGCGACCCCGACGAGCGCGCGTTCTTCGCCTACAACGCCATGCACATGGAACCCTGGGACGGCCCCGCCGGGCTCGCCGTCACCGACGGCCGCTACGCGGTGTGCGCGCTCGATCGCAACGGCCTGCGGCCGTCGCGCTGGGTGTTGACGGACGACGACATCATCACCATTGCGTCCGAGGTCGGCGTGGTCGCGCAGCCGCCCGAGCGCGTGCTCGCCAAGGGCCGGCTGGGGCCGGGCGACATGTTGTCGGTGGATGTGGTCAACGGCGTCATCGAACATCGCGCCGACATCGACCGGCGCCTCGCGCGGGCGCAGCCCTACAAGCGCTGGCTGCGCGAGCACGTGGTCAGGATCGAATCGACGATGGAGCAGGACAGCATCGACGTCGAGGGCGCGCTGACCCGCGACCAGATCCGCACCTACATGAAGCTGTACCAGGTGTCGTTCGAGGAGCGCGACCAGATCATCCGGCCGCTCGCCGAGAGCGCGCAGGAGGCGGTCGGCTCGATGGGCGACGACGCGCCCATGGCGGTGCTGTCGCGCCAGCACCGCAACCTGTTCGATTACTTCCGCCAGCAGTTCGCGCAGGTCACCAACCCGCCCATCGACCCCATCCGCGAGGCCATCGCGATGTCGCTGTCGGTGCAGCTGGGGCGCGAGCGCAACATCTTCGCCGAGACCGCGGAGCACGCGCGGCGCATCAACCTGAACAGCCCGGTGCTGTCGCCGCGCAAGTATTTCCTGCTCAAGGACAACGCCCACCCCGAGTTCAGCGCGCGCAAGTTCAACCTGCTGTACGACCCCGAACAGGTCAGTCTGCGCGCGGCCATCGTCGGGCTGTGCGCGCAGGTGGAGCAGGCCGTGCGCGCGGGCGTGGCGCTGTGCATCCTGTCGGATCACGACATCGAGCCCGGCCTGATTCCGATCCACATCCTGTTCGCGGTGGGCGCCGTGCACAACCATCTGAGTGCCTGCGGGCTGCGCTGCGACACCAACCTGATCGCCAGCACCGGCTACGCCCGCGACCCGCACCAGATCGCCGCGCTGATCGGCTGCGGCGCATCGCTGGTGTATCCGTACCTGGGCTTTCAGGTGATCTGCGACTTGCTGGACAGCGGCGAGCTGGTCGGCGATACCGACACCGCGTTCAAGAACTACCGCAAGGGCCTCGACAAGGGCCTGCTGAAGATTCTGTCGAAGATGGGCATCTCGACCATCGGCTCCTACCGCGGCGCCATGCTGTTCGAGGCCATCGGGCTGTCCGCGGAGATCGTCGAGCTGTGTTTTCCCGGTGTGGTCAGCCGGATCCAGGGCGCGACTTTCGACCATTTCGAGGAGGATCAGCGCGTGCTCGCGGCGGCTGCCTGGCGTCTGCGCAAGCCCATTGCGCCGGGCGGCATCCTCAAATACATGCACGGTCAGGAGTATCACGCCTTCAACCCGGATGTCGTGCAAACCCTGCAGGCCGCGGTGCGCGGCGGCCAGCCGGCAACCTGGCGGCGCTACGCCGAACTGGTGAACCAGCGCCCGGTGGCGACGCTGCGCGACCTGTTTGGCCTGAAACTCGCGGCCCAGCCCCTCGACCTCGCCGAGGTCGAGCCCATCGAGAGCGTGCTGAAGCGCTTCGATTCCGCCGGCATGTCGCTGGGCGCGCTGTCGCCGGAGGCTCACGAATCCCTGGCGCAAGCCATGAACGGCCTCGGTGGGCGTTCCAACTCCGGCGAGGGCGGCGAGGACCCGCGCCGCTTCGGCACCGCCAAGAATTCCAAGATCAAGCAGGTGGCGTCGGGGCGCTTCGGGGTGACCCCGCACTACCTGGTCAACGCCGAGGTGATCCAGATCAAGATCGCCCAGGGCGCCAAGCCGGGGGAGGGCGGCCAGTTGCCCGGCGGCAAGGTCAATGAACTGATCGCGTCGCTGCGCTATTCCGTGCCCGGCGTCACGCTGATTTCGCCGCCCCCGCACCACGACATCTATTCCATCGAGGATCTGGCGCAACTGATCTTCGACCTCAAGCAGGTCAATCCGCAAGCGCTGATCTCGGTGAAACTGGTGTCGGCGCCCGGCGTCGGCACCATCGCCGCCGGCGTCACCAAGGCCTACGCCGATCTCATCACCATCTCCGGCTACGACGGCGGCACCGCCGCGAGCCCCCTGAGTTCCATCCACTACGCCGGCTCGCCCTGGGAGCTGGGCCTCGCCGAGACCCACCAGACCTTGCGCGCCAACGGCCTGCGCGGGCGCGTGCGGGTGCAGACCGACGGCGGCCTGAAAACCGGGCTCGACGTCATCAAGGCCGCCATTCTCGGCGCCGAGAGCTTCGGCTTCGGCACCGCGCCGATGGTCGCGCTGGGCTGCAAGTACCTGCGTATCTGCCACCTCAGCAACTGCGCCACCGGCGTCGCGACCCAGGATCAGGCGCTGCGCTTCGGGCACTATGTGGGCACCGTCGAAGCGGCGACCAATTTCTTTCGCTTCGTCGCCGAGGAGGCGCGCGAATGGCTGGCCAAACTCGGCGTCCCGAGCCTGGGTGAACTGATCGGCCGCGTCGATTTGCTCGAACTGTTGCCGGGGCAGACCGGCCGCCAGCGGGGCCTCGATCTCGCCCCCATCCTGCACCGCGACCCCGCCTTCGCCGACCAACCCCAGTTCTGTCAGGTGGCGAGCAATGTCCCCTTCGACCAGGGCCTGCTCGCCGAGCGCATGCTGGCGGACACGCTGCCCGCCATCACCGCCAAGAGCGGCGGCGATTTCGCGTATGCGGTCGCCAACTGCGACCGCGCCATCGGCGCGCGCCTGAGCGGCGAGATCGCCCGCCGCCACGGCAATCAGGGCATGGCGGACGCGCCCATCCGCCTGCGGCTGACCGGCATCGCCGGACAATCCCTGGGCGCCTGGAACGCCGGCGGCCTCGACATCGTGCTTGAAGGCGACGCCAACGACTATGTCGGCAAGGGCATGGCGGGCGGCAGCATCGTGCTGTTCCCGCCCGCCGGCAGCCGCTTCGAAGCCCGCCACACGCCCATCCTCGGCAACACCTGCCTGTACGGCGCCACCGGCGGCCGGCTGTTCGCGGCCGGTCGCGCCGGCGAGCGCTTCGCGGTGCGCAACTCGGGCGCGTGCGCGGTGGTCGAGGGTGCCGGCGACCACTGCTGCGAATACATGACCGGCGGTGTCGTCGTCGTGCTCGGCCAGACCGGCCACAACTTCGGCGCCGGCATGACCGGCGGCTTCGCCTATGTGCTCGACCTCGAGCGCGACTTCGTCGATCGCTACAACCACGAGTTGATCGACATCCACCGCGTCACGACCGAAAGCATGGAAGCGCACCTCCAGCACTTGCGCGCGACGATCCTCCAGCATGTGGCGCTGACCGGCAGCGCAT
>CBDDRG010000123.1:0-4224 GCA_965232975.1 uncultured bacterium
CCCTCGCTCAACAGGCGCCAAATACCATAAACCTGCGGGCTGTGCGGATCTTCCGCAGTGTCGGTGGTGGCATGGTGTTTACGGTGGATGGCAACCCATTCGCGCGTGATTATGCCCGTGGTCAACCATAGCCAGCAACGCAAGAGATGGCTGGGGATGGGATGCAGGGTCAAGGCGCGATGGGTTTGGTTGCGGTGCAGAAATATGGTGACGGCGGCAATAGTGACGTGGGTCAGACCCAACGCAACCAGCACATAACCCCACCAGGGTAAGTCGATCAAACCGAGTTGCATTACAAGCTCCTTGGCAAGCACGAGACAGCACTCACACGACTGCTGTCGTCAAGGTCATATCATCGCACATTAAGTCGGGCGGGCCACGACAATCGTCGGTGCGCTACCGAACCCAGACCCCGATCTCCGCCACCCAACACAGGGGCGGCGCGACATCAAGTGCTGTCGATCAAGCGCTTGCGCAGGGCCTCGGTCTCCGCGCTCGGGGCGATGCCCAGGAGCATGGACAGCATGCTGCGGCAGCGCTGATAAACTTTGATCGCAGCGGCGGGCTCGCCGCGCTGCTCGTGGCAGAGCATCAGGCGGCGGTAGAATTCTTCGCTGGTGGGGTCGGCCTCCAGCCCGCGCTGATACCAGGCGATCGCCGCCGACCAGTCGCCAGCCGCCTCGAGCCACCGGCCCTGGCGTTGCAACGCGCGCAAAAACTTGTCGTGCAGGCGCGCCCGCGCGGGCAGCATCCAGGGCCGCTCCGGCTCCGATTGCAGGAACGGCGCCGCGTACAGCCGCAACGCCCCGTCCAGCGCGCGTGGACACTGGGTCGGCTCATTCAGGTCGACGAGCTTGTCCTCAAATGCCCAGGCGTCCACCCAGCACTGGGCGGCATCCAGGGTCAGCTTGCCGCCGCTCAGGATCACCGCCTCCGGGCGACCCAGCAGCTTGCGCAAGCGCA
This sequence comes from uncultured bacterium, assembly GCA_965232975.1. Lineage (GTDB taxonomy): Bacteria > Pseudomonadota > Gammaproteobacteria > Pseudomonadales > Porticoccaceae > CBDDRG01. The sequence continues at coordinate 964 of CBDDRG010000123.1, forward strand.
ACAGCGTCATGCCCAGGGTTTTCAGACTGTCGCCACCATCATCCTCGAGCATCGCCTGGGCGACCCGGACTTCGTCGACCTCGCGGCCGCCCAGCGCGATCAGCGCCTGCAACAGCGCGAGCGGGCTTTTCTGGGCCTTGCGGGCGAAGCTCACCGGCGTGCCATCGACGACCACGGCAAAGCGTCCGAGGGTATAAATGCGCACCGGCCAGGGCCAGTTCTCGATGTCTGGCGCGGGCGCGCGCAGCCCGCGGGCGCGGATGATGTACTGGACGTAGTCAATCTCGACGCCCAGCTCCAGTGCCCGCGCGCACAGCCGCGCCATCATGTCATCCCGCCACCAGACATAGCTGAGGTAGCGCTCGTCGCGGCCCCGCGCCAAGGCCGCCGCCAGCGCGGCGTCGCCGGCACCGAGGTCGCCATCGCCATAGGCGAAATCGGCGGCCACCAGCCGACACATGTACTCCAGGCTCTTGCCGCCGATGGTTTGGGCGATATCCAGCGCCGCCGCCAGCGTCTCGCGCGCCGCCGCCTGGTGCCCCAGCCCATCGAGAACCTGGGCCAGGCCCAGGCGGGATACACCGGACAAATACACCGCGCCGACCACGTCGGCGCACTCCACCGCAGTGTTGGCGTGCACCAGCGCCCGCTCGCGCGCGCCCCGCGTGTGCTCGTACCAGGCCGCGATCAGGTGATAGTTGCTGCCGGAATGCCCGGCGCGACTGCGGGGGTCGGCGGCGAGCCGGGCGAGCAGTTGCCCGGCGCGCTCCATCTCCCCCAGCGCGATGGAGGAGGTTACCCCCTGGGCGAGCACTTGATGATCCCAGGCGTGGATGCCCGAGGCGTCGGATGCCACCATGGCCCGGTCGACGGTGGCGAGACATGCCGCAAAATCGCCCATGCGCGCCTCGAAGTAGGCTCGGCCGAAGTACAGCAGCGCGGTCTGGGCTTCGAGCAGATTGGCTTCGCCGATCTGCGGATACTCGATCATTTCCACCGCCGCGCGGGCGTGGTCGCCGCGCATGAGGTTCACCAGCAGCGCCATGTGCACGGTGGGCAGACGTGACGTGATGTCGTCGTTGCGCCGCGCGAGCGCCCGCGCCCGCCATTCGTCCAGGTCCGGGTGCTGTGGCTCGCGCAGGTATAGACAGCACATCGCGGTGTAGGCGACCAGCCAGTCGATCTGGGGATGGCTGAAGCCGGGGTGCTCTGCCAGCAGTTCAGCCAGCGTCGCCATCAGCGGATCGAGCCGGCGCTGGTCGCCGGAGATGTCCCACACGATGGCATTGGCGATGCTGCCCCAGGCCGAGAACACCCCCGTGGCATCGCACCGGGCGCGAAACAGCGCAAACGCGCGCTCGAGATCCGGCAGGCTGCCCACAGGGTCGAAGGGGAGGCGCGCCCGCCCGCGCCAGAACAGCAACCAGGGCGTCTGCGCGATCACCGCTTCCGGCGCCCGCCCAATCCAGTCCCGCAGCGTCGAATAGCGCCCCTGGGTGGTCAGCGCCTGTGCATGCGCAACCACCAGCGCAGTCAGCGCGGCCCAATCGCCGATCTCGGCGAGCAGCGCGACGGCGGGTTCAAGCTGATCGTTTGCCGCCAGCAGCGTGGCGGCGTGGCGCTTGGTGGCAGCCAACTCCGGCGCCGTGAGCAGGGTTGCCGCGCGCGCGGCCAGAAATTGGCGGAACAGGGCGTGGTACTGATAGCTGATCTGCGCACCACTGCGGCGATCGGTGAACCAGTGCTGGCGATACAGGCGGTCGAGCATCGCGGCCGCCTCCGCATTGCCCGACAGCGCCTCCGCCATGGCCACCGTGATCTGCGGCAGAAAAGCCGTGCGCACCAGAAACAGGCGCATTTCAAAGCTCGCGCGCTGGAAGATCTCGGCGCCGAAGTACGCAAATACCGTTTCCACCGGCTCCGACGCATCGAGGTAATCGAGACTACCGGTGCGCCGCAGGTGATCGGCCATCAGCACCACGCCCACCGCCCAGCCGTTGGCGCGGCTGTGCAGGGTGGCCAGGGTGGCTGCGTCCAGGCCCTCGCCGGCGGCCAGGGCGGCGGTTTCGTCGGGGGCGAGACGCAGCGCCTCCGCGTCGATGCGGGCGATAGCGCCATTAACCAGTAGCCGCGCCGCCTCCTGCGCGGCGGGGCCGGTGCGGCTGATGACAATCAGGTTGATCGCCGCGGGCATTTGCTCGATTGCGGTGATCACGACGGCGTGGAACGGCGATTCCGCGGGAACCTCCTGATAGTTGTCGAGCACCACCACCGTCGGCGTGGCCAGGGATCCACAGGCGTCGCGAAAGAAACGGCGGGCGAACCCCGCCACATCGACCATGTGTTCCGGTTGCAATTGGGGCAGTGTCGGCGGGCGATCGGTGGCGTAGCCCACCGCCTGGGCGAAATAGTGGAAAAAGGCTGCGGGATCGGCGTCCCCGCGATCGACCTGGTACCAGATGCCCGCCAGTCCGCGCGCCTCCAGATAGCTTGTCACCAGCGTCGTCTTGCCCGCTCCCGGGGGTGCGCTGATCCAGATCGCCGGCCGCCGACGGTGTTCATCGAGCAGGGCGAACAGGCTCTCGCGGGGCATCGCCTGGTGGAGTCGAGGGCGTGTGAGCTTGGCGATCGAGGTCGCGACCGACATCCGGTCTTCTCCCGTGGACACTGAGCTGGTGAAAGGCGCCGGTCGGGGGCGGCGGCTTCCCGCGCGTGCCGGCAACCGGGGTGGGTGCCGGCCCGGGCGTAGCCGCAGCGGACAGTACGGACGGCCCCGGAAATTGTCAATCGCCAAGCCAATCGCCAAACTGCATACAACGCCCCGTTATCGCACTACCATGCGTCGCAACAGCAAGCCATAACAACTCGAAACGGAGCCTGTCCATGACCAGCGAAATGAACGCCACCACGGCCCGGCATCTGCGCGGCAAGTACGCCATCGTCGGCGTCGGCGAGACTGAGTACCTGCGCGGCTCGGGCTGTACCACGCGAACCCTGGGCACGCGCGCGGTGCGCGCCGCCATCACCGATGCCGGTCTCAAGCCCGGCGCTGTCGACGGCATGCTGTCCTACTCCAACAACGACTCCACACCCTCGACGGTGATCGCCGGCGATCTGGGCATGCGGTTGAATTTCTACATGGACGTGTACGGCGGCGGCTCCAGCACCGAGGCGCTGGTGGGCATCGCCATCGGCGTCATCGCGGCCGGCATGTGCAAGACCGTCCCGATCTTCCCCGCCATGAACGCCTATTCGCAGGTG
>CBDDRG010000124.1:0-17807 GCA_965232975.1 uncultured bacterium
GGCCTGCGCTATGGCGCGCGCAGGATTTTTCACCGCCACGACAGCGACGATGGCAGCGGCCCGATCCTGTTCAGCATGGCCAACGCCGTCAAACCCGGCGATTTCGAGCTGGACCGCATGGACGAATTCACGACCCCCGGGGTCAGCTTTCTGATGATCCTGCAGGACGCCGAGGACCCGCTCGCTACCTTCAACCGGATGTATGACACCGCCACGACCATCAGCGAGCGGCTGGGCGGTGAATTGAAGGACGAAACCCGCAGCGCGCTGACGCCGCAGACGGTCGAGCACTATCGCCAGCGCATCACCGAGTACACCCGCCGCCAGATCGCCGGGTACCACTGATCGGTGCAGCCCAGCGCCGCCGCCATGCAGTTGCAGGCCGCGAGGCTCGCCGCCGAAAAGCTGCGGGAGCAATTGCACCACCACAATTACCGCTACCACACCCTCGCCGACCCCGAAATTCCCGACAGCGAATACGACCAACTGCTGCGTCGGTTGCAGGATCTCGAAGCCCGTTATCCCGAACTGCAAACCCCGGATTCACCCACCCAGCGGGTCGGCGCGCCGCCGCTGCCCGGGTTCGCCGAAGTCCGCCACGCCCAGCCCATGCTGTCCCTCGACAACGCCTTTAGCGATGCCGAGGTCACTGCGTTTGACCGCCGCGTGCGCGAGCGCCTGCGCGTCGATGCCGCCATCACCTACGCCTGTGAGCCCAAGCTCGATGGCGTCGCCGTCAGCCTGCGCTACGAGAACGGCGTGCTGGTGCGCGGCGCGACCCGTGGCGACGGCTACCGGGGCGAGGACATCACCGCCAATGTGCGCACCATCGCCAGCGTGCCGCTGCGCCTCGCGGGTGACGATATCCCGGCCGTGCTCGAAGTCCGTGGCGAGGTCTATCTACCCCGCGCCGGTTTCGAGCGCATCAATGACCTGGCGCGCGCGCGCGGCGACAAGGTTTTCGTCAATCCCCGCAACGCCGCCGCGGGCAGCCTGCGCCAGCTCGATTCGCGCATCACCGCGACCCGCCCGCTGGCGTTCCATATCTACGGCATCGGCCAGGTCGAGGGCGGCGAGGTGCCGGCGCGACAGACGGCAATTCTTGCGCGTCTGCGAACCTGGGGTTTTGCGGGCAGTGAGCTGATCGCGACGGCGGCCGGTATCGACGAGTGCCTCGCCTACTACGAGCGCATTGCCGCCGAGCGCGAGCACCTGCCGTTCGATATCGACGGCGTCGTCTACAAGGTCGATGAGCTGGCGCTGCAGCGGCGCCTCGGCTTCGTCGCGCGCGCGCCGCGCTGGGCCATCGCCCGCAAGTTTCCCGCCCAAGAGCAGACTACCCGGCTGCTCGGCGTCGAATTCCAGGTCGGCCGCACCGGCGCCATCACCCCGGTGGCGCGGCTCGAACCGGTGTTTGTCGGCGGCGTCACCGTCAGCAATGCCAGCCTCCACAACGGCGACGAGATCGCTCGCCTCGGGGTGTGCATCGGCGACCAGGTCATCGTGCGCCGGGCCGGCGACGTGATCCCCCAGGTGGTGGCGGTTGCCGAACCGATCGCTGACGGCCAACCCGTCGAATTCCCGGACAAATGCCCGGCCTGCGGCGCGGATGTGGTGCGCGCCGACGGCGAAGCGGTCGCCCGTTGCGCCGGGGGACTGTTCTGCCCCGCCCAGCGCAAGGAGGCGCTGCGCCATTTCGCGTCGCGGCGCGCCCTCGATATCGATGGCCTCGGCGACAAGCTCATCGAGCAGCTGGTCGATGGCGGTCTGGTGCACGACCCGGCGGATTTGTATGCGGTCACTCGGGAGCAGTGGGCGGGGCTGGAGCATATGGCCGAAAAATCCGCGGCCAACCTCATCGCCGCCCTCGCTCGGAGTCGCGCAACCACCTTCCAGCGCTTTTTGTATGCGCTCGGCATCCGCGAGGTCGGCGAGGTCACCGCCGCCGCGCTCGCCAGTCATTTCGGTTCGATCGCCAAGCTGGCGAGCGCGAGGTTGGAGGATTTCGTGCAGGCCGGCGGTATTCGTGGCATTGGCGAGGCCACCGCGCGGGCGCTGGTGGCACGGTTGGCCACCGCCGATCCTGAAGTGGGCGGCGATCTGGCGCCCTGGCTGGCGGGGTTGGGCGTGCGCGGCATCAATGCGAGCATCGCCGCGGACCTCGCCGCGCGCTATGGCAGCCTCGCGGCCCTGCGCAAGGCCACGGCGGAAGAGCTCGCCAACACCCGCAAAAGTCGCATCGAAGGCATCGGCCCGGTAGTCGCCGACCACGTCGTCGCGTTTTTCGCCCAGCCCCACAATCTCGCAGTGATCCGCAAGCTCACCGAGCAGGCGGGCATTCATTGGGCGGACGCCGTGGGCGCCGCGCCCGCTGCCAAACTTTTGGCCGGACAGACTTGGGTGCTGACCGGCACCCTCGCCACATTAACTCGCGACGAAGCGCGGGATCGCCTGGTGGCGCTCGGCGCCAAGGTCGCGGGTAGCGTGTCCGCCAACACCACGGTGGTGGTCGCCGGGGCCAATGCCGGCTCGAAGCTCGCCAAAGCCGAGACGCTGCGAGTGCGCGTGATCGATGAGGATGCGCTGTTGGCGCTGCTCGCCGGGCACTCGTAGGCCGGGCTCTGCTCCACATCATCGAGCTGCTCAGCAGTACCGCCGTTTTCACCAAGGGCGGAGACTAGGCGCCTGTCGATGCTGTCCAATAGCGTAAAAGCCCGAATTTGATGATATTTTGCCGCACATTTTTGCCGAATAACCCCGCTGTTCGCTGCACATTCGCGCGAAATCTGCGTCAACTCCGATTTTTTTCCGTCGCTGCGGACGCTCAAGTCCGACCAGCTTCTGGGCCGCTGCCGAACAACTTCTGGCACAATAAGTGCTTTACTGTCAGGCGCCCCACCACAGGAAGCCGCTTCGATGACTATCTCGCATCTCGCATCTTGCCCAACGCTGTCTGTCTGCGCTTCTTTGTGGACTCTTTTGTGGGGTATTTGTCCTGGCGGCGGGACGGTCGGGTTTCGCTGCCAGACCGATAATCGAGTATAGTTAAAACATGATCACTGACCGCGGCAGTGCTTCGCACCGATACGCGGGCGCATTCATCCGACGCTTTGAGGAGACCGGCTACCTAGGCTCGCACCATTTCATCACAGCGTTGTCGAAATCGATGAGGATGAAGATGAGGATGAGCAAATGACCACCATTTTTGACCATTACCAGAAGCGTTACGCGACCGGGCTGGTCGAGGAGTACAGCCTTCAGGAATACCTCGCGCTGTGCCGTGACAATCCGCATATATACGCGACGGCCGCCGAACGCTTGCTCTCCGCTATTGGTCAACCCGAGCTCGTTGATACTTCGCGCGATCCCCGGTTGAGCCGCATTTTTTCGAACAGGGTTATCAAGCGCTATCCCTCTTTCCGCGAGTTCTACGGCATGGAAGACGCTGTAGAAAACATCGCCGGCTATTGCCGCCATGCCGCGCAGGGTCTCGAAGAGCAGAAGCAGATTCTTTATCTGCTTGGCCCCGTCGGCGGCGGCAAATCCTCGATCGCCGAGCGCATGAAGGCGTTGATGGAAAAATCTCCGATTTTCTGCCTGAAGGACTCGCCCGTCTTCGAATCGCCACTCGGCCTGTTTCGGCAGGAAGAGGATGCCGAGATTCTCGAGCAGGATTACGGGATTCCCCGCCGCTATCTGCGCTCCAACATGTCGCCCTGGGCCGTCAAACGCCTGCGCGAGTACGGCGGCGATATCAGCCGCTTCCGCGTCGTCAAGCTGATGCCGTCGATCGCCAATCAGATCGCGATCTGCAAGACCGAGCCCGGTGACGAAAACAATCAGGATATCTCGTCGCTGGTGGGTAAAGTCGATATACGCAAGCTCGATGAATATCCCCAAAACGACCCCGACGCGTACAGCTTTTCGGGCGGCCTGTGCCGCGCCAACCAGGGACTGCTGGAATTTGTCGAGATGTTCAAGGCACCCATCAAGGTGTTGCACCCGCTGCTGACCGCGACGCAGGAAGGCAATTACACCGGCACCGAGACCATCGGCAACATTCCCTTCGACGGGGTGGTGGTTGCCCACTCCAACGAAGCCGAGTGGCTGGCGTTCAAGAACAATCGCAACAACGAAGCCTTCATCGACCGGGTCTATATCGTCAAGGTTCCCTACTGCATGCGGGTCACTGAAGAAGTCGAGATCTACCGCAAGCTGTTGCGCAACAGCTCTCTCGCCGACGCACCCTGTGCGCCCGATACACTGCGCATGCTGGCTCAATTCGTGGTGTTGTCGCGGATCAAGGAACCTGAAAACTCCAGCATCTATTCCAAGATGCGGGTCTACGATGGTGAAAACCTGAAGGATCGCGATCCCAAGGCAAAGTCCATCCAGGACTATCGCGACACCGCCGGTGTCGACGAGGGCATGACCGGGTTATCCACCCGCTTTGCCTTCAAAGTGCTGTCGAAAGTGTTCAACTTCGACCCTGCAGAAGTCGCAGCCAATCCAGTGCATCTGCTTTATGTGCTCGAAAATCGCATTGAGCAGGAGCAGTTTCCGAAGGAGATCCAGGAGCGCTACCTGAATTACATCAAGGAATTTCTGGCGCCGAATTATGTTGAGTTTATCGGCAAGGAAATTCAGACCGCGTATCTTGAATCCTATTCGGAATACGGGCAGAACCTATTTGACCGCTACGTGACTTACACCGATTTCTGGGTGCAAGATCAGGAGTATCGCGATCCCGAGACCGGCGAGATTTTCGATCGCCAGGCGTTGAACATGGAGCTCGAGAAGATTGAAAAGCCGGCGGGCATAAGCAACCCGAAAGATTTCCGCAGCGAGATCGTCAACTTTGTGTTGCGCGCACGCGCCAGTAACGATGGCCGGAATCCCAAGTGGACCAGTTATGAAAAATTGCGCGTCGTCATCGAGAAGAAAATGTTCGCCAGCACCGAAGATTTGCTGCCGGTTATTTCTTTCAACGCCAAGGCCTCGAACGAAGATCAGTCCAAGCATCAGAATTTCGTCCAGCGGATGATGGAGAGAGGCTATACTAAAAAGCAAGTCCGGCTTCTCTCCGAATGGTATCTGCGGGTACGCAAGTCGCAGTAAACCCAGGGTGACAGAGGACAGCGAACTTGTCTTTTCTGATTGATCGTCGTCAAAACAGCAAGAACAAAAGCGCCGTCAACCGACAGCGCTTTTTACGCCGGTACCGTGCCCAGGTTCGCAAATCGGTCGCTGAAAAATTGCGTCAGCGCAGCATTACCGAAAGCAAGCGGGGCGAATCTGTCAGCATCCCCGCGCGCGATGTCAGCGAACCGGTGTTTCACCACGGCACCGGTGGCCGGAGCATCCGCGTCTACCCCGGCAACAAAGAGTTCACAGCGGGCGACCGCATTCCCCGCCCCCCCAGTGGGAGTGGCACCGGTCGCGACGCCAGCGACCAGGGCGAGGGCATGGACGACTTCGTGTTTGAAGTCAGCCAGCAGGAGTTCCTCGATATCCTGTTCGAGGACATGGAACTGCCCAACCTGGTCAAACGCCAACTGCTCGACACCGAGAACACCAAGTCGGTGCGCGCCGGCTTCAGCAGCGTGGGGTCGCCGGCCAATCTGAGCGTCGTGCGCTCCATGCGCACCGCGACCGCGCGGCGCATTGCGATGGGGGCCAACAAACGCACTGAGTTGAAAAAATGCCAGGATGAACTGAAACTCGTGCTCGCGGACGCCGAGGCTGATCCCGCGATGCGCCGTGTGCTCGAAGAGCGCATCGCGCTGCTGCGCCAGCAGATCAATCGCATTCCGTTTCTCGACAACATCGACCTGCGCTACCACAATCGGATCAAGGAGCCGATGCCGCGGGCAAAGGCAGTCATGTTCTGCCTGATGGATGTGTCGGGCTCCATGGATCAGGCCACCAAGGATCTCGCCAAACGGTTTTTCTTGCTACTGTATCTCTTTCTCAATCGCCACTACGACCGGACTGAACTGGTGTTTATTCGCCATCACACCAGCGCCAGCGAGGTAAACGAACAGGAATTCTTTTCGTCGCGAGAAACCGGCGGCACTGTCGTCTCCAGCGCACTGGCACTGATGCAGGAAATTATCACCGCACGCTTTCCGCCCAGCGAGTGGAACATTTATGGCGCCCAAGCCTCAGATGGCGACAACTGGCCCGAGGACGGCACGCGTTGTCTGGATCTGCTCAATGAGCTGCTGCCCTCATTGCAGTATTACGCCTACATCGAAATCGCGCCGACCGAAAAGCATTTGTGGATGAGCTATCAGCCCATTCTGGCCGCGCACGGTGATGTCTTTGCGATGCAACGGATCACCGGGCCAGCCGATATCTACCCGGTGCTGAAGGATCTGTTCAGGAAGCAGCGCGCATGACCGCCACCGCCAAAAAACTGATTTCATCCAGCTCCGAGTGGAGCTTCGAGCTACTTGAAATCTATGAGAAGCATTTGGCGCGGCTGGCGAAAGGCTACCGCCTTGACACCTATCCCAACCAGATCGAGATCATCAACGCCGAGCAGATGATGGACGCCTATGCCGCGGTGGGCATGCCGATCAATTATCACCACTGGTCGTTTGGTAAACACTTTATCAATGTCGAGCAGAATTACCGGCGCGGGCACATGGGCCTGGCATACGAACTGGTCATCAACTCAAACCCCTGCATTGCCTACCTGCAGGAGGAAAACACCATGGTCATGCAGGCGCTGGTGATTGCGCACGCATGCTTCGGCCACAACTCTTTCTTTAAGAAAAACTACCTGTTCCGCGCCTGGACGGACGCCGCGTCAATCGTCGACTATCTGGTGTTTGCGCGCAATTATATCGCCGAGTGCGAAGAGCGACACGGCGTTGCCGAGGTGGAAGCCATCCTCGACAGTTGCCATGCGCTGATGAATCAGGGCGTCGATCGCTATCGCCGCCCACCTTCGCTGTCGGTGGAAAAAGAGCAGCACCGACAGCGCGAACGCGAAGCGGCATTGCAGCAACAGATCAACGCCCTTTGGCGGACGATTCCGCGGAAAAAGACGGTCGCCGAAGATGCCGACTCCGGGCGCTTTCCACCCGAACCCGAAGAGAACTTTCTCTACTTCATCGAGAAGAATGCCCCTTTGCTGGAACCCTGGCAGCGTGAACTCGTGCGCATCGTGCGCAAGATGGCACAGTACCTGTACCCGCAGCGACAAACCCAGGTCATGAACGAAGGCTGGGCGTGCTTCTGGCACTTCCAACTCATCCACGATCTCTATCAGGAAGGCCTGGTTGACGACGGTTTTATGCTCGAGTTCCTGCAATACCACACCAGCGTGATCTTCCAGCCGCCCTACGACATGCCTGGGTTTAACGGCATCAACCCCTATACGCTCGGGTTTTCGATGATGCGCGACATCCGTCGCATCTGTGAACAACCGACGGCGGAGGATCGCAAGTGGTTTCCGGACATCGCCGGCAGCCCCTGGCTGGATACGCTGCATTTTGCGATGGAGAACTTCAAGGACGAGAGCTTCATCCAGCAGTTTCTGTCGCCCCATCTGATCCGCGAGCTCAGACTGTTTGCCGTCGTCGACGACGCCGGCAAGGATCATCTGGAAGTGGCCGCCATTCACGACGACCCCGGCTATCAGATGATCCGCGAGGCGCTCGGCGCCATGTACAACCTCGGCATGCGCGAGCCCAACATCCAGATCGTCGATGCCGATATCCAGGGCACTCGCGCGCTGACCTTGCGCCACGATGCCCACCAGGCGCGCCCGCTAGCCGCCGAATCCGCCAACGAAGTCCTGCGCCACATACGGCGGTTATGGGGTTTTGACGTCCGCCTGGATTCGGTGGACGGCGAGCGCACCATCGCCACCTACCACTGCCGCGAGCAAGCGGGGGACGACCAGCCTGGGCAAACCTCCCGGCGGACGTGATCGGCCGCCCGCTTGACTGCTTGCGCGCGGCTCGCACTGCTGGACTGACTGGACAAGTCCAGACCCTGCTCCCGGGCTGCCGGCAGACGAATAACAATCAACAATCTGTGGGGGGAATCATGAGCAACCACAATCCAGACTGGTTTCAACAAGCCATCGACACACCGTCCAACGCCGGGCAGGTGGACGTTCACGGCTGTGAAATTTCGTATCGCTGCTGGGGCGAGGCCGGCAAACCGGCATTGCTCTTGATCCACGGCTACAATGCCCACAGCCACTGGTGGGATTTCATAGCCCCCGGGTTATTGCCGGATTATCATGTGGTTGCGATCGACACCAGCGGTGCCGGCGACAGCGGCCACCGCGATCGCTATGACCTGGATACCTTTGCCGACGAAGTGATCGCGGTCGCGACTGCGGCCGGGGTCGGCGGCCGTTTCACGCTGATCGGCCACAGCTTTGGCGCCGGCATCGCGCTGAAAACGGCGACGCGGTTTCCCGACCACGTGCTGGCATTGATCTTTCTCGACGCCAAAGTGGTGCCGCTGCCCGATGAAGCACGCCCGCGCAGCACCACGGGTTATTTGCCACACCAGCTATTCGCCGACGCGGCGGACGCCATTGCCAACTTCCGCGTGATTCCGCCCCAGCGCTGCCCGAACCAGTACATCATCGATCACATTGCACGGCATTCAATCAAGCCAGCAGACGGCGGCTGGACGTTGAAAGCCGATGCCAAACTGCTGGATCGCTTCAAGTTCGAGGATCAGACCGACAGCCTGTTGGCGCTCAAACTCCGCTTTGGGGTGATTTACGGCACCATCAGCGCGCTGATGGTGCCCAGGGTCGTGGACTATCTGCAATATGTCGCGCCGCCACACTCGCCTTTTGTGGCGATTCCCGCGGCGGCCCACCACCTGTTCCTCGATCAGCCCCAGGCATTTACCGCCGAACTCAAGGCGATGCTCGACGGCTGGCGCTGAGTATCCGCGGGTGCAGTAGCGTCAGCGTGGCTGCATGCGGATACCGCCGTCCATGCGGATGCACTCGCCGTTGATGTAGCCGTTTTCGACAATGCTGACCGCGAGGTGGGCGATCTCCTCCGGCCGACCGAGCCGCTTGGGGTAGAGCACGGTGTTGCTCAGCGAGTCGCGCACGTTATCCGGCAGGCTCGCCAGCAACGGCGTGTGAATCAGCCCCGGCGCGATGGTGTTGACGCGGATCGCGTAGTCGGCGAGATCGCGCGCGATGGGCAGCGTCATGCCGACCACACCGCCTTTGCTCGCGCTGTACGCGGCCTGGCCAATCTGGCCATCAAAAGCGGCGACAGAGGCGATGTTGATGATCACGCCGCGATCGGTGAACTCGTCGGGGCGCTCGTTTTTTGCCATCTGCTCGGCAGCCAGCCGCAGCACATTGAAGGTGCCGATCAGATTGATCTGGATGATCCGGTTGAAATCGGCGAGCGGGAACGCGCCTTTTTTGCTGTAGGTCTTGATCGCATTGCCGATGCCCGCGCAATTGACACAGACATGGATCGCGCCGAACGCCGCCATGGTCTGCTCAATGCCCCGCTGCGCGGACACCTCGTCGGTGACATTGACCGCGCAGAAGATCGTGGCGCCGCCCAATTGCCGTACCAAGGCGTTGCCAGCCTCCTCGTTCATGTCGAAGATCGCGACCTTGGCGCCCAGCGCGGCGAATTTCTCCGCGGTGGCGCGGCCGATGCCGGAAGCTCCGCCGGTGATAACGGCGACCTTGTTGCGCAATTCCATGATGACCTCCTGTGATTGAATTCGACTCGCCTGGCTATCTTGCCGGCCCAACCGGCCTGAGCAGTGGACGGATTATAGTGAACCACACCCAGAGATGGCCCGCGCAGCGACCGATTTCGCCTTGCCCACGCCGGCCAACCACAAAAAAACGGGGCTTGCGCCCCGTTGCTATCGCTTCATTGACACATCCAGCGCGCTATTCGGCGCCAACTTCCACGGTTACCGGTTGCCCGCCGGCGTCGGCCTGGGCCTCCTTGATCGATAGTTTAATGCGCCCGCGCGCATCGACGTCCATCACCTTGACCTTGATCCGCTGGCCCTCGGTGAGGAAATCGCTGACCTTGTTGACGCGCTCGCCGGCGATCTGGGAGATGTGCACCAGGCCGTCGGTACCCGGCATGATGGTGACGAAGGCGCCGAAATCGACGATGCGGGCGACCACACCATCGTAGATGCGGCCGACCTCGGCCTCGGCAGTGATCTCCTGAATGCGGAAAATCGCCCGCGCCAGCCCGTCCTTGTCGTCGCTGTAGATGCGGATACTGCCGTCGTCGGAGATATCTATGGTGGCGCCGGTTTCGTCGGTGAGGGCGCGGATGGTGGCGCCGCCCTTGCCGATGACATCGCGAATCTTGTCGGGGTCGATTTTGATGGTCTGGTAGCGCGGGGCATTGTCAGACACGGTGGCGCGGTTGCGGTCGAGCACCCGGTTCATCTCGCCGAGGATGTGCAGGCGGGCCTGCAGGGCCTGGTTGAGGGCGAGCTCCATGATCTCTTCGTTGATGCCCTCGATCTTGATGTCCATCTGCAGCGCGGTGACGCCGCGGGTGGTGCCCGCGACTTTGAAATCCATGTCGCCGAGATGGTCTTCGTCACCCAGGATGTCGGTGAGCACGGCGAAGCCGTCTGCCTCCTTGACCAGGCCCATGGCGATACCGGCAACCGGCCGGGTCAGCGGCACACCGGCGTCCATCAGCGCCAGGCTGGCGCCACAGACGCTGGCCATCGAGCTCGAGCCGTTGGATTCGGTAACTTCGGACACCACGCGCAGCGTGTACGGAAAGCTGTCCGCAGGCGGCAACACGGCGGCGATGCCGCGCCGCGCCAGCCGGCCGTGGCCGACTTCGCGGCGGCCGGTGAAGCCGACCCGCCCGCACTCGCCGACCGAATAGGGCGGGAAGTTGTAGTGCAGCATGAAGGGATCCTTGCGCTCGCCCTCCAGTGCATCGATGATCTGGGCGTCGCGCAGTGAACCGAGGGTGGCGACGGCGATGACCTGAGTCTCGCCGCGGGTGAACAGCGCCGAGCCGTGAGCCTTGGGCAGCACACCGACTTCGACCGCGATCGGCCGCACGGTTTTGCCGTCGCGGCCGTCGATGCGCGGCTCGCCGTGGATGATGCGGCTGCGCACGACTTTCTTTTCGAGCTTCTTGTAGACGTCGCGCACGGCGTCGGGATGGAAACCACCGGCGTCGCCGGTCAGCGCTTGCAGCGCCTCGTTGCGCAGCTCGTCGAGGCGCGCGACCCGCCGCTGCTTGTCGACGATGCGGTAGGCGTCGTCGATCCGGGCACCGATCAGCGCTTTCATGGCTTCAAGCAGCGCACTGTTGTCGGCGGGCGGCGCGACCGCCCAGCGCGGTTTGCCGGCGTCGCGCACCAGCTCGTCGATGACCTGAATGACGGTCTGCATCTCCTGGTGGGCGTAGAGCACGGCACCCAGCATCAAGTCCTCCGGCAATTCACTGGCCTCGGATTCGACCATCAGCACCGCATTGCGGGTGCCGGCGACGACCATGTCCAGCTTGGAGGTAGCCAGTTGCGTGTAGGTCGGGTTGAGCAGATAGCCCTGGTCGGGATCGTAGCCGACACGGGCCGCGCCGATGGGGCCATTGAACGGAATGCCGGACAGCGCCAGACAGGCGGAGGCGCCGATCAGCGCGGCGATATCGGGGTCGTTGTCCTTGTCGGCCGACATCACCGTCAGCGTGACCTGGACTTCGTTGCGAAAGCCGGCCGGAAACAGCGGGCGAATGGGGCGGTCGATCAGGCGGCTGGTCAGGGTTTCCTTTTCGGTGGGGCGCCCTTCGCGCTTGAAAAAGCCACCGGGAATCTTGCCGGCGGCGTAGGCGCGCTCCAGATAGTTGACGGTGAGCGGAAAGAAATCCTGGCCTTCTTTGGCCTCGCTGGCGCCGACGACGGCGCACAGCACCGCGGTATTGTCCATGGTGCAGAGCACTGCGCCGGTGGCCTGGCGGGCGATGCGCCCGGTTTCGAGCGTGACGGTGTGCTTGCCGTACTTAAATGTTTTGATGGTGGGGTTCACGATGTTCACCTATGCAATAGTCGATCTGGGAAATGGTCGAGCTGACCAGGGCAGATCCAAAAAAGAGGCGGCGACACCCTGCGGGCGTCGCCGTGGCGGGGTGATCAGCGGCGCAGGCCGAGCTTCTTGATGAGCTGGCTGTAGCGTTCGCTGTCTTTGGATTTGAGATAGTCGAGCAGCTTGCGGCGCTGGTTGACCATGCGGATCAGGCCGCGCCGGGAGTGGTGATCCTTTTTGTTGCCCTCAAAGTGGCTTTGCAGCTTGTTGATGTTGGCGGTCAACAGCGCCACCTGTACCTCCGGCGAACCGGTGTCACCCTCGGCACGGGCGTTGTCCTGGACAATTGCGGCTTTCTCTTGGGCGTTCAGTGCCATGTTTACAGTCTCCAAATATGCGTTTCGATGCAGGTCAACCCGTGCATATTTACAGGTTGCCTAGAGCTGGCAAGAGCCGAACCAAGCGTTCAGCTCATGGGTGCAGGTTGGCGCGCAGCTCGGCTGGTCAACCACCCGCGGTCAGGCGACGGGGCGCAATCCGCCCGTCATCCAGGACTTCGGCGACGCCCAGGAAAGGGCCGTCGTTGGCAAAAACGCGCACTATATCCCCTTGCGCGGCGCAGTGATATATCTGCGCCACCACCACCGCCTGACCGCGCTGAAAGTACCAGGCGGTGGCCGTGGGTACATTGATCGCCACCAAGTCGGCGACGGCGGTATCCACCGGCTTGAGCCAGGCATCGAGCGCCAGCCCACAGCCGGTCTCACGCCGGCGGTCTTCCAGCTGCGCCAGCGTGACCGCATCGGCTTCGCCGAAGGGGCCAGCGGCGGTCCGCCGCAGCGCAAGCACATGGCCACCGCAACCGAGCGCCGCGCCCAGGTCGGCGGCCAGCACGCGCACATAGGTGCCCTTGGAACAGCGGATGGCGACATCGGCCTCGGCGCGCTCACCGGGGCGAAACGCCAGCAGGCGGAAATCGTGAACGGTCACCGCGCGCGCCTCGCGCTCGATCTCGATACCCTGACGCGCCAGCTTGTACAGCGGTTGGCCCTGATGCTTGAGCGCCGAAAACATCGAAGGCACCTGGCTGATGGCGCCGCGAAATCCGGCGAGAGCCGCCTCCACCTGCGCCGCCATCAGCGCAGCGGCGCTGCACTCGGCGATCACCTCGCCTTCGGCGTCGCTAGTGTCGGTGGTAACCCCGAAGCGAAAGGTGCTGCGGTAGGACTTGTCGGCATCGAGCAGAAACTGGGTGAACTTGGTGGCATCGCCAAAGCAGACCGGCAGAATGCCGGTGGCGAGCGGATCAAGACTGCCGGTGTGCCCGGCCTTGGCGGCGCCGTACAGGCGCTTGACCTGTTGCAACGCCTGGTTCGACGTCAACCCCGCCGGCTTGTCGAACACCAGAACGCCGTTGACCGCACGCCCGGCGTGCCGGCGGCGACTCAAGGGGTTTTCCCCGCGTCCTCGGCATCGGCGGCGGCGGGATAGCGCAGGCGATCCTGGGCGCGCGCCAGATCGATCAACGCCGCCAGGTGCTGGCCGCGATGGCCACTGGCGTCATACACGAACGTGAGTTTGGGGGTGATCCGCAATTGCATGCGTTTGGCGAGCGCCGTGCGCAAAAAGCCGACGGCGCCCCTGAGCGCTGCCATACTGGCTTTGAGCTCCTCGGCCGCCAGCGGCGCGACAAAATTCACGAATACCTTGGCGGTGGCGAGGTCGCGGCTGGGCTCGACGGCGGTGATATTGACCAGGCGCACGCGCGGGTCGCCGACCGCGTCGCGCAGCAGCACTGCGAGTTCCCGTTGCAACGCATCGGCAACGCGGTCACTGCGCTTGAACTCTCTGGCCACGCGATTCGTCCCCTTCCGCGCTACAGTTGGCGCGCGATCTCTTTGACTTCGTAGACTTCGATCTGATCATCGACACGGACATCGTTGTAGTCCTTGACGCCGACGCCGCACTCCATGCCGTTGCGCACTTCGCTGACGTCATCCTTGAAGCGGCGCAGGCTGTCCAGTTCACCCTGGAAAATGACCACGTTGTCGCGCAGTACGCGGATCGGTTTGCTCCGATGGAGGGTGCCCTCAACCACCATGCAGCCGGCAACCTGGCCGAATTTGGGTGAGCGGAACACCTCGCGGACGCGGGCGATACCCAGAATCTCCTCCCTTTTTTCCGGCGCGAGCATGCCGGACAGCATCTGCTTCACGTCGTCCAGGAGGTTGTAAATGATGCTGTAGTAACGAATTTCTACGCCGTCGGCCTCGGCCTGGCGGCGCGCGCCGGCATCGGCGCGGACATTGAAGCCCATCACCACCGCACCGGTGGCAACCGCCAGATTGATGTCGGATTCGCTGAGCCCGCCAACCCCCGAGGTGACCACATGAACGCCCACTTCGTCGGTCGCGAAGTCGGCGAGCGCGGCCAGAATCGCCTCCAGCGAGCCGCGCACGTCGGTTTTGACGATGATCGGCAGTACCTTTTTCTTGCCGCCCTCGAAGTTCGCCATGATGTCGGCGAGATTGGCCGACTGCACCCGGGTCGCCTTGGCGGCGCGCGCGCGCTGCTGGCGCGCATTGGCGAGTTCGCGCGCCCGGCGCTCGTCTTCCACTACGGCGAATTCATCGCCGGCATCCGGCAGGCTGTCCAGGCCCAGGATTTCCACGGGGATCGACGGCCCCGCGGTCGGCACCTGGCGGCCGGTTTCATCGATCAGCGCACGGATGCGGCCCACGCTTTCGCCGGCGAGCAACAGATCGCCCTTGCGCAAGGTGCCCTTCTGCACCAGCGCGGTGGCGACCACGCCGCGGCCCTTGTCGAGGCGCGCCTCGATGATGACGCCCTGGGCGGGCACATCGCGCGGCGCCGACAATTCGAGCAGCTCGGCCTGCAACAGCACGGCTTCGAGCAACTGGTCGATGCCCTCGCCGGTGTGCGCGGACACCCGCACAAACTGGGTATCGCCACCCCACTCTTCGGAAATCACCTCTTTTACGGACAGCTCGCTGGTGACCCGCTCTGGATCGGCACTGGGTTTGTCCATCTTGGTGATGGCGACCACCAGGGGCACCCCGGCAGAGCGGGCGTGCCGGATGGCCTCTTCGGTTTGCGGCATGACGCCGTCGTCGGCGGCCACCACCAGAATGACCACGTCGGTCGCCTTGGCACCGCGCGCGCGCATCGCGGTGAACGCCGCGTGGCCTGGGGTATCGAGAAACGTCACCATGCCGCGCGGGGTATCGACGTGGTAGGCGCCGATATGCTGGGTGATGCCACCGGCCTCGCCAGCGACCACGCGGGTCTTGCGGATGTAGTCGAGCAGAGAGGTCTTGCCGTGATCGACATGGCCCATGACGGTGACCACGGGCGCGCGCGGCTCATCCCGGCCGGCCACGGCCAACGCCTGGCGCAGTTGGTCTTCCAGGCTGTCCTCGGCGACCAGCACCGGCCGGTGACCGAGCTCCTCCACCACCAGCACGGCGATATCCCGGTCGACGGGGTCGTTGATGGTGGCCATGGTGCCCATCTTCATCAGCTCGCGGATCACCACGGCGGCTTTCAGGGACATCTGCTGGGCGAGGTCGCCAGCAGTGATGCGGTCGGCAATCTCGACGTCGTACACCGCTTTGCCGACCGGGCGCTGAAAGGTGTGGCGGTTCTCAAGCTTCACCACTCTCAGGGACTTGAGGCGCGGTTTGCCCGCGTCATCGGCGACGATGACCTCTTCGATCTCCTTGTTGAGCTCATCCGGGCGCTGCTTGCGCACGCCTTTCAGCGGCTTTTTCTTCTTCGGCGAATCATCGGTATCGTCATCCGCCTTGCCGTGCTTTTTCACCTTGCCCGCATCCGCAGCGGCGACGGACGGCGCGGCTTTGGGGGCGTCCTTGCCGACGGGTTTCTTGGCCGCTCCGGAGAGGCTCAGACGAGGGTCGGCGACCCCGGCTTCCGGCTCGCTGGCATGCGCCTGCTCGGTGGGCTCCGCGGCCGCGCGGGCGTCGCTCTCCGCCTGCCGCCGGGCATTGATCGCGGCCTGGCGTTGGGTCTCCGCATCATCGACCAACACCGAGGGGCGCGGCGGTTCGACGGCTGCCGGGGGGGGCGCCGCGCCGACGCTGTCGTCGGGCGCCGCGCCGACCACATCGGGGTCCGGCGCGGCGGCGTGGCGGTTGATGTAGGTGCGCTTTTTGCGAATCTCGACGCTCACCGTTTTCCGCCCGGCGCCGACCTTGAGCGTGCTCAGGCTCTTGCGCTTCAGGGTGATCCGGGTAAGGTCTTTGGCCGGTTCGCCGTGGAGGCCTTTCAGATAGACCAGCAACCGCTGCTTTTCGCCGTCGGAGACTTTTTCGTCGGGCAACTTCTGGGGCAGCCCGGCTTCCTGCATCTGTTTCAGCAGGCGATCGACCGACGCGCCGACGGTGACGGCCAGATCTTTTACGCTCACTTCAGCCATTGGTATTCCTCAATTGTATGCCCGGCCCCCATTGCCGATCGCGGTGGTCATTCGGCAAACCAGGGCGCGCGCGCGGTCATGATGAGAGCGGCGGCGCGCGCGCTGTCGAGGCCATCGATGGCGAGCAGGTCATCCACCGCCTGCTCGGCGAGATCCTCCATGGTAACGATGCCGTGGGTGGCGAGCTGCCGTGCCAGCGCCGCGTCCATCCCCGCCATCGCCAGTAAATCTGCCGCTGGCTCGGCGCCAGCCAGCTCTTCTTCCGACGCCAGCGCCTGGGTCAGCAGCGCGTTCTTGGCGCGCGCGCGCAGCTCCGTCGCGAGGTCTTCATCAAAACCGTCGATGGCGACCAACTCCTCAAGGGGTACATAGGCGACCTCTTCAACGGAGGTGAAGCCCTCCTCCGCCAGGACGACCGCCACCTCTTCATCGACGCCCAGGGCGGTGACGAAAGTATCGACGATGCCGCCGGCCTCCTGCTCCTGCTTGGCGCGAATGTCATCGACGCTCATCACATTGATGTTCCAACCGGTGAGCTGGGAGGCGAGGCGGACATTCTGGCCACCTTTGCCGATCGCCTGGGCAAGGTTGGTCACCGCGACGGCGACATCCATGGTGTGCGTATCCTCGTCGACGATGATGGATTCGACCTCGGCCGGCGCCATCGCGTTGATGACCAGTTGGGCGGGATTATCGTCCCACAGCACGATATCGACGCGCTCGCCATCGAGGTCGTTGGACACCGCCTGCACGCGGGCGCCGCGCATGCCCACGCAGGCGCCGATGGGATCGATGCGGCCATCGTTGGTCTTCACCGCGATCTTGGCGCGCGAGCCCGGATCGCGGGCGGCGGCGCGAATTTCGATGACCTGTTCGCCGACTTCCGGCACTTCAATATGGAACAGCGCGATCAACATCTGCTTGCAGGAGGGGCTGAACACCAGTTGGGGGCCGCTGCGCTCGGTGCGGATGGCCTGCAGAATCGCGCGCACGCGGTCGTGGACGCGGAACACCTCGCGGCCGACCAGTTCTTCGCGGGGCAGCAGGCCTTCGACGTTGTTGCCGAGGTCGATGATGATGTGTTCGCGGGTAACTTTCTTCACCGTGCCATTGATCAGCTCGCCGATCCGGTTGCGATACTTGACGACCACCAGCTCGCGCTCGGCGTCGCGCACTTTCTGGACGATGACCTGTTTGGCGATCTGGGCGGCGATGCGGCCGAATTCGACGTTCTCGATTTCTTCTTCGTAAACGTCGCCAGCCTTCAGCGCCGGATTTTTCTCGTGGGCTTCCTGCAGCGTGAACTGGGTGCCC
>CBDDRG010000125.1:0-5035 GCA_965232975.1 uncultured bacterium
TCGTGGCCAAAATTACTCGCCCGCTGCCGCCGTGGCTCCCGTCAGACCGGCTCACAGTGGCAGGGTAACTGCCGGATTTAGGGTTAATTCAGCCGCCCGTGACACTGTTTGTACTTCTTGCCGGAACCGCAGGGGCAGGGCGCGTTGCGGCCGATCTTTTCGGCTTCACGGACAAAGGTATGGCCACCGGCGCTGGCGGGTGGTGGGGCCGGCGCGGGTTGGTCGGCGGCAAGCGCCGGGGCGGCGGCGTGCTGGAACTCCATTTTCTGTGCCTGCCGCTCCTGGGCGGCGCGCAACTGGCGCTCGATCTCGGCCACTTCCTGTTGCAGGCGAATCTCGACCCGGCACAGAAAGCGCACGGTGTCGTGCTTCATGCTGGCAAGCATGTTCTGGAACATCTCGAAGGATTCGCGCTTGTACTCCTGTTTCGGGTTTTTCTGGGCGTAGGCGCGCAGGCCGATGCCCTGGCGCAGGTGATCCATCGCCGCCAGGTGATCCTTCCAGAAATTGTCGAGCACTTGCAGCATCACCTGCTTTTCGACCGCGCGCATGGGCGCGCCGATGCGCGTGCAGCGCTCTTCATAGGCGGCCTTGACCGCGGCGCGGACGCGGTCGCGCACGCCCGCCTCGCCCAGATGGTCGTCTTCGTCGAGCCACTGCTGAACCGGCAGCTCCAGGTTGAACAGCGCCTGAATCTCTTCCTGCAAGGTCGCGATCTGCCACTGCTCGGGCAGGCTCTCAGGCGGCATGGCGGCAGTGAGCACGCTGTCGATGGCGTCGTCGAAGAACGCCTGCACGACGTCGCTGACGCTGTCGGCGGCGAGCAGTTCGTTGCGCTGCTGATAAATCACGCGGCGCTGGTCGTTGGCGACGTCATCGTATTCGAGCAGTTGCTTGCGGCTGTCGAAATTGCGCCCCTCGACCTTGCGCTGGGCTTTCTCGACGGCGTTGGTGACCATCCGGTGCTCGATGGCCTCGCCCTGTTCCATGCCGATCGCGCGCATCATGTTCTTGACCCGGTCGGACGCGAACAGGCGCATCAGCGGATCTTCCATCGACAGATAGAAGCGCGACACCCCGGGATCGCCCTGGCGCCCGGCGCGGCCGCGCAACTGGTTGTCGATGCGGCGCGACTCATGGCGTTCGGTACCGAGAATATGCAGGCCGCCGGCGGCGATGACCTGGTCGTGGCGCTGCTGCCAGGCGGCGCGCGCGGCGGCAACGGTGGAGTCGTCGGCATGCTGTGCACGCAGCTCCGCGACCTCGGCCTCCCAGCTGCCGCCAAGCACGATGTCGGTGCCGCGCCCGGCCATGTTGGTGGCGATGGTCACGGTGCCGGGCCGCCCGGCCTGCGCGATGATGCCCGCCTCCTGCTCGTGAAACTTGGCGTTCAGCACCTGGTGCTTGACGCCCTCCGCGGCCAGCAGGCCGGACAGGTATTCCGATGTCTCGATGGATACCGTGCCGACCAGTACCGGCGCGCCCTTGGCGGTGGTGGCGCGGATGTCCGCGACCACGGCGGCAAATTTTTCATCGCGGGTGAGGTAGATCAGATCGTTGAGGTCGTCGCGGTGCACCGGCTGGTTGGTCGGGATCACCACCACTTGCAGACCGTAGATGTGCTGGAACTCGAAGGCTTCGGTGTCGGCGGTGCCGGTCATGCCGGCGAGTTTGCCGTACAGGCGGAAGTAGTTCTGGAAGGTGGTCGAGGCCAGCGTCTGGCTCTCGCTGAGGATCTTGACCCCCTCCTTGGCCTCGATGGCCTGGTGCAAGCCTTCCGACAGGCGCCGGCCGACCATGGTGCGCCCGGTGTGCTCGTCGACCAGTAACACTTCGCCGTTGCGCACGATGTACTCGACGTCGGCGTGAAACAGGTGGTTGGCGCGCAGCGCGTTGTGGACGTGGTGCAGCAGGCCGAGATTGTTGGCCTGATAGAGGCTCTGATCGGTGCCGAGCAGGCCTTCGCTGCCGAGGATATCCTCGATCTTCTCGTGGCCGCTCTCGGTCAGCTCCACCTGGCGGGTCTTTTCGTCGATGACGAAGTGGCCGGGCGCATCTTCGGTATGGGGCTTCAATATCTGCACCAGCGCATTCATGCGCTTGTACAAAGCCGAGCTGTCCTCGGCGGCGCCGGAGATGATCAGCGGCGTGCGCGCCTCGTCGATGAGGATCGAATCGACTTCATCGACGATGGCGTAGGCCAGCTCGCGCTGGGTTTTGGCATCCATCGACAGCGCCATGTTGTCGCGCAGGTAGTCGAAGCCGAACTCGTTGTTGGTGCCGTAGGTGATATCGGCGGCGTAGGCATCGCGCCGGCTCGCCGGCACCAGGACATTGCCGCCGGCGGCGTCCTGTTCCACCAGAAACGAATGGGCGACACCGGCACCGGCGAAGGATTGGGTGATGCCGAGCGTCAGGCCCAGCGCGCGGTATACCGGCGCCATCCACTGGGCATCGCGGCGCGCCAGGTAGTCGTTGACGGTGACGACGTGGACGCCGCGACCGGCGATTGCATTCAGGTAGGCCGGCAGCGTCGCCACCAGGGTTTTGCCCTCGCCGGTGCGCATCTCGGCGATCTGACCCCGGTGCAGCACCATGCCGCCAATCAACTGCACGTCGAAATGGCGCAGGCCGAGGCGCCGCCGGGCGGCCTCCCGCACCGCGGCAAAGGCTTCCGGCAGCAGTGCATCGAGGGTTTCGCCGGCGGCTGCGCGCGCGCGGAAAGCGTCCGTCTTGGCGCGCAAGGCAGCGTCGTCCAGGCTTATGAACTCGTCTTCGAGGGCGTTGATGCGTTCGATCTGGCGGCGCAGGCGGCGCAATTCCCGGTCGTTGCGGGTGCCGAATACCTTCTTGAAAAAATTGACTACCATGGCGGTCTCACTCGAATGCTGTGGGGAATGACGGGCGCCGGCGCCGACGGGCCAGCCGTCGACGATCCGGTTACAGCAGCGATGGAGGGCTTAGCGGAGGCTGGTCTGAATATAGGTGGCGGGGTCGATGACGCGGCCGTTCTTATAAACTTCGAAGTGCACATGGGGGCCGGTGGAGCGGCCGGTGCTGCCCAGGCGGGCGATGACCTGGCCCTTGGCCACCGCGTCCCCGACCGCGACCAGATTTTGCTGGTTGTGGGCGTAGCGGGTCACCAGGCCGTCGGCGTGGGCGATATCGACGGTCTGGCCGTAGCCGTGTTCGGCGCCGGACCGCACCACCACGCCGGCGGCCACGGCGATGACGTCGGCGCCCGGCCGGCCGACGAAGTCGATGCCCTCGTGGCGGGCGCGGCGACCGGTGAAGGGATCCACGCGCACGCCGTAGCGGGACGCGATCCAACCCTTGGCCACCGGCCAGCCGTCCATGGTGAGGTCTTGTTTCAGCGTGCGGTCGGCAATCAGCGTGGTGAGCATGGCGAGCTGCTGCTCGCGGTCGCCGATGTGGGTTTCGAGCTTCGCCAGCAGCTGATCCAGCTCGCCTTCACCGACGCCCGCCGCGCTTGCGATGCGCGCCGGCGGCCCCCCGGTCGGCGGCGCGCTGCCGAAATTGAATTCGCCACCGTCGAGGCCGGTCATCTCCACCACCCGCTCGCCGAGGGCGTCGAGGCGCACCAGGCGGGCCTGCATCTCGGCGAGCTTGCGGGTCAGCGCCTGCACTTGACGGCCGGCTTCGGCGCGGCCCTCGATGAGCTCCGCGCGCTGCCGGGCGAGCTGCGCCTCCAGGGCGGCGACGGCGTCGGCGGGAACCTTGCCACTCTGCTGCCAGCCGGCGACATAGGCGCTGGCGGGGACACCCAGCACGCACACCGACAACAGCGCGCGCAACCAGTTGTTGACGTCCAGGGTCAGGGGTTTGCCATAGCGTGCACTGAGCGCAATTATTCTCATTGGAATCGTCTCATGGGGTTGCCGCTCGCCCCTGGGGGCGCGGGTCGCGGCGCGACCAGGCCGCGTCAGCCGGCGAGCAGGGGTCTGAAATAGGAGATCGGCGCCTCGGCGTCGTTATCCTCGAAAGTCACTATTTCCCATGCCTCCTGGCGCGACAGCAATTCACGGAGTAGCGCGTTGTTGAGCGCGTGCCCGGATTTGTAGGCCTCAAACTCCCCGATGAGGCTGTTGCCGAGCAGATAGAGATCGCCGATGGCGTCCAGAACCTTGTGCTTGACGAACTCGTCGTCGCAGCGCAGGCCGTCCTCGTTGAGCACCTGCTCGTCGTCGACGACGATGGCGTTGTCCATGCTGCCGCCCCGCGCCAGGCCCTTGGAGCGCAGATATTCGATCTCGTGGATAAAGCCGAAGGTGCGCGCGCGGCTCACCTCGCGGACGAACGAGGTGCTGGAAAAATCCACCGATACCTTCAGGTTGCGGTGGCGGAACACGGGGTGGTCGAAATCGATGGCGAAAGTGACCTTGAAGCCGTTGAAGGGACGGAAGCTGGCGGTCTTGTCGTCCTGGGCGACGGTCACCGGCAGCTTGATGCGGATGAATTTTTTGGGCGCGCACTGTTCGACGATCCCGGCCGACTGGATCAGGAACACGAACGGCCCGGCGCTGCCGTCCATGATCGGCACCTCGGCGGCGGTGACGTCGATAATGGCATTGTCGATGCCGAGCCCGGCCATCGCCGACAGCAGGTGTTCGACCGTCGATACCCGGACTTCGCCCTTGACCAGGGTCGTGGACAGCGTGGTATCGCCGACATTGTCGGCCACGGCGAGAATCTCGACGACGGGATCCAGATCGGTGCGGCGAAAGCGGATGCCCGAATTGATCGCCGCCGGGCGCAGCGTCAAATAGACTTTTTCCCCGGTGTGGAGGCCGACGCCAGTGGCGCGGATCGTGTTGTTCAGGGTGCGTTGTCGAATCACTGGGGGTCCGCCGGATCGCTGGGCCGGCGGATGGTAGCAAAACGCCGCCCCCGGCTCTACCCTGGGTAGAGCCGGGGCGCAGGGCGGCCGGCGCGGCTGCGCCCGCGCCCGCGGGAAGCCAGGCGCGCCCGGTGCGGGGGCGCGCCGTTGCTGCGCTAGCTGGCTTGGTTGCGCAAA
>CBDDRG010000126.1:0-15538 GCA_965232975.1 uncultured bacterium
CCTCGCCAACGCCCCGCCCGCCGCGTTCATCGCGGCCTTGCGCGAGGACTTCGGCGACCGCGCCGGGCCGGTGCTCGAGGTTGGCGACCGCCAAGTCCACCCGCTGCGCCGGGTCTTGGCCGAGGAGCAGGTGCGCAGCCACCTGGCGCTGGTCGGCAATGCCGCCCACAGCCTGCACCCGGTCGCCGGTCAGGGCTTCAATCTCGCGCTGCGCGACCTCGCCACCCTGACCGAGGTGCTCGCCGACGCCGCGACCGACGGGCGGGACATCGGCGAGCTCGCGGTATTGCAGCGCTATCTGGCGCGCCAGCAGTGGGATCAGCAGCGCACCACGCTGTTCAGCGACCGCCTGCCCGATCTGTTCGCTGGGGATCGGGGCTGGTCGTCCGGGTTGGTGAGCCGGGCGGCGAGCCTGGGCCTGATCGCGCTCGACCTGCTGCCGCCGGCGCGCGCCGCCTTTACCCGCCTCGGCGCCGGCCTGCTGACCCGAGAGGCGCGCCTGCATGGCTGAATTTGCGACCACCGCCGGCACCGATAGCTACGACGTGGTGATCGCCGGCGCCGGTCTGGTCGGCGCCGCCTGCGCGCTGCTGCTCGCCGAGAGCTGCGGTGGCGCCCTGCAGATCGCGTTGATCGAAGCGCGCCCGCCGCCTGCCCCGATGCCCGCCGACGCGCCCTTCGACGCCCGCGTCGTCGCGCTGAACGCCGCGTCCCAGCGCAGCCTCCAGCGCGTCGGCGCCTGGTCCGCTATCGCCGGCCGCAGTTGCCCCTATACGCGCATGGAAGTCCGGGACGGCGAGGGCACGGGCGCCATCGGCTTCGACTGTGCCGAGGTGCGCGCGCCCGAGCTCGGCCATATCGTCGAAAACCACGTCGTACAGAGCGCACTGTTCGCCCGCATTGTGCAAACTGCCAGCATCGCGCTGATCTGTCCCGCGCCCATTGACACCGGCGCCACCGCCCGCGCCGCTGATGGCCGCATTGCGCTCACCGCCGGTGGCGCCCGCATCCTCACCCCGCTGCTGATCGTCGCCGACGGCGCGCGCTCGCCGCTGCGGGCGCGCTTCGGCTTTGGCGTCCGCGCGTGGAGTTATGGCCACAGCGCCATTATCGGCACCGTTCGCAGCGAGCGCGCCCACGGCCACACCGCGCGCCAGTGGTTCACCGCCACCGGGCCGCTGGCGCTGCTGCCGCTGCGCACGGCCGGCGGCGACTGCCATCACAGTGCCATCGTGTGGTCGCAGCACACCCGGGCGGCAGCGGCCTCGATGGAACTGGACGAGCCCTCGTTCTGCCGGGCGCTGGCGCTTGCCAGCGAGCACTGCCTCGGCGACATGGTCGACATCGCCGGCCGCGCCTGCGTGCCACTGTGTCAGCACCACGCCATCGACTACTGCCAGCCCGGGGTGGCGCTGATCGGCGATGCCGCCCACAGCATCCACCCGCTGGCCGGGCAGGGCGTGAACCTCGGTTTTGCCGATGCCGCGGTGCTCGCCGAGGAGCTCACCCGCGCCCATGCGCGCGGCCTCGACCTCGGCGATCCGCTGGTGCTCGGCCGCTACCAGCGCCGCCGCAAACCCCACAACCTCGCGATGATGGCGGCGATGGAGGGCTTCAAGCGCCTGTTCGAAAGCCAGTCGCCGGCGCTGCGGCTGGCGCGCAATACCGGCATGAGCGGGCTCGACGCGCTGGCGCCGGTGAAGAACGCCGTCATTCGCCGGGCGATGGGTCTTTGACACCGCGCCAGCTCCGGCAGGCGACCAGCCGCCGTCGTATATAATCCGCCGCCCACCATTTTTGCGTCCTTGGCAGACTGTCTTGGAATCGGCGCCGTGACCGACCACGTCAAGTTTTTTCGCGACACCGCCCCCTACATCAACATGCACCGGGGCAAGACCTTTGTCGTCGCCGTGCCCGGCGAGGGCATTGGCCACGACAATTTCCCCCACATCGTGCAGGACATCGCACTGCTCACCAGCCTCGGCGTGCGCGTGGTGCTCGCCTACGGCGCCGAACCCCAGATCGACGCGCGGCTGGATGCCGCCGGGCTGGCGCCGCGCCACAGCGACGGCGTGCGCATCGTCGATGGCGCCACCATGGCGGTGGTGCGGGATGCGGTGGGCAGCATCCGCGTCGACATCGAGGCGCTGCTGTCCATGGGGGTCGCCAACTCGCCGATGCACGGCGCCTGCATTCGCGTGGTCAGCGGCAATTTCATCGTCGCCAAGCCCATGGGTATTCGCGACGGCGTCGATTTCCATCTGGCCGGCGAAGTCCGCCGCATCGACGGCGAGGGCATCAAGCGCCAGCTCGACGACGGCGCGATCGTGTTGTTGCCACCGATCGCCTATTCCCCCACCGGCGAGGCCTTCAGTCTGGGCGTCGCGGAGGTGGCGACCCAGGCGGCGATTGCGCTCGGCGCAGAAAAATTGATCCTGTTCGGGCCGCACGCCGGCGTCACCACCGGCGCAGGTCAGCTGCAGAAGATCATTGCGCTGGCCGATGTGCAGTCCTGGCTCGCGCGCCTGACGGGCGAGCCGGCACTGCGCGTGGCCTTGCTGGCGGGCTATCGCGCCTGCCTCGACGGCGTGCCCCGCAGCCACCTCATCAGCCACGCCGAGGACGGCGCGCTGCTCGGCGAGCTGTTCACCCGCGAGGGCGCCGGCACGCTGATCCTGCGCGATGGCGCCGAGATCATCCGCCAGGCCAGCATCGACGATGTCGGCGGCATCCTCGACCTGATCCGGCCGCTGGAAGAGCAGGGCGTGCTGGTCAAGCGCTCGCGCGAGCTGCTCGAAACCGAGATTTCGCGCTTTCATGTGCTGGTCGATTCCGAGGGCATGGTGGTCAGTTGCGCCGCGCTCTACCCCTTTGCCGACAGCCAGTCGGCGGAGCTCGCCTGTGTCGCCACCCACCCGGATTTTCACAACCGCGGCCTGGCATCGCGGATGCTGGCGCATCTGGAGCAGTTGGCGCGGGAGCAGCTGCGCCTGCGCCAACTGTTCGTGCTGACCACGCGCGCGGCGCACTGGTTTGTGGAAAAGGGCTTCACGCCGACCACGCTCGACGCGCTGCCCGCCGCCAAGGCCGACCTGTACAACTACCAGCGGCGCTCGAAAATATTTCAGAAAGCGGTGTGATGGTCTTGCGGCCTTGACTTCCACCCACGCCAGCGTCGATAACTGGCGCGCCAGTCCTGCAACTCTACGCGCGCCCGTCGCACTGGCCGCCGATGGCGCACCAACTGCGGAGACCAGCGATGCAGATCGACGTGATTTCGGATGCCGTGTGCCCCTGGTGCTATATCGGCAAAAAGAACCTGGAGCGGGCGCTCGCCCAGCGCCCCGCTATCGAGGCGAAGGTACATTGGTATCCCTACCAGCTCCATCCCGATGCCCCCGCCGGAGGTTACGACTACCGCGCGACCATCGAGCAAAAATACGGTCGCGAGACCATTGCGCGCATGTTCGCCCACATTACCCAGGTGGGCGCGGCCGCGGGCATCGAGTTTCACCTCGACCGCATCAGTCGCGGCGCCAACACCTTCAATGCCCATCGGCTGCTGTACTGGGCGCGCGCAGCCGGGGTTCAGAACCAGGTCTGCGAAGCGAGTTTCGATGCCTATTTTTGTAGGGGGCAGGATTTGGGCGACCCCGAAACCCTGGTGGCCATCGCGGTTGCAAACGGCCTCGACGGCGCCGACATCCGCACCCGCCTGGCCAGCGACGTCGATCGCGACAAAATCGAGGAACTGCGCGCGTTTGCCGCCCGCCAGGGCGTCAGCGGGGTGCCGCTGTTCATCATCGACGGCGCCCACACCCTCGGCGGCGCGCAGAGCGTGGACACTTTTATCAGCGTGCTGGATCGCATCGCCGCCCAGGGGGCAGGTCAGGCCTGTACGCCGGAGGGTTGTCTCTAGGCGCGGGTCGGCGGGCGCGCCAGCGGTTAATGGGTCAACGCCAGTCGCGCAGCCCGGCGTACTGGATCACCTTGGGCACGTCGGCGCGGTCGAACTCGACGATGCTGTGGGCGCAGTTGTGCATGCGCGGCGGCGCCCACAGCGCACTCAGCGGGCGGCCTTCGTAGTGGCAGAGCAGCGCGCGGATCAGCGCGCCGTGGCTGACGATGGCAATCTCTTCGCCCCGGCAGGCGGTGGTGATGGCGGTGACTGCGGCGAGGCCGCGGGCTTGCAGTTCGGCGAAGGTTTCCGCGCCCGCCAACTTGAATTGCTCGGGCAGGTTGCGAAAGCTGTGCAGCAGCTCGGGGTGAAGCACCTCGATCTCCCGGTATAACCGGCCCTCCCAGGGCGTCAGATTGATCTCGCGCAGATCATCCAGATAGGCGATGGTGTCGGCGCGGTCAGCGAACAAGATGGCGGCGGTCTGGCGCGTGCGCAGGCTGCTGCTGCAAAACACCTTGCCGATGCCGAGCCCCTGGAGTTCGGCGCCGAGCTGTTGCGCCTGCTGCCGGCCGAGGTCGGTCAGTACCGACTCCGCCTGCCCCTGAATGCGGCCCTCGGCATTCCAGTTGCTTTCGCCATGGCGAATCAGGTGGAGGCGGGTCATGGCGCGGCTCCCTGCCGGTTGCTTTGAAGCTCGGTGGAGTATGGCCGATTTTGATGGTTTGGCATGGAATCACGGCCCCAGGCGGACGATATCCCAGCCGCCGGCGGCGGCGGGAAGATAGCGAAAGCGGTCGTGCAGGCGGCTTTCGCCCCCCTGCCAGAACTGGAACTCGCGGGGAGCGATGCGGTAGCCGCCCCAGAACTCCGGTGTCGGCACCTCGGTGTCGGCAAATTGCCGTTGCCGCGCGGCAAATTCGGCTTCCAGCACGTCCCGGGACGGGATCGGCCGACTCTGTGGCGAGGCCCAGGCGGCCAACTGGCTGTCGCGCGGGCGGGAGTTGAAATAGGGGATCACCTCGGCGCGGTCGAGCACCTCGGCGGCGCCGCCGACGCTGACCTGGCGATCGAGCGAAAACCAGGGAAAGTGCAGGCTGACCTGGCGGTTGCCGAGGGTCTCGCGCGCCTTGCGGCTGTCGAGGTTGGTGAAATAGACAAAGCCGCGCTCATCGAAACCCTTCAGCAAGACCGCGCGGCTCCAGGGCCGGCCCGCGGCATCCACCGTCGTCACCGTCATCGCGGTCGGATCCTTGATCGATGAAGCAATCGCCTGGTCGAGCCAGAGCTTGAACTGCGCGAACGGGGAGTCGCACAGGGATTCCCGGGTCAGGCGGCCGTACTGGTACTCGCGGCGGGTGCTGGGAATGGTCATGGCTCAACAGTCGGTGAACAGGGCGGCCTATTTTGCCGGAGGAGTCGGCCCTTTGGCCAACGGACTCCGGGGTAATTCAAGGCAAAACCGATACCAGCGGACGCTGGTGAGGCGCGCCGTCATTTGGCGAGCAGCGCGTAGTAGAAGCCGTCGTGGCCGTCGCGCTGGGGAAATAACTGGCGGCCATGGCGCGTCGCGCGCCCCGCGTCGGTGGCGATAACTCCGCTGCGGGCAGCGTCCTGGATGGCGAGAAAAGCCGCGATGGTCTGGTCGTTTTCCGGCGGCAGCACCGAGCAGGTGGCGTACAGCAGCAGCCCGCCGGTGGCGAGCAGCGGCCACAATTGCTGCAACAGCCGCAACTGGAGCGCGGCGGCCCGCGCGATGTCCTCCGGTTGGCGCAACAGCTTGATATCCGGGTGGCGGCGGATCACGCCGGTGCCGGAGCAGGGCGCGTCGAGCAGGATGCGGTCGAAGGGGACGCCATCCCACCAGCTCGCGGGCGCGCCGGCGTCGGCCGCGATGAGCTTCGCGGTCAGCGCCAGCCGGTCGAGATTGGCATGTACCCGACTGAGGCGCCGGGCGTCGCTGTCCACCGCGATCAGTTCGGCGAGGCTGGGTTCGCGTTCGAGGATATGCGTGGTCTTGCCGCCCGGCGCGGCGCAGGCGTCCAGCACGCGCTGGCCGGGGCGCAGGTCGAGCAGGCCGGCGGCGAGCTGCGCGGCCTCGTCCTGCACGCTGACCAGGCCCTCGGCAAAGCCCGGCACCTGGGCGATGCCGGCCGCCTCCCGCAACTGCACGCCGACCGCGCTGTAGGGCGTCGGCGTGGCGGCGATGCCGGCGTCGGCGAGAGTTTGCAGGTAGTCGGCGCGGCTGGTCTTGCGGACATTCACCCGCAGGGTCATGGGCGCGCGCTCGTTGTTGGCGGCGAGCAGTTCCGCGGCGGCGTCCGGCCAGGCGGCAGTGAGCGAGTCGGCGAGCCAGCGCGGATGGGCGCTGCGGTACGCGGGCTGTGCGGCGAGCGCCTGTTCGAGCGCGGCCTGTTCGCGGCCGAAACGGCGCAGCACGGCATTGACCATGTTTTGCGCCCAGGGCTTGCCGAGGGCTGCGCAGGCGGCGACGGCGCTGTTGACGGCGGCGTGCGCCGGCACCCGGGTGGCGGTCAACTGGTACAGCGTGCAGGCGAGCAGCGCGGCGAGATCGGTATCCTTCGCCGGCAGCGGCTTGTTCAGCAGGCTGCCGACGATCGCGGACAGCCGCGGATACCACCGCAGCGTGCCGTAGCAGAGCTCCTGTAACAGACCCTGATCGCGCGGCGCGACTTGCGGCAGATATTCCGTCAGCGCCGAGGTCAATGACCCCTGCGCGCTGACGACGCGGGCGACGACGCGGGCGGTGGCGACGCGGGTTTCCAGATGCTTGCTCAAACGCTGCCGCCTAGGAGCCTGTCGGACTTGAGCGTCCGTAGCGAGGGAAAGTCCGATTTGAGGCAGATTTTGGGCAAATTTGCGGCAAATAGCGGGGGAGTATTCAACGAAAATTTGCCCAAAATATGACCAAATTCGGCTTTTCCGCAGTAGGACAGTCTCAAGTCCGACAGGCTCCTAGGACGACCCCGGGGCGCAGTTGCCCGGCGCGGCTATTGAGCAGGTCCGCCACCGGTAGCGGCGACTTGCCGGGCAGTTGCACCATGGTCAGGCGCAGGGTGCCCTCGCCGCAGGCGACGCGCAGCCCCGTGCGATCGGCGGCCAGCAGCGTACCCGGCGTGGCCGCGGAGCTGACCGCGTCGGGCAGCGCCCGCCAGATCCGCAGCGGCTCCCCATTCAGCCTGGTGAAGGCGACCGGCTGCGGATTGAAGGCGCGAATACGGCGGTCGAGTTCGTATGCACCGAGGCGCCAATCGAGTTCCGCCTCGGCCTTGGTGAGCTTGGCGGCGTAAGTGGCGCGCTCATCGTCCTGGGGTTCGGGCGTCGCCGTGCCGCGGTCCAGTTCATCGAGCGCTTGCAGCAGCGCGGCGCCACCGAGCGCCGCCAGCTTGTCGAGCAAGGTGGCACTGGTGTCGTCGGCGGCGATAGGGCAGACCACGCGCTTCAGCACGGGCCCGGTGTCGAGCCCGGCCTCCATCTGCATGATGCAGATGCCGGTTTCGCGGTCGCCGGCGGCAATTGCACGCTGGATCGGCGCGGCACCGCGCCAGCGCGGCAGCAGCGACGCGTGCACATTGATGCAGCCCAGCCGTGGGGTAGCCAGCACACTTTGCGGCAGCAGCAGGCCGTAGGCGACGACGACCATCACGTCGGCGGCGAGCGCTGCCAACTCGGCGAGCACGGTCGGCGTGCGCAGCGTCGCCGGCTGGTACACCGGCAACTGATGGTTTAGGGCGAGCTGTTTGACCGGGCTGGCGGCGAGCTTTTTGCCGCGCCCGGCCGGGCGGTCGGGCTGAGTGTAGACGGCGACGATCCGGTGGCGGCTGGCGAGCAGCGCGGCGAGGTGGGTGGCGGCGAAGTCCGGGGTGCCGGCAAAGACCAGCCGCAGGGGCGCGTCGGCGGCTACCGCGATTGTCAAGATGCCTGCTCGCGCTGCAACTTGAGGAGCTTCTGGCGGATGCGCAGGCGCTTCAGCGGCGACAGGTAATCGACAAAGAGTTTGCCGTCGAGGTGATCGAGTTCATGCTGGATACAGACGGCGAGCAGCCCCTCGGGGCGCAACTCGAAGGGTTCGCCATCGCGATCCAGCGCGCGCACGCGGATATGTTCGGGTCGGGCGACGGTTTCGTAAAAGCCGGGAACCGACAGGCAGCCCTCGTCGTATGCGTGCAGTTCGGGGCCGAGAACCTCGACTTCCGGGTTGATGAACACCAGGGGCGCGTCGCGATTTTCCGCTACATCCATGACCACCACGCGCTGGTGGACGTTGACCTGGGTCGCCGCCAGGCCAATGCCCTTGGCGGCGTACATGGTCTCGAGCATGCCGGCGACCAGTTGCCGGATGGCATCGGTCACCGCGGCGACGGGCGCGGCGCGGGTGCGCAGGCGGGGGTCGGGAAATTCGAGGATGGTCAGTATGCTCATGGCGCAAGGGGTGGATTTGGATGAAAATGGCCTATTGAAGAAATGCGTCGCGGGCCGGAACGCCGCCGATGACGATGACCAGAGCTGGCCGTGCGCCATTGTACACGTGGCGCCCAACGCGGGACACCGAACAGGACGACCCCAGGCATGAAGCGGATCACGATGAACCTCGCGCTGGCAGTGTGGCTGCTGACGGTACTACTCAGCTTCAATGTGGTGGCCGCACCGGCGCCCTTCAAGGCGGAGGTGCCGGAACAATATCGCGTGAAAAAAGGCGATACGCTGTGGGATATCGCGGCGCTGTTTCTGCGCGAACCCTGGCGCTGGCCGGAGATCTGGCGCCGCAATCCGCAGATCGCCAACCCCGACCTGATCTACCCCGGCGACCTGATTCGCCTGGAATACGTCGATGGTCAACCGCGCTTTGCGCTCGACCGCGGGCGCGCCGCGGCGAGTGGCGACGGGCGCACGCTGAAATTGACGCCGGAGATTCGCGAGACTCAGCACGCGCGCGCGATTCCGGCGCTGCCGTTGGCGCAGGTCAATTACTTCCTGAGCCGGAACATCGTAATTGACGCGGCTGCGCTGGACGCCGCGCCGCGGGTGCTGGCCGCGCAGCAGCAACATGTGCTGGCGACGGCGGGGGATGATGTCTACGCCCGCGGCGACTTCGCCGATGCCGTCGGCTTTTACGGCATCTACCGCCGGGGCGATCAGTACATCGACCCGGTAACGCAGGAGGTGCTCGGCATCCGCGCCCAGGACATCGGTGCCGGCGAGGTGACCGCCGTCAGCGGCGATGTCGCCACGCTGCGGCTGACCCGCGCCACCCAGGAGATCGAAGCGGGCGACCGCCTGCTGCCGACGGAGGAGCAGCGCATAGACTCGACGTTTTATCCCGGGGCACCCGAGACCGAGATCGAGGGTCAGATGATCGCCGTGGAGGGCGCGGTGCAGTATGGCGGACACCTGGATGTGGTGGCGTTGAACCGGGGCACGCGCGATGGTCTTGAGGTGGGCAACATGCTGGCGGTCTATCAGCCCGGCGAGCGCGTGCGCGATACCCGCGGGGGCGAAGACGTCGAACTGCCCGCGGAGCGCGCCGGCTTGCTGATGGTGTTCCGCACCTTCGCCAAAATAAGCTACGGTCTGGTGCTCGAAGCCAACCGGCCGCTGGCGGTTGGCGATCGGGTGCGCAACCCCTAGGAGCCTGGCGGACTTGAGACTGTCGCCCTACTGCGGAAAAGCCGAATTTGATCCTATTTTGCGCAAATTTTCGTTGAATGGCCCCACTATTCGCCGCAAATTTGCGCAGCATCTGCTTCACCCGGAACTGGCCCTCGCCACCGCCGCTCAAGTCCGACAGGCCCGTGGCCCGCTGCGGCGGGGCCTGGGCGGGGTGTGGGTGCCGGTGTGGAGTGAGCACCCCGCGCGATGAGCGTGCACCCCGAGCTTGAAGCCGCGCTGGTGCTGCAGGCGCTGGCGGGCCCGGGGCCGGCCGAGCTCACCGACCTCCATCGGCGGCTGGGATCCTTTCAGGCCATTTTGGCGGCCGCTCCGCACACCCTGCCGCCGGCCAGTCAGCTTGCCGTCCGCGCCTATCAGGCGCAACCAGGTGCCCATTCCGATAGCGTGCGCGCCACCGTCGAGCCCCTGCTCGAGGCCGGCGTGCATCTGCTGGCGCTGGGCGTCGCAGGCTATCCGGCCCTGCTCGCCGAACTGTCCCGGCCGCCGCTGATCCTCTATGTGCGCGGCAGCGTCGCGGCGCTGTCGCTGCCCCAGGTCGCCATCGTCGGCAGTCGCCAGGGTTCCGCTGGCGGCATCGACACCGCCGGCCGGTTCGGCGCCTGGCTGGCCGCCAGCGGGTTCGCCGTCACCAGCGGCCTGGCGCT
Organism: uncultured bacterium; assembly: GCA_965232975.1. Lineage (GTDB taxonomy): Bacteria > Pseudomonadota > Gammaproteobacteria > Pseudomonadales > Porticoccaceae > CBDDRG01. The sequence goes on from CBDDRG010000126.1 coordinate 10,234, forward strand.
GGGCATCGATGCCGCCGCCCACCGCGGTGCACTGCGCGCCGGTACCACGATTGCGGTGTTGGGCTCGGGTATCGATCGCGTCTACCCGCGGCAACACCAGCAGTTGGCTGACGCCATGGTCGCCGGTGGCGGCGCGCTGGTGTCCGAATTTGCGCCCGGGACGCCGCCGCGAGCCGAGCATTTTCCCCGCCGCAATCGCATCATCAGCGGCCTCAGTCTGGGCGTGCTGGTCGTCGAAGCGGCGCTGCGTAGCGGCTCGCTGATCACCGCGCGGATGGCGCTGGAGCAGGGGCGCGAGGTGTTCGCCGTGCCTGGCTCGATCAACAATCCGCTGGCCAAGGGCTGCCACCAGTTGTTGCGGGAGGGCGCGGCGCTGGTGGAGACCGGCGAGGACATCGTCGCCCAGTTGGGCGGCCTGCTCGCCTACAAGCGCGCCGAGGCACAGCGGCGGCGGGAACCGAATCCGGATGCCGCTGCGGAGCGGATAGACGGTGTCGCGACCGCCACGCTGACGCCTGCGGAAACCCAGGTGCTGCGGCAGATGGGCTTTGACCCGATTGATCTGGACAGTCTGGTTGCCCGCACCGGCCTCGCTGTTGCAGCGCTGAGTGGAACCCTGGTGGGGTTGGAGTTGCAGGGCTTGGTAAGCAGTCGCGACGGCCTGTTTACCCGCCTGCGCTGACACGCCTGAAACCGGCGGTGTCGGCGCTCGGGCCGGGCCTTGCGCGGCCTGCGGACTTGCCGTAGCCTGCACCGCTTTTGCAGGGGGAATCATGAACTTGCCATTCATCGCCATCCTGATGGGCTCGGATTCCGATCTGGCCGCCATGGAGGCCAGCTTTGATGTGTTGAAGGCGCTGAGCCTCGCCTACGAGGTCAAGATCACTTCCGCCCACCGCACGCCGGAAGCCACGATAGCCTATGTTCGCGACGCCGAGCAGCGCGGCTGCGGCGTGTTTATCTGCGCCGCGGGCATGGCCGCGCACCTGGCCGGCGCGGTGGCGGCGAACACACTACGGCCGGTCATCGGGGTCCCGATCAACGCCTCCCTCGAAGGTTTGGATGCGCTGCTGTCCACGGTGCAGATGCCGCCCGGCATCCCCGTCGCGACCGTGGCCATTGGCCGCGCCGGCGCGGCCAATGCCGCGTATCTCGCCGCGCAGATTCTGGCGACCGGCGACCCGGCACTGCGCCAGCGGCTGGTTGCGGAGCGCGCCGCCCGCGCCCAGGCCATTTTCGACAAGGATGCCGCGCTGCAGGCGCGGCTGCGCGGTTAGCGCGCGGCGCGTGTCCGCCTGGGCCGACAGCCCCCGCATTCGGCAGGTCGCGCGCCGCTTGCGCGAGGGCCGCGTGGCCGCGTATCCAACCGAAGCGGTGTGGGGGCTGGGCTGCGACCCCTGGAATCGGGCGGCGGTCGCGCAGATTCTCGCGCTCAAGGGCCGCGCGGTGGACAAGGGGCTGATTCTGATCGCCGCCGACTGGGCCAGTCTGGAGCCCTACCTGGAGGGTCTATCTGGCGATGACCGCAACCGCATGGCGGTCACCTGGCCCGGCCCGGTGACCTGGCTGATACCCAATAATGACGTCGCGCCGCCCTGGATAACCGGCGGCCGCGCGACCCTGGCGGTGCGCGTCACTGCCCATCCGGTCGCCGCCGCCCTGTGCCGCACGTTCGGCGCCGCGCTGGTGTCGACGTCGGCAAACCCCCAGGGCCTGCCGGCTGCCACCACCGCGACCAAAGTCCACCGCTATTTTGGCCGCTGGTTGGGCAGTGCTCTAATCTACGCGCCGGGCCGGGTTGGCGGTGCCGCCCGCCCCAGTGAGATTCGCGACCTGCGCAGCGGCGCCATCGTGCGGGCGGGCTAAGCCGAGGAACATCGTTTATGAGCCATGGAAACCCGGGCAGCGAGACCGTGGACAAGAACGCCGTCAAACGCTATTTGGTGGAGTTGCAAGAGCGCATCTGTGCCGCTCTGGCGGAGGAGGACGGCTCGGGCAGCTTTCGCACCGATGATTGGACGCGACCCGCGGGGGGCGGTGGCTGCACCCGGGTGTTGATGGACGGCGCGCTGTTCGAAAAAGGTGGCGTGAATTTCTCCCACGTCCACGGCACCCGGTTGCCGCCGGCGGCAACCGCAGCGCGGCCCGAACTCGCCGGGCGCGCCTTCGAGGCCATGGGTGTGTCCCTGGTCATGCACCCGCGCAACCCCTATGTGCCCACCTCCCACGCCAACGTGCGCTTTTTCATCGCCCACCGAGACGGCGAAGCGCCGGTCTGGTGGTTCGGTGGCGGCTACGACCTGACGCCCTATTACGGCAACGCAGACGACTGTCTCCACTGGCACCAGGTGGCGCGGCAAGCCTGCGCGCCCTTCGGGGCCGACCTCTACCCTCGCTTCAAGAACTGGTGCGACCGGTATTTCTTCATTCCGCACCGCAATGAACCGCGGGGCATCGGCGGGCTGTTCTTCGACGATTTCAACGCCATTGGCTTCGCGCGGAGCTTTGCCTTGGTGCGCGCCGTGGGGGACAGCTATGTGGATGCCTACCGCCCCATCATCGCCCGCCGCAAGCACCAGCCCTGGGGCGAGCGGGAGCGCCAGTTTCAGTTGTATCGGCGCGGGCGCTACGTCGAGTTCAACCTGGTACAGGATCGCGGCACCCTGTTCGGCTTGCAGACTGGCGGGCGCACCGAATCCATTCTGATGTCGCTGCCGCCGCTGGTGCGCTGGGAATACGACTGGCACCCACTGCCGGGCAGCCCCGAAGCCGAACTGTACGAGCGCTATTTGCCGCCGCGGGCCTGGGCCGATAGCGACTCTGACCGCGCCCCATGACCGGAACCACCGACCGCTACGCTGTGCTCGGCAACCCCATCGGGCACAGCCGCTCGCCGCAGATTCACCACGCCTTCGCCCGCCAGACTGGCGATGACATTTGCTACCAGCGCCAGTTGGTGGCGCTCGGCGGCTTCGCGACGGCGGCGAGCGAGTTTTTTGCCGGTGGCGGCAAGGGCTGCAACGTGACCGTGCCCTTCAAGCTGGATGCCCACGATTTCGCAACCCGGTTGACCGAGCGCGCCCGTCGCGCCGGTGCCGTCAACACCTTGGCCACCACCGGCGACGGGGTTCTCGGCGACAACACCGACGGCGTCGGCCTGGTGCGCGACATTCGCGCCAACCTGGGCTGGATCATTGCCGATCGCCGCGTGCTGGTGCTGGGCGCCGGCGGCGCGGTGCGCGGCGTGCTGGCGCCGTTGTTGGCGGAGCGCCCGGCGGCGCTGGTGATCGCCAACCGCACCGCCCGCAAGGCCCACGAACTCGCCGCGGCTTTTGCCGACCTCGGTGCAGTCGCGGGCGTCAGTCTCGCCGCGCTGGCCGCGGAGCCGGCATTTGATCTGGTCATCAACGGCACCAGCGCGAGCCTGGCCGGCGATCTGCCACCGCTGCCCGAGCAGCTATTGGCCGTCGGCGCTCACGCTTACGACATGATGTACGGCCCCACGCCGACGCCGTTCATGCGCTGGGCCAGCGCGCACGGCGCGGGCGCCGTCGCCGATGGCTTGGGCATGCTGGTCGAGCAGGCGGCCGAAGCCTTCTGGGTGTGGCGCGGCTGGCGACCGGACACTCGACCCGTTATCGCCGCGCTGCGCGCCAACGCCATTTAACAGGCCGTTGAAAAACGCTTTTCAACGGCCTGTTAAAGCAAGCCAAGGATGGCTTGCACGAAGATAAAGCACGCTAAGTGCTTGATCTTCGGAGGCCGTCGCGGGCGTGTACCGCGACGAGCCGGGTTGAAAAAGGGCAGGAAAGCCCTTTTTCAACATCCTGTTAATAACGTCCCCGCGTCCGGCTTGCGAAGAGGATTCCCGATGCACTACCTGTTGATCTACGACGTCACTCCCGCCTACCTGGCGCGTCGTGCCGAGTTCCGCGCCCTGCATTTGGCGCTGGCCTGGGCGGCTGCCGAGCGCGGTGAACTGGTGCTCGGCGGCGCCGCAGGCGAACCGGTGGAAAGCGCAATCCTGTTGTTCGACTGCGATTCCCCAGCCATTCCCGAGGCCTTCGCCAACAGAGACCCCTATGTGTTGCACGGGCTGGTGGCGCGCTGGCGGGTGCTGCCCTGGCACACCGTGGTCGGCAACACGGCAGCGAATCCGCTGCGGCTCGCCTGACTCGCTGCGTTAAAGCTACGTCGAGGCGACTTTGAAAACCTTCGTTGTCACCGGTGCCACCCAGGGCCTGGGGCTTGCCACCGCCAAGGCCCTCGCCACCGCCCGCGACCACCGCGTGGTGCTCGCGGTGCGCGACGCCGAGCGGGGGCGGGCGGTCGCCAAGGCGATAGGCAGCAACGTCGACGTGATGCGCCTCGATCTGGCGTCGCTGGCGAGTGTGGCGAAGTTTGCCGAGGGTTGGCGCGAACCGCTGGCTGGTCTCGTCAACAATGCCGGTGTGCAGATCGCGAACGGCACGCGCCTGACCCCCGACGGGTACGAGGAGACCATCGCCGTCAACCACCTGGCCGCCGTCGCGCTGACCCTGGGCCTGCTGCCCCATCTCGGCGGTGGGCGCGTGCTTTTTATCGGCAGCGGCACCCACAATCCGCACAACCGGGCGGCGCTGCTGGGGTTTCGCGGCGGCCGCTTTACCACCATCGCCGCGCTGGCGCGGGGCGATGGCGACGCACCGTCAACGCGACAACTCGGCATGGATCGCTATGCCACCTCGAAGTTTCTGAACATGGTGGCCACGGTCGAACTGGCCCGCCGCTACCCGGCTGAAACCACGGCATTTTTCGCACTCGATCCGGGGCTGATGGCGGGTACTGGGCTGGCGCGCACGGCGCCCGTCATCATCCGCGCGCTGTGGTCGACCGCCCTGCGCTGGATCGCCCCGCTGATTCCGGATACCAGTACCCCGGCGCGTTCTGGCGCGACCGCGGCCTGGCTGATGACCACTGCGGATGTGCTGGCGCAGAGCGGCGAAGTGTTCGCCTACGACCGCGCGCTGTCGCACCGGGTGTGGGACAGGGTGCGAGACCCCGAGATTGGCCGGCGCGTCCTTGATGAGACTGCCGCACTGTTGGCGGGTGGCCCGGGAGGTCTGGGAAGCCACCGGATAGGCACTGTATGATATTCGGAGCAAAAAACTTCACCGAGCGAATAATCCTATTTCCGGCAGTTGACAGTGCACAAACCGGCTACAAGCTAGACTGGGAGCCAGTTTCAACGGATTTATCGAGGTCACCCAATGGGTGAAGCAAAAAGGCGTCAACTTGCTGTCCAAACGCAGGCACTGGAGGCCAT
>CBDDRG010000127.1:0-2682 GCA_965232975.1 uncultured bacterium
CTTGAACGCGGCGACCGGGCCGATCATCTCCCGCACCAGCTGCACGGCCTCCCGGCAGATATCGGCATCGGCCCGCTCGACCCCGTTGTTCAGCACCAGCATGCCCAGCGCCTGCTGGCCCTTGAGGGCGTCCATGATGCCGATGACGGCGCACTCGGCGACGTCGGGGTGCGAAGCCAGTACCTCTTCCATCGCCCCAGTGGACAGGCGATGCCCGGCGACATTGATGACATCGTCGGTGCGCGCCATCACATACACATAGCCCTGGTCGTCGATATAACCGGCGTCGCCGGTCTCGTAATAACCCGGAAAGGTCTTGAAGTAGGAGTTCAGAAAGCGTTCGTCGTTGCCCCACAGCGTGGTGAAGGTGCCCGGCGGCAGCGGCAGTTTGATCGCCAGCGCGCCGATGGTGCCGGCCGCCAGAGGTTCGCCCGTTTCACCGAGGGCGACGATGTCGAACCCGGGCACGGGTTTGGTCGGGGAGCCGGCGACGACCGGCAACAATTCGATGCCGCGGCAGTTGGCGCAGGCCGGCCAGCCCAGCTCGGTCTGCCTCCAGTGGTCGATGACCGGAATGCGCAGCTTGTCCTCGGCCCAGTGCAAGGTGTCCGGATCGCAGCGTTCACCGGCCAGAAACAGCGTTTCAAAGCCCTTCAGATCGTACTTTGCGAGATACTCGCCTTTGGGATCTTCCTTTCTGATTGCCCGAAATGCCGTCGGCGCGGTGAAGAACGCCTTCACGCCGTGCTCGGCGATGACTCGGCAGTAGGCGCTGGGATCGGGCGTGCCCACCGGCTTGCCCTCGTAGAGAATCGAGGTGCTGCCGTTGACCAATGGGCCATAGACGATATAGGAGTGTCCCACCACCCAGCCGACATCCGACGCCGCCCAGAACACATCGCCGGGGACGACGCCGTAGACATGGCGCATGCTCCACTGCAGGGCAACGACGCTGCCGCCAGTGTCGCGCACGACGCCCTTGGGCTGGCCCGTGGTGCCCGACGTGTAGAGCACATAGAGCGGGTGATTGGCGGGCACCGGCACGCACTCGACGGCGACGCTGCCGGCTTCGAGTTCGCGCCAGTCGCGATCGCGGCCCGCGACCATCGGCGCCGGCATCTGCTCCCGCTGCAACACGATGCAGGTCTGGGGCTTGTGGCTGGCCAGCCTGATCGCCTCGTCGAGCAGCGGCTTGTAGGCGACCAGGCGGCCCGGCTCGATGCCGCAGGACGCGCACACCACCAGTTTGGCCTGCACGTCATCGATACGCACGGCCAGCTCATGGGCGGCAAAGCCGCCGAACACCACCGAGTGAATGGCGCCGATGCGCGCGCACGCGAGCATCGCGATTGCGGCTTCCGGCACCATCGGCATGTAGATGACGACGCGATCGCCCTGGCCGACGCCTTGGCTGGCGAGCGCGCCGGCGAATCTGGCGACGCGGTCGCGCAGCGCGCGGTACGTGAACGTCTGCTGGCTGCCGGTGACCGGGCTGTCGTAGATCAGCGCCAGCTGGTCGGCGCGGCCGCCCTCGACGTGGCGGTCGAGCGCATTGAAGCAGGCGTTGATGACGCCATCGGGAAACCAGCGCGTGAACGGCGAATTGCTGTCATCGAGTATCCGCTGTGGCTTCCGATACCAGTCGACCGCAGCGGCGGCTGCTCCCCAAAAAGCCGCTGGATCGCTGCGCGCGGCGTCGTAAATAGTCTGATAATTTCCGCTGCGGGCTGCTTTTTGGATCTCAGTCACGGCGCTGGCTCCAGGTCGTTTTAGCGTCAGATTTGGCTTGCCGCCATTTTGCCACTGCGGCCACGGCCTTGGGTATTTTTCGCGGCTGACGGCCATTGTCGCTGTCATCGCGTTGAGCGCCGCGCACGCAAAAGTCTATACTGGCGCCAGTCCACTGGTTGCGCACCGCGGCACTTGATGCCCGGCAGCCCGGACGGATTCAGACTGTAGTCCTGGAGTTCGCTTTGATTCCCGCCGTGCCGCCAACCTGTCCCCATCACCTTGCTGCTACCCAGCGGCCGTCGAGCCGGTCGGGCCACGGATGACCTCGGTACCCGCCGCTAGCGCACGACCCGGTCACTTGCTGCGGATGTTGTCGATCAACATCCAGGTTGGTCTCAAAACCACCAGCTACCGCCACTACGTCAGCCGCGCCTGGCAGCATGTGCTGCCCTCTCGTGGCGTGCGCGCCAATCTCGACCGCATTGCGGCGCTCGCTGCCGATTATGACGTGGTCGCGCTACAGGAAGCCGATGCCGGCAGCCTGCGCACCGGGCAGGTCAATCAGGTTGCCTACCTCGCGCAACGCGCCGGTTTTACCTATTGGGAGGCAGGCGTAACACGGGATCTGCGACCCTTTGCGCAACATTGTCTCGGTTGTCTGTCGCGCTGGCCGTTGGAGGCGGTGGCCTTTCACGGCTTGCCTGGGCGCACGCCGGGGCGCGGCGCACTCGACCTGGTGATAACCCCCACCGGCTGCCGGCCCCTGCGCCTGATCATCGCCCACCTGGCTCTTGGGCGGCGCGCGCGCGGGCAGCAGCTCGATTACCTGAGCGGCTTGCTGAAGGGGTCTGCGCGCGCCATGATTTTGGGCGATCTGAACTGTGGTCACGATGAATTGGCGGTCCATGCCGGTCTCCATGAGGCCAACTTGCGCCCCGCCCACGCTGACGC
>CBDDRG010000128.1:0-5031 GCA_965232975.1 uncultured bacterium
ATGCCCAGCGGCGCCAGCTCCGCCGCCAGGTAGCGCGTCAGTGTCTCCACCGCCGCCTTGGCGGCGCCCAGCAAACCGTGCCCCGGCAGGCAGCGCAGCGTGTCGAAGCCGGACACCGTCACGATGTTGCCGCTGCGCCCCTGCATCAGCGGCACCGCCGCGCGCACCAGCGTCAGCAGCGACTGCACGCTGGTGTCCAGCGTCATGCCGATGTTGTGCGGGGCAAGTTCCAGCAGCGGCTTGAAGGCCGTGGACGCGGCGTTGGCGACCAGCAGATCGATCTGCCCGAACTTTGCGCCCACCTGCGCCACCAGCGCGGCGACGGCTTCCTGATCTCGCAAATCGGCCCGCACGGCCACCGCCCGCACGCCGGCCGCGCGCGCCTCGCTGCATACGGCCAGCGCGGCTTCCTCGTCGCGCCGGTAATGGACCGCAATGTCCGCGCCGCGGCGCGCCAGCAGCAGCGCCGTGGCGCGACCGATGCCGCGCGAGCTGCCGGTGATCAGCGCCACCTGGCCGCGAAAAGGCTGTTCTGCCATGACCCCCCCCCCAATGATCACTGCTGACTGCACGCGCAGCGTGCCCGACTGGCAGTGTGCCGGAGTGGACGTGCCCGAACAAAGGCCGGCGCCTGCGCTAAGGTGACGGCCGCGGCGGGCGACAGCGAGGAGGCTGAGGCGATGAGCGATTTTCGGCTGGATGACGATCTGGAAGCGTTCCGCGCGCAGGTGCGCAAGCTCGCCGAGCGCGAATTCGCGCCGCGCGCCGCCCACTGGGACGAGAACGAGGAATTCCCCGAGCCCAACCGCCGCCTGCTGGGCGAACTCGGCTACTTCGGCACACTGATTCCGCCCGAGTACGGCGGCTCGGGCGGGCGCATCATCCAGTCCTGCCTGCTGGTGGAGGAAGTCGCCCGCGTCTGCTTTAACACCGCCAGCGTGTGCCAGATCGCCGTGCATGGGCCGTCGCGGGCCATCACCGTGCTAGGCAGCGAGGCGCTCAAACGCCGCCTGCTGCCCGGCGTCGTCACCGGCGAGCACCTGATTGCCATCAGCATTTCCGAGCCGCAGGCCGGCTCGGCGGTCACCGACCTTCGCACCCGCGCCCAGGACGTGGGCGACGCCTACCTGCTCAACGGCCACAAGTGCTTCACCACGCTGGGCAATTACTGCACGCACCTACTGGTGATGTGCCGCTTTGGCGAGTCCAGCGGCGCGCGCGGCATCGGCGCGCTGGTCGTGGACCGCGACACGCCCGGCCTGCACCTGGGCAAGCCGGACAAGAAAATGGGCGGTCGCGGCGCGCCCGAGTGCGAGGTGTTCTTCGACGATTGCCGGGTGCCCAAGGCCAACCTGCTGGTGCCCGGCGATCCGCATTCAACAGCCGGCTTCAAGCGCCTGATGGACGCCTTCGGGCCGGAGCGCTGCGGCAATGCCGCCATCTGCGTGGGCCTGGCGCAGGGCGCCTACGACGCGGCGCTGGCGTATGCCCAACAGCGCGAGCAGTTCGGCCGGCCGATCATGGAATTCCAGGGCATCCAGTGGAAGATCGCCGACATGGCGACGCAACTGCACGCCGCCCGGCTGATGGTGTACCGGGCCGCGACCAGCGAGCGCGACGGCTTTCCGGACCCGCGCGACACCACTATGGCCAAGCTGTACGCCAACGAGATGGTGCAGCGGGTCACCAGCGAGGCGCTGCAGATTCACGGCCACGGCGGCTACACGCGCGCCCTGCCGCTGGAGCGGATGATGCGCGACGGCCGCGGCTACGCGGTCGGCGGCGGCACGGTGGAGATCCTGCGCAACACCCTGGCGGCGCTGGAGTTTGGCCGCAGCTTTGATCAGCGCCGTGGGTAGTTCGCGTGCGCCGAGCCAAGGCGCGAGGCGCATCCCGTGCGAACTGTGGTCAGCCGCCTACTCTGTTTGTCCCCCTTAATTGCGAGGAACAGCCGTCGACATGGGAACGGGGGTCTTATATCTTCGAAAAAGCGTAGCGTTGAAGTTGCAGGCACGGCAGCCTGATTGGTCTGGAGGTGTTGGTTAAGCCTGTGGGACAGCCGATGGCGTCGTGCCTGATTCTTTTAACCCGAACAGTTGCCAGGGGCCCGACCCCGCATCCGTAAGACAGGGAGATCGAATCATGCAATCACTGCCATCGACCGTCGTTCACGCGAGCATCGATGTGAGCAAGGCCCACCTTGATATGGATACCTACCCCGAGGCGGCACCGAAGCGGTACGCCAACGACGAGTCGGGGCGGTTTTCTGCCTGCGCGCACTTGCAAACCCCGGCGCCCGCCCTAATCGTCGTTGAAGCGACCGGCGGACTGGAATCGCCCCTGGTCAGTTTGCTGGCGGCTCAAGGCATGGCCGTCGCCGTCATCAATCCCCGGCAAGCGCGCGACTTTGCCAAGGCCATCGGCATACTCGCCAAGACCGATCAAGTCGATGCCTTTTTGTGTTGGCCCGGTTTGCACAGGCCATCAAACCGCCGGTGCGCGCACTGAAGCCGGAGGAGACGCGGGCGCTGGAGGCAGTGCTGACCCGTCGCCGGAAACTCGTCGAAATGATCACCGCCGAAGGTAACCGGCAAAGCAGCGCCAACGCCAAAGTCGCCAAGCAGATACGCCAGCACATGGTCTGGCTGGAAAAAAGGCTGGACGAATCGAATGACGATCTGGACAAGCTGGTTCGCACCAGTCCGTTGTGGCAACACAAGGCCGAGGTCATGCAATCCGTTCCGGGGGTTGGCCGGGTGACCGCCACGACGCTGCTGGCCGACTTGTCGGAAATCGGCACGCTGTCACGCCGCCCGATCAGCGCCTTGGTCGGGGTGTGCCCGTACAGCCGGGACAGTGGTGCGTTTCGGGGGCGGCGCGCCATCGGGGGCGGTCGGGCGTGCGTGCGTGCTGCGTTGTACATGGCAGCCGTTGTCGCCAGCCGACACAACCCGGTTAATCAAAGCGTTCTACGACAAGCTCACGAATGCAGGCAAAGCGAAAAAAGTCGCACGGGTGGCCTGCATGAGAAAGCTGCTGGTGATCATCAACACCATGCTCAAAAACGATACCGTCTGGAACCCCAAAATCGCCACCACAGCGGCATGAATCAAGACAGTTGCTGTCCCCTATTGCCGCTTCGTCAATCCGTCGCGCTGCGCTGCCCGGTCAGCCGTCTCGATTAGCCGCTTTTCGCTCGCAAGGTCTTGAAGGCACCGCCCCACGCGATCAACTGGTCAAGCATCTCGTTGACTGTTTTCTCGTGTTCGGGGCGTGGTTTGAAAACAGTGTTCTCGAAGTCGGTATGAAGCGACAGCTCGACCTGACTGCGCACGTCCGCCACTTGCAGTTCGCCCATCACCAGTCGCAGATTTTCCACCGCGCGGGTGCCGCCGGCGCTGCCGTAGCCGATGAAACCGGCCGCCTTGTTGTTCCATTCCCGATACAGAAAATCGATGGCGTTCTTGAGTGCGCCGCAGGTCGCGTGATTGTATTCCGGGGTAACAAACACATAGGCATCGAAGGAGCCAATCTTTGCTGCCCAGACCTTCGTATGTGGTCTTGATGGCCCCCCCAGCATTGGCGAGACTGGTTCGTCGAGCAGCGGTAGGTTGAAATCCCTGATATCCACCAGTTCAAATTCGGCGTCATCGCGCTGCCGGGCGATCTCATAAGCCCAGCGGCCCACGGCGTCGCCAGAGCGTCCAGGTCGTGTGCTGCCGATGATGATGGCAATCCTGATCATGTTGTCTTCCCGACAGACGCGGCGGCTCACTGCGGCAAAGGGTCAACAGCCCTCAGCGGGCCAAAAGTCGGATCTCGGCCCGCTGTTCGGGCCGCCGCCCCGGCTGCTTGCCGACTGCAAGCCCCGATCGACACCCAGGCAGCCCGGTATGTTACGGCCACCGCTGTGAACGGGGGGCGCAAAGCGCGTTCGCGGTCGCCGGCGCGCCCGACGCCGCAGTCGGTCAGATTCGTCCGGTAAGCAGCAATATCAGCAGGATGATCACGACCAGGCCCAGGCCGCCGCTGGGTCCGTAGCCCCAGTTGCGGCTGTGCGGCCAACTCGGGATGGCGCCAATCAGCATCAGGATCAAAATGATCAACAGTATGGTACCCAGGCCCATGCAAAGTCTCCTTGACGTTGTAATTAAAGATAGTTTTCTTTGATGGATTTGGTACGGCTATCAGCTGCTAGCGCAGGATCATAGCGCTGCCAGTGCCCGACTGGCCGATCTGATCCGACGAGGCTTGCCAGCGCCGTCGTTCCGGGGAGTGGTCTCGTCCTGCGGAGCCGCGGAGTCCCGCGCACCATCGGGCGCCACACCCGGCCTGTCGCAGGCGCTCAGCGCGACCGTCGCGAGCAGCGCCACAATCAGCATTGAACGGGCCACGGGGGATCCCCCTGCAAGTCAAGCATCATGGCACGGACAACCGGGTGCCCCGCGAACGGGCCGCTCCGACTGCGTATGCCGTACTCGGCCAGGGCCTCAGGGTAGCGGCGTTCCCGGCGGGGTTCTGTGCGTTGCCGAGCATAGCGAGTCCGGCTCCGGATCGGGAGGCCAGAGGTTGTCCCTTGAAGGGCTTAACCGAAGTCGCTGGCGTCATGCCGCTCGGGCAATTGTTCTTCCGTAGGTCCCCAGCCCGGTAGGTTGGGCTGACGCAGGAAGCCCAACATCGTTTACACCGAGAATACCGGAGCACAAAGGTTGCCAGCCGCAGCCTGCCCGACGGATCGCGTTGTGTGCGTGATGCGTGGGTGGGATGCCAAAACGCGCAGGCTTCGCAAGCGTGTTTTCCGGACGAGGGTTGAACCTGTTGGGCTTCCTGTGTCAGCCCAACCTTGTATTTGCCCGTCACCGGACAGGTAGAGTGTTTGCAAGGCCGGATGCCGTGCCCACCCTGGGGTCTTGAGCCCGTGGCGTAGATCTCGCGCCGGCCTTGCGTTTTGTTTCCGCGCTCGACATCGGACAGTCTCTGGGGCCCGGCCTGGCCGGCAGCCCGCATGCACAAGGTCGATGGGCGTGGAGT
>CBDDRG010000129.1:0-6210 GCA_965232975.1 uncultured bacterium
GCGCGGCGGCAGTTGCGGCGCGAGCTGCACCGCCGCCCGCCACAGCGTACTGTCGGCAGTGCGCGCCACGGCCCGCAGTTCGGCCAGGGTCTTGTCGCCGATGCCGCGCGTGGGCACATTGACGACGCGCTCGAAGGCGGCGTCGTCATCGCGGTTCAGCAGCAGGCGCAGATAGGCGACGGCGTTGCGGATCTCCTGGCGCTCGTAGAAGCGGTGGCCGCCGTGGATGCGGTAGGGAATCTGCAGGCGCAGCAGCGCCTCTTCCAACACCCGCGACTGGGCGTTGGAGCGGTACAGAATGGCGATCTCGCGGCGCGCGTTGCCGGCCTGCGCCCAGGCTTCGACGCGGTCGGCGACAAAGCGCGCCTCGTCCAGTTCATTGAACGCGGCGTACAGCGACACCCGCTCGCCATCCTCGCCCGCGGTCCACAGGTGCTTGCCGAGGCGGTCGGCATTGTGGGCGATCACCGCGTTGGCGGCGGCCAGAATGGTCGCCGTGCAGCGGTAGTTCTGCTCCAGCCGCACCGTGTGCACCCGGCCCTGGGCGCCGGCGAAATCCTCCCCGAAGCGGTGGATGTTCTCGATGCGCGCGCCGCGCCAGCCGTAGATCGACTGGTCGTCGTCGCCGACCGCGGTGACGGTGGACTGGTCACCGACGAGCATCCGTAGCCAGGCGTACTGGATCGCGTTGGTGTCCTGAAACTCGTCGACCAGAATGTGCCGAAAGCGCGCCCGATAGTGCGCCAGGATCTCGGGCTGGTGCAGCCAGAGTTCGTGGGCGCGGAGCAGCAATTCGCCGAAGTCGACCAGGCCGCCGCGCGCGCAGGCCTCTTCGTAACCGCGATAGATGCTCAGCATCGTGGTGCCGTACAGGTCGGCACTGGGCTGGATGTGCGCCGCGCGGATGCCGTCGTCCTTGTGCCCGTTGATGAACCCAACTGCCTGGCGCGGCGGCCAGCGTTCCGGATCGATGTTGAGGCTGGCGCAGACGCGCTTGACCAGCCGCAACTGGTCGTCGGCGTCGAGAATCTGGAAGTTCTCGGGCAGCCCGGCAGCGCGCCAGTGCGCCTTGAGCAGGCGATGCGCGAGGCCGTGAAAGGTGCCCACCCACATGCCGCGCGGCGCCGCGCCGAGCAGGCTGTCGAGGCGCACGCGCATTTCGCGCGCCGCCTTGTTGGTAAAGGTCACCGCGAGAATGGCGTGGGGCGACACCCCCAGCCCGCGCACCAGCCAGGCAATGCGGTGCACCAACACCCGGGTCTTGCCGCTGCCGGCGCCGGCGAGCACCAGCAAATGCTGGCCGCTGCTGGTGACGGCTTCGCGTTGGGGGGGGTTGAGGCGATCGATGATTGCGCTGGTTTCCATGGTGCCGGAGTCTAACAGATCGGCCCGACCGCGCCGCCCGCCGTGGACGACCTGTGCCACCTACGCGCGCTTGGTAAATAAACTACACTTCACGACCGAAACGCTTGGAACACCCCCGGTGAAGCCCGCCCAACTGACCCAGACCATCAGTGACCAACTGCCCCAACTGCGCAAATCGGAGCGCAAGGTCGCCGAGTTCATTCTGGCGCGCCCGGTCGATGTCATCCGCATGCGCATCGTCGATCTGGCCGAGCGCGCCGGCGTCAGCGAGCCCACCGTCATCCGCTTCTGCCGCGCCATCGGCTGCCGGGGTTTTCAGGACTTCAAGCTCGCCCTCGCCCAGCAACTGGCGGCGAGCCCGAGTTTCGGCCAGATCGCCGTCACCGATACCGACTCCGTCGCCCAGTACACCTTCAAGGTGTTCGATTCCACCGTCGATACGCTGCTCAAGGTACGCGATCGCCTGGATCTGGACCTGCTCGCGCGCGCCGTGCAGGTGCTGTGCGCGGCGAAGCGGGTGGAGTTTTACGGCTTCGGGGCTTCGGCCGCGGTCGCCTTCGACGCCCAACACCGATTCTTTCGGCTGCAACTGGTGACCGCGGCCTATTCCGACCCCCATCTGCAGAACATGTCGGCGACTTCGCTCTCGGCCGGCGACGTGGTGGTCGCGTTTTCGCAGTCGGGCCGCACCCAGGCGTTGCTGGCGTCGATCGAACTGGTCAAGCAGCGCGGCGCGGCCGTCATCGCGCTGGCGCCGAGCGGCAGCCCGGTGGCGCAGGCCGCCACCATCCAGATCGCCGTCGATGTCAAGGAGGACATCCAGATCTATACCCCGCTGTCGTCGCGCATCGCGCACCTGGTGGTCATCGATGTGCTCGCCATCGGCGTCGCCCAGCACAAGGGTCCGGCGCTGCACGAACACTTGCAACGGCTGCAGCAGGGCCTCGACGTACTGCGGGTGACTTCCGGATAAGCCGGACGCCGGAGGGCTCGCGCGATTGACGCCGTCGGCGGCCCTGTAATAGGGTGAAGCAGGTTGCTCGGCGCCCGTCCAGGCACCACACACTCAGGAGATATGCATGACCATCACCGCTAAATTCTGCGCAGTTGCGCTGCTGGCTGCGCTGCCTTTCATCGCGAGCGCTGGCGACCAGACCCTGGATGCCGCCATTGGCGGCGCCGTGGGTGGCGCCATCGGTGGAGCGGTGGGCAACGAGGTCGGCGGTCGCGACGGCGCCATCATCGGCGCCGGTGTCGGCGCGGCCGCAGGCACCGCCATCAACACCGAAGGCAGCAGCGATCACCGCGATCGCGGCGACCATTACTACGAGCGCGAGGAAAGCCATCACCGTCACGGCGGGGGTGGCTTCTGCCCGCCCGGCCAGGCCAAAAAGGGGCGCTGTTAGCAGCGGTGCCCGAGCGGCCCTCAATTTTTCGATAAAAAAGTACTGACCGGGCGCCCGCCGCGGCGTCCGGTGACAGCGGGAGGGTGAATGAGCATCAAGGGCAAGGCCTACATCGCGGGCGTGTATGAACACCCGCTGCGCGAGGGCAGCGGCAAGACCGTGCCGCAACTGCACGCCGAAGTGGCGAGGGGCGC
This sequence comes from uncultured bacterium, assembly GCA_965232975.1. Taxonomy (GTDB): domain Bacteria; phylum Pseudomonadota; class Gammaproteobacteria; order Pseudomonadales; family Porticoccaceae; genus CBDDRG01. The sequence goes on from CBDDRG010000129.1 coordinate 2,966, forward strand.
GCTCGCGGACGCCGGCCTCGACAAGAACGACATCGACGCCTACTACTGCGCCGGCGACGTGCCGGGCATGGGCGGCATCAACCAGGCCGAGTACATGGGCCTGAAGTTGCGCCAGATCGACAGCACCGAGACCGGCGGTTCGTCCTATGTGCTGCATGTGAACCACGCCGCCCAGGCGATCGCCGCCGGGCATTGCAAGGTCGCGCTGATCACGCTGGCCGGGCGGCCGCGCGCCGATGCCAAGGAGAATTACAGCGTGCGGCCGGGTGGCGGCGCGCCCGCCGACTACGGCTTCGAGGCGCCGTTCCGACCCAGCATCGTCAACATGTATGGCATGGTCGCGATGCGCCACATGCACGAGTTCGGCACCACCGGCGCGCAGCTCGCCTGGGTCAAGGTCGCCGCCTCCCACCACGCCCAGCACAACCCCCACGCGCTGTTGCGCGAGGTGGTGACGGTGGACGACGTACTCAATTCGCCCATGGTCAGTGATCCGCTGCACCGGCTCGACTGCTGCGTCATGACCGACGGCGGCGGCGCCATCATCATGGTCGCGCCCGAGATCGCCAGAAGCCTGAAGCGGCCCCGCGTGCGGGTGCTGGGCGCGGGTGAAGCACCCAAGCACCTGAACGGCGGCAAGGTCGATCTCACCTATTCCGGCGCGATCTGGTCCGGCGCCGATGCCTTTGCCGAAGCCGGGGTGAAGCCCGCCGACATCAAATACGCCTCCATCTACGACTCCTTCACCATCACCGTGGTGGTGACGCTGGAAGACCTGGGCTTCTGCGCCAAGGGCAAGGGCGGCGCTTTCGTCGCCGACGGCAACCTGATCGCCGGCGTCGGCAAACTGCCCTTCAATACCGACGGCGGCGGCCTGTGCAATAACCACCCGAGCGACCGTGGCGGCATCACCAAGGTCATCGAAGCCGTGCGCCAGGCACGCGGCGAGGCACACCCGAAAGTACAGGCGCCCAACTGCGACCTGGTGCTCGCCCACGGCACCGGCGGCCTGCTCGGCTCGCGCATGGGCAGCGCCACAGTGATTCTGGAACGGGAGGACGCATGAGCGAAGCCACTGCCACTTCAGCCGCCACCAAGCCGGCCCGGCCGCGCTTTCGCGCGCCGCGCATCAACGACGAGAGCCGCCCGTTCTGGGAGGCCACCACCCACGGCGAACTGCTGGTGAAGCACTGCACCACCTGCGGCGAGAACCACTATTTTCCGCGCACCTTCTGCCCGTTCTGCTTCAGCGACGCCACCGAGTGGCTCAAGTGCAGCGGGCGCGGCACCATTTACACCTACAGCGTCAGCCGCCGCGGCGAACCCTACGCCATCGCCTATGTCACGCTGGCAGAAGGCCCCACCATGCTCACCAACCTGATCGACTGCGACCTCGACCGGCTCACCCTGGGCCAGGCGGTGCAGGTGAAATTTGTCGATACCGGCGAGGGTTCGGCGATCCCCTGCTTTGTGCCGGGGTGAGGGCTTCGACGGCACCGAGTGAGTTTGCCCGGCTGGCCGCGGAGGCGGCGCTCGCTGATCTGGAGCCCCGCGACCGCGTTTGCGCACAACATCGGGCGGCCATGAAACGGCGAACGCGCAGGGACAGTTCAACGGACGTCCGGACATGCACCTGCGTCGACCGCGATGGCGCACTCAAACAGCTCTATCGCTCCAGGGGCGAAGCCGACCGCCACTGCCAGATCGCGTTGGCCGAACGGCGAGTGGCGCTCAGCGTTTACCCCTGCCCGACCGCGCGTGGCTGGCATTTGACCAGTCGGGGGCAATAGGCTCCGGCAAATGCCATGCGGCGGGGTACGGAACCGCCGCGGCAACCCGGATCAACGACCTTGGGAAGTCGAGGGCCGATCCATTATCCTATCGTCACCCCATCTGGGACTCGCGACGTGGCGGACAACAAAGAGTTTTCGATGTCGTTTTGGCTGGTTGGCGGGCTAGTCGTCGCTGCCATGATCGGCGCAATCGCCGCCCTCGTGTTTATGCCCGCGGCGTCGCCTTGGCAGCTGGCAGCCACGGCGGATATCTTCCGGCACCTGCGCGCAACCTCCGCAGTGCCGAACTGGGGTCTATACATCCTGGTCCTGCTGGCCATGCTGGGCTTCGCGCCGCGGCTGGCGACCGCGCTGAAGCGGAGAGGCCCCAAAATTTCCGACTACCGGGAAGACACCTTCGAAGGCCTGAAATGGCGCTGGGTCTACCAGTCTGGGCGCCCGGTCAACGCCTGGGCATACTGCCCGCACTGCGACACCCAGTTGGTGTATGCGGAGATGGGCGGTCGCTTTACCCCGGTGACGGTACTGAACTGTGAAACCTGCAATCTGGATATTCTTCACCACGACGGCAGCAAGGATTATCTGGTCAAAAAAATCGATCGTCTGATCGACCGAAAAATTCGCACCGGCGTGTGGCGGCAAGCCCATAACGCCAGGCTCGAACAACCTGCTTAGCGCCTGTGCAAGATCTCGATCAGCGGATGCAGCGCTAGGAGCCTTCAGCGAGATCTTGAACAGGCTCTTGGCCAGGGGGCCGAGGGTCAGACGCCAAGCACCGCACTGGGCGCGTGGGTTACTACTCGGAGTGCGCGTGTCGAGGAGTCGCGGCGCGCACGCTCGATTCCGGCAACCGCCAGCGGCCTGTCTGGCAACTATCCCCCCTTCCCCCCTTCGAGTCCGAGATGCCTCTGCTCACCGCAAGCCGGCTCCGCTATACGACCCTTGCTGCACTCGCCCTGCTGGAAGGGTGCATCGTCGTGCCAAACACCACAACGTCGTACGATCAGGACTGCCAACTGATCGTCAAGCACGTCGAACTGCGACCGGTCCAGGTGGCCGAGCTCGGCGGCTGCATCGATGCCGAGTGTGGTGCGCTGCTCGCGATCGTCGGCGTCGCTGCGGTCGGCAGCGCGGTGATCTCGGGGAGCATCTCCATCATCGGCAATGCCGTGTACTGGATCGAACGGCAGGGCCAGTGTGCCAGGCCAGATGTGGCTTCGCCGGCCGCGACGGCAGGCCCCCAGCTTGGTCCATGACTGCAAGGTGCGTGTCTGATGCTCGCCAGGGCGGAGCTTGCAGAACATCTGCGGACTGCTCGCACAGCACAGATGCAGGGCTCCGATCGGCGTTCAGCCTATTTCCGGCAGTTGACAGTGCACAAACCGGCTACAAGCTAGACTGGGAGCCAGTTTCAACGGATTTATCGAGGTCACCCAATGGGTGAAGCAAAAA
>CBDDRG010000130.1:0-2754 GCA_965232975.1 uncultured bacterium
TATCGACACACCTAGCACTTCGGAGACTTCGCCTATCGCTACATATCTATCCATAATGGATGGTATAGGTTAGCTATGGATAGATTTCGATTGAACTGTTCAAACCCCGCGTTCACGCAACCGGCCCTGACCGGGCCCGCGCAAAATCAGGCGCTCGGCATGTGGAACAGGTTGTGCAGCGTTTTAATGATGGCGACCACCTTGGGATCATTGAGCCGGTAGTACACCATCTGGGCGTCGCGGCGACAGGCTACCTGCCCGCCCTGGCGCAGCGTCCGCAAGTGCTGGGACAACGCCGACTGGCTGAGGGGCACGCGGGTGTTGAGCTCGCCGACCGACAGCTCACCTTCATACAGCGCACACAGGATCATCAGCCGACGGCTGTTCGCCAGAGCTTTCAACAGCGCTTCCGCTGCCTGCGCATGGCTGACCAACCGTGACAGATCCAGCTTGCGAGCGGCCAATGAGTACCTCGCCTTGGGGGCAATCGCGATGTCGGGACAAACCCGCACCACCGCTTATTGGTTTAGAATGGGCTAATATTGGATCGACGCTGGCCGGCAACCTAAAAACCGGAATCCGCCACCCGCTTCGTTGAAACAATCTGCATATAAAGCGCTGGATACAAAACGCAAACACCCAACCGGAGGTGCTCCATGCATCCATTTATCCTCGCCGCCATCGGCGGCGCACTGATCGGCACCGCGGCGGTGGCCATGATGGGCCTCAACGGGCGCATCGCGGGCGTCAGCGGAATCCTAACGGGAATTTTCACCCAACCCAAGGACGATCGCTGGTGGCGGCTGTTGTTTGTCATCGGCTTGCTGCTCGGCGGCGCCGTGCCCGGCCTGGTGCTGGGCCTGGAACTGCCCCGACCGCCGACCGCGAATACCGCGCTGATCCTCGGCGCCGGCCTCCTGGTCGGCGTGGGCACGGGGCTCGGCAGCGGCTGCACCAGTGGCCATGGCATTTGCGGCATGGCGCGGGGCTCGCGGCGATCCCTGGTTGCCACCGCGGTATTTATGACCACCGGCGCCATTGCAGTTTACGTCTTGCGCCACCTGACTGGAGATTGAAGCCATGGGCAGATCACTAGCCGCGCTCGCCTGCGGCATCGTTTTTGGCATTGGGCTCGCGGTCGCGGGCATGACCGACACCAACCGCGTGCAGAATTTCCTCGATTTTAGCGGAACTTGGGATCCTACGCTCGCCTTTGTCATGGGTAGTGGCCTGGTGGTAACCACCATCGGCTATCGCTGGGTGTTGCGGCGCCCGGCACCCCTGCTGGCAGCCAAGTTTTTGCTGCCCACCAAAACCGCCATCGACACGCCGCTGTGGCTCGGCGCGGCGCTGTTCGGCGCGGGCTGGGGGCTCGCCGGCTACTGCCCTGGGCCAGCCCTTGCCGGACTCGGCTATGGCTATGTCCAGACCCTGCTGTTCGTCCCCGCCATGATCGCCGGCCTGTTGGTGGCGCCCAGAATCGCCAAGCTTCTGGAACGGCAAGCACTGATCCAGCCCCTCCGATAGCCGCTGCGGTGACCGCAGCGGCGGATTTTGCTATTCTCGCCGCCCGGTTGGATGGCTGGCGGTGTGCGCCTGTGCCTTGCATGGCCTGCCGGCGTAGTGACAGCCAAATTCCCGGCAATCATTTTCGTGGCGATCGGTAGTGACCACCCTGTACGGCATCAAGAATTGCGACACGGTCAAGACCGCCCGGCGCTGGCTTGACGCCCACGAGATCGCGTACCACTTCCACGATCTGCGCGCCGACGGTCTCGGCCCCGCACTCATCGCTGCCTGGACGCAGGCGGTTGGCTGGACAGCGCTGGTCAACCGGCGGGGCGCCACCTGGAAAGCGTTGACGCCAGCGGAGCGGACAGCTTTCTCGATCACGGACCTGGACGAAGCGGCCGCCAGCGCCATTCTTTGCGCCCACCCGACTTTGATCAAGCGCCCGGTACTCGACCACCGGGGGCACATCTGGGTGGGGTTTACCACGGCCGACTACCAACAGTTTTTCGCGCAGTAACCATCTCAAGCTATTGCGCGCAGACGCTCTCTAACCACGGACGCAGGCATGACCACCCTCTACAGCTTTGGCCTCGGCATCGGCACCCAGAATCGCGCCGGCAACTGGCTCGAAATCTACTACCCGCAACCGCTGCTGAACCCCGCCGCCGGGGTTGCCGCTGCGCTTGCGCAGGCGCTCGATTACCGGAACGGCAGCGCCGCCATCGCCCTGGATGATGCCCGCCTCGACGCGCTCGCCCTGGCGTTCGACCGGCATGCGGAACCCGCGCTGGCGGAACTCGCGCGCGGGCTCAGAGGGAGCCTGCGGCCGGCAGTCGCCACCATACTGGTTGCCGACGAGGCCCCCGCTTCCGTGCCGGCGGCCTATCTCAAACTGCATCTGCTGTCCCACCGCATGGTGAAGCCCCACGGCACCGTGCTGGCCGGCATTTTCGGCGTGCTCCCCAACGTCGCCTGGACCAGCGAAGGCGCCATCGATATTGCGGAGCTGCCGGCGCGCCAACTGGCCGCGCGCCGCGCCGGCAGACCGCTTGCGGTTGACTGCGTCGACAAGTTTCCGCGCATGGCCGAGTACGTGGTGCCCACCGGCGTGCGCATCGCCGACACGGCGCGGGTGCGCCTCGGCGCCTACATCGGCGAGGGCACCACCATCATGCCCGCCGGCTTCGTCAACTTTAACGCCGGCACCGAGGGCCCCAACATGATCGAGGGCCGGGTCTCGGC
>CBDDRG010000131.1:0-16929 GCA_965232975.1 uncultured bacterium
CGGAAGGCTGGCTGGGCTCAACGGATGACTGCTCTCGGTGTCGCTCATGGGCCACTCACTTCGGCTTGGGTTGCAATACGGGTTGCGGTGACACCCAAGGCGGCGGGTGGTTCGGTGCTCTCAACCCAACTGGCGTAGCCGAGACGCGGGGCTAGGGCGTCGAGCAGGGCGGCGGCCACCGCGCCGGTGGTGGGCACCCGCGCCGACGGCAGCAGGTCGGTCAATTGGGTCATGCGCAGGCCGGGGTAGCCGCAGGGGTTGATGCGGTCAAAGGGCGCCAGATCCATGGCCACGTTGATCGCCAGGCCATGGTAGCTGCGCCCGCGCCGCACCCGCAAACCGAGGGAGGCGATCTTGGCCGCGCCCACGTAGACGCCGGGCGCACCCGCGCGCAGTTCGGCGGCGATGCCGCAACCTGCCAACAGGGCGATCACCGCCTGTTCGAGGGCGCCCACCAACTGGCGGACGTTGAGGTGCAGCCGTTGCAGGTCGAGCAGCGGGTAGACGACGAGCTGCCCGGGGCCGTGATAGGTGACCTGGCCGCCGCGATCGGACTTCACCACGGGGATGTCGCCGGCCATCAACACATGTTCGGCGCGCCCGGCCTGGCCCTGGGTGAACACCGGCAGGTGCTCGACCAGCCAGATTTGATCCGGCGTGCGGGCGTCGGCGGCATCGGTGTGAATCTTCATGGCAGCGAACACGGCGCCATAGGCGTGCAACCCGAGACGGTGAACCAGTAGCTGGGCCACGGCCGCTACAGCACGAGCTTGACCAGCGCGCTGGTCTTGAGGTCGGCAAAAATCGCCTGGAGCTGGGGCTTGCCCTGGGCGGTGATCGTCACCGTGTAGGCGGTGTAGTTACCGTGGCGGCTGGGGCGCTCCCGCATGGCGGCGGCATCGAACTCGGGCGCGTGGCGGGCCATGACCGCAACCACCAGCGCGCGCAGCTCCACGCCGGCCACGCCCACGACCTTGATGGGATAGGCGCAGGGAAACTTGATAGTCGGCGGGTTGGCGGCCGGCATGTCAGTTCAGCAGGCGGGTGAAAAAGAGCACCAGTGCATCCCACAGGCGGGCGAAGAAGCCCGCCTCCGCCACCGCGTGTTGGGGCACCAGCGGCGCGTCCAGCAGCACTTCGCCCTGATGGGAGACCTTGAGCCGGCCCAGCTCCTGAGCTGCGGTCAGCGGTGCCTTGAGCAGCTCATCGACCACTATTTCGGCCTTGAGCTCATCGCGGATATTGCGCGGTATCGCCACCACGACATCCCTGGGCACGACCAGGTCGACGGTATTGTCGACGCCATACCAGACGCGGGCGTTTTGCTGCAACACGTCCCCGGCCTGGTACAGCTTTGCGGTCTGATAGTAGCGAAAGCCGTAGGACAGCAAGGTCTCCGACTCGCGGGCGCGGGCGTCGTCGCTATTGGCGCCCATGATCACCGCGATCAGGCGCATGCCATCGCGCACCGCCGACGACACCAGACAGTAGCCCGCTTCATCGGTGTGGCCGGTCTTGATGCCATCGACGGTCTTGTCGCGCCACAGCAGCAGGTTGCGGTTCGACTGGCGGATGCCGTTGAAGGTGAAGTACTTTTCCGAGTAGATGTCGTAGTGCTCGGGGTGATTGTTGATCAGCGCGCGAGCGAGGATCGCGAGATCCAGCGCCGTGGTCAGATGGCCTTCCGCCGGCCAGCCGGTGGCGTTGACGAAGTGGGTGTTGCGCATCCCGATCAGCGCGGCCTGCTGATTCATTACATCGGCAAAGGACTGCTCCGAACCCGCCGCATACTCCGCCAGTGCCACCGTGGCATCGTTGCCGGACTGGACGATGACGCCGCGCAGCAGATCCATTAGCGGCACCTCGGTGCCCTCCTTGACAAACATCCGCGAGCCGCCGGTTTTCCAGGCATTGACGCTGATCGGCACCTGCGCCCGATCCGACAATTTGCCGTTGGCCAGCTCCTCCGCGATGATGTAGCTCGACATGATCTTGGTCAGACTCGCCGGCGGCAGGCGCAAATCGGCATTGCTTCCGACCAGCACCTTGCCGGTACTCGCCTCCATCAACAGCCAGGATTTGGCGGCCAACTGGGGTGGCGCGGGAATCAACACCACCGGTTGGGCAGCCGCAGGCGTGGGCTCGGGCGCGGCGCGAACTGGCGCGGTGGTGGCGGTCAGCAGGGCGGACACGAGCAACAGGCGGGCAAGCAGGGGTGTCGACATCAGCAGGGGGATCCTTACAGCGGGACGAGGAAAACGCGCGGCGGAAAATTTTAACACCGCTGGCGGCGCGCTCGGCTAGGAGCCTGTCGGACTTGGGCGTCCGTAGCGAGGGAAAGTCCGATTTGAGGCAGATTTTGGGCAAATTTGCGGCGAATAGCGGGGATTATTCAACGAAAATTTGCGCAAAATATGACCAAATTCGGTTTTTCCGCAGTAGGACAGTCTCAAGTCCGACAGGCTCCTAGGGGCTGGCGGCATAGACCACGAAGGGCCGCAGACGTTCGGCCTGACGCAACTGGGTGTCGAGCGCATCGAGCCGTGCGCCAGCGGCGGGGCCGATCAATACCTTGAACAGGGTGCGCTGCGCGCTCGCCGTCGGGCGGATGGCGATCGGCAGGTCGGTGACCGCAGCCAGCCGCTGGCGCAGCGACTGCGCCAGTGCCTCGGACGTGAACGCGCCCACCTGCAGGAAACGGCCGCCAGTGGCCGCCGCGCTGGGTTGCGGGACAGCGCCGGTGGGGGGCGCTAGCGGCGACGCGGTGGCGATGCGCGGCGTCTCGACGGGGTTGCGTTGATAGTCGACCGGGTCGATAGCGACGACCTCCACACGGGCGGTGCCGATGCTGGCATAGCCGAGTTTCTTGGCTGCCGCGTAGGACAGGTCGATGACGCGGCCGTCGTGGAAGGGGCCGCGGTCATTGACGCGCACGATGGCGCTGCGCCCGTTGTCCAGATTGGTGACCCGCACATAGCAGGGGATCGGCAGCCGGGGATGGGCGGCGGTCATCGCATATAGGCTATAGGGCTCGCCATTGGCGGTGCTCTGGCGGTGAAACTTGGTGCCGTACCAGGAGGCGATGCCGACCTCGCGGTAACCGCGACTGGATGGCAGCAAATGGTAGGTCTTGCCGAATACGACATAGGGATTTTTGTTGCCCGCTCGGGTGATGGCTTCGACGCGCGGCACTGCGTCGGGAATGGCGCTGGCGTCGAAATCATCGGCGGGCGGGCCGTCCCGCCGCGCGCCCGGGCCACTGCATCCGGCGACAACCGCCGCCAGTAGGGCTGTCAGCACCAGCGCTGCGACCCGCACGGGCGCTATCCGGTCAGTCCGCGTCATGCTGCCTGCGGTCGGCGATGAGCCGGCTGAGCTGGAAGACCGCCATGGCGTAGCGGTAACTGGTGTTGTAGCGGGTGATCGCATAGAAATTTTGCAGGGCCAACCAGAATTCGGTGCCGCCGTCCCGGTCGGGATCTTCGAGACCCAGCACGATGGCTCGGGTATCCGGCGGTAGTGGCGCGCGCGCCAGGAAGCCGTTGGCGCGCAACTGGGCGACCGACAGCTCCGGTTTGGCCACCTGGTTGAGCAGCCCGCCGTTGTAGCCATCCTCGGCGCGCGCGCGCACCGCGACCAGCGCGCCCGGCTGCCAGCCGTGGCGCAGGAAATAGTTGGCGACGCTGCCGATGGCGTCGGTGGCATTGTCCCAGATATCGATGCTGCCATCACCGTCATAATCGACGGCGTAGTTGCGGTAGCTGCTGGGCATGAACTGGCCGTAGCCCATGGCGCCGGCATAGGAGCCTTTCAGCTGGAGTGGATCGCGGTGCTGCTCACGGGTCAACAGCAGAAAATTCTCCAGCTCCTTGGTGAAAAACGCGCTGCGCTTGGGATAGTTGAACGCGAGCGTGGCAAGCGCGTCGATGACCCGGTGGGAACCCTTGTTGCGCCCGTAGTGGGTCTCCACGCCGATGATGGCGACGATGATCGCCGGATCGACGCCAAACTCCCGCTGCGCCCGCGCCAGGGCGTCGGCGTGGGTGCGCCAGAAATCGACGCCTTCGGCGATGCGCCGCTCGGTGATGAAAATCTCCCGGTAGTCCGGCCACTCCTTGACCTTCTCCGCCGGCCGCTCCATCAGGTCGATGATCGGGCGCTGGAACTCGACCTGGGCGAACAGTTGTCGCAGTGCCGCGCGGTCGAACTGATAGGTGCTCGCCATGTTGTCGATAAAGGCCTCCGCACCCGGGTTATCGCGGTAACCGGCGCCGCTCGCGCCGGTCGCCACACAGCTGGCGGCAATGCCTGCGATCAGCGCGCAAGCCCAGGTTTTCACAGTCATAGCCGCATCCGCTTTTTCTCCGTGCTGACAGCCATCAGCATACCAAAGCCCACCATGAGGGTCATGATCGAGCTGCCGCCGTAGCTCACCAGGGGCAGCGGCACACCCACCACCGGCAGCAATCCCGATACCATGCCCATGTTGACGACGACATAGACAAAAAAGGTCAGCGTGATACTGCCGCCGAGCAGGCGCGCGAACATGGTCTCGCCACGCAGTGCGATGACCGCGCCCCGACACAGGATCATGGTGTACAGCGCAAGCAGCGCCAGCACGCCCAGCAGGCCAAACTCCTCGCCGAGCACGGCGATGATGAAGTCGGTGTGGCCCTCCGGCAGAAAATCCAGGCGCGACTGGGTCCCTTGAAACCAGCCCTTGCCGGTCCAGCCACCGGAGCCGATAGCAGTCGTCGACTGGATGATGTTCCAGCCCGCGCCGAGCTTGTCCGATTCCGGGTCGAGCAGGGTCAGGATGCGCTGGCGCTGGTAGTCGTGGAGCAGGTACAGCCAAAACAGGGGCGCCGCCGCCGCCACGGCCAGGACGGCGCCAAACAGGTAGCGCTTGCGCATGCCGGCCAGAAACAGCACGAAGAAGCCCGCCGAAAAAATCAACAGCGCGGTGCCCAGATCGGGCTGGATGCCGACCAAAATAGCCGGCGCCGCCACCAGCCCCGCTGCCACACACAGGTGCCGGAAGCGCGGCGGCAGCACGCAGCGGCCCAGATAACTCGACAACATCAGCGGCACCGCCACGCGCAGAATCTCTGAAGGCTGGAAGCGCAGCAGCCCGATATCCAGCCAGCGCTGGGCGCCCTTGGCGTCGACGCCGTGGGAGATCACCGCGACCAGCAGCATGACGCCGAGGGCATAGGGCAGGATCGCCCAGCGCTCCAGAAAGCGCAGCGGCACCTGCGCGGTGACGAGCATCAGCGCCAAACCTGCGGCCATGAACACCAGTTGCCGATCGACATACGCCTGTTCGCGGCCGCTGGCGCTGTACAGAATGACGATCCCCAGCGCCATCACCAGCAGCAACAGCGCCAGCAGCGCGCCATCGATATGCCAGCGTCGCCAGGGGCTGGGGCTGCCATAAACGGCGGTGCCGGGCTCTTTCAGGTGGCGCAGGAAATCGGGCTGTCTCATGGCTGCGGACGAGGCGGCAATGGCGGCCCGAAGACAGGGCCGAGCGCGGGATACAGTTGCATAAAGGCATCGATGACCTGGCGCGCCACCGGTGCGGCGGTGGAGCTGCCGTGCTCGCCGTTTTCCACCAGTACGCTGACCGCGATGCGCGGGCTCTCTACCGGCGCAAAGGCGATGAACAGCGCGTGGTCGCGGCGCAATTTGGCAACCTTTGCCGCGTCGTACTTCTCGTTCTGCTTCATCCCCACCACCTGGGCGGTGCCGGTCTTGCCGGCCATGGTATAGGTGAGGCCGGCCAGCGCGCGGCGGGCGGTGCCGCGCTCGCCGTGCACGACGCCCGCCATCGCGCTGGTGACCAATTCCCAGTTGCTGGCGGCGATCGGGATCGGCCGGTGCGGCGCCGCCCGCGCCAGCGGCGCGCTGCCGATGGCCTGTGCCAGGCGTGGGGCGCGCACCTGGCCGCGGGTGGCTATGCGGGCCGTGGCGACCGCCAATTGCAGCGGGGTCGCGAGTACGAAGCCCTGGCCGATACTCGCATTCACGGTGTCGCCCGGATACCACGCCAAGCCCTGGGTCGCCCGCTTCCAGGCTCGCGACGGCATGATTCCGGGCGCCTCCCCCGGCATGTCGATGCCTGTGGCGGCACCGAGGCCGAACAACTCGCCGTAGTGAGCCATGCGGTCGATGCCCATCCTGACGCCAATGGTGTAGAAAAACACGTCGCAGGATTGGATTATCGCATCCTGAAAACCTACCCGGCCGTGACCGCCTCGCTTCCAGTCCCGAAACAGGCGACCCTGGTTGTCGAGCTGGAACACGCCGGGGTCGTAGATCTGGAAGACGGGCGGCACCATGGCGCTGTCGAGGGCGGCTAGTGCGAACAGCGGCTTGATCGTCGAACCCGGCGGGTACTGGCCGCGGATGGTGCGGTCGAACAGGGGGCGATCCGGCGATTCGGTCAGCGCCTGGTAGTTGGCGTGGCTGATGCCGGTGACGAACAAATTCGGGTCGAACCCCGGCGCGCTCGCCAGCGCCAGCACGCCGCCGGTGGCGGTGTCGATGGCGACCACCGCGCCCTTCTCGGTGCCGAGGGCGGCGAACGCGATGGCCTGCAGGCGACTGTCGAGATACAGGTGGAGATCGTCGCCTGGCACCGGATCGATGCGCTCCAGCACCCGCATCGCCCGACCTTTGGCATTGGTTTCGACAAACTCGTAGCCGACCTGGCCGAGCAGGCGCTCCTCGTAGAATTTTTCGAGCCCGGTCTTGCCGATCTGGTGGGTGCCGCTGTAGCGCTTGGAATCCAGGCGTTCCAATTCCTGTTCATTGATGCGCCCGACGTAGCCGATAACGTGGGAAAACTGGGTGTCTAGGGGGTAGTGGCGCACCATCTGCGCGGAAATCTCGATGCCCTCGAGGCGATATTCGTTGACCGCCAGGATGGCCTGCTCGTCCTCGCTCAGGTTGTAGAGCAGGGGCACGGCTTCGTAGGGGCGGCGGTGGCCCATCAGCTTGCGAAAGCGCGTGATCGCACCCTCGTCGATCGCCAGCAGCCGGGTCAGTTCCGCGAGCAGGGCGTCGAGTTGGGTGGCGCGCTCGACCACCACCGACAGCGTGACCCCGGGCTGGTTGTAGGCGAGCAGCACGCCGTTGCGGTCGTAGATCAACCCCCGTGTCGGCGGTATCGGGCGCACATGCACGCGGTTGTTTTCGGATTGGGTGACGAAATCCTGGTGGCGCACGACCTGCAAATAAAAATAGCGCCACAACAACACCCCGAGCAGCCCGAAGGCGAGCGCGAGCACCACCACCAGACGCACCGCAAACAGGCGGAACTTGGCGCGTGGATCGTCGAGCACCGGATAGTCGGCCATGGTATCAGCCGCCGTCCGCGCGCGTGGCCATGCGCCGCCGCGCCAACCGCCACCCCGTGGTGGCTCGCGCTGGGGTCGCTCGCGCTGGGGTCGGCATCATCGGTGGTAGGGGTCCCCGACCAGTATCGACCAGGCCCGGTAGAGCTGTTCGATCAGCACCAGGCGCACCAGTGGGTGGGGCAGCGTCAGCGGCGACAGCGACCAGCGCTGCTCGGCGCGCTGCAGACAGCGGGGCGCCAGGCCGTCGGGGCCGCCGATCAACAGACTGTAATCGGTGCCGGCGCGCTGCCACGCGCGCACCTCGCCGACGAGCCGGGGCGTGGGCCAGGATTCCCCAGCGACATCGAGCGCAATGACCCGCTCGCGCGGATGCAACGCGCGCAGCATGGCGTCGGCCTCGGCGTCCAGCGCGCGTTCGACCGGCATATTCTTGCCGCGCGGGCCCAGCGGCAGCTCCACCAACTCCAGCTTGAATTCGCCGGGCAGGCGGCGGGCGTAGTCATCAAAGCCGGCGCCGACCCAGGCCGGCATGCGCGTGCCGATGGCGAGGATGCGCACGCGCACCGGCTCAGGGATCCGTGGGGCGGGCTTCGCCGGGGCGCAGCGACCAGAACTTTTCCAGCTCGTAGAACGCCCGCGTCGCCGGCAGCATCACATGCACGACGACCTCGCCAAAATCCACCAGCACCCAGTCGGCGGCGTCCAGGCCCTCGACCCCGATAGACTGATGGCCAGCCTTTTTGCCCGCCAGCAGGACGTGCTCGGCGAGCGCCCGCACCTGGCGGTTGGAGGTGCCGCTGGCGATCACCAGCGCATCCATGATGTCGCTGAGCGCGGACACGTCCAGCGTCACAATGTGTTGGGCTTTGACGTCTTCCAGCGCGGCGGTGACGATATTGATCAAGGCACTGTTCATGGGGCTTGGCGCTCGCGCATGTTCGGATCCTGAGTGGGTAGCGCACCAGCGCGGCGAGCCTTATTGGCTTCCCGCACCAATTTACCGATAAAGATGGTGGCTGCGGGCGTAGTCGATCACCGCATCGGGCACCAGGTAGCGCACCGACCGACCACTGGCCAGATCGGCGCGAATCCGGGTAGCGGCAACCGGCAGCAGCGTCATCTCGGCGACCAGCACCCAGCCGCCGGATGTGTCCTGCAGCCGAGCGGGATCGTCCGTCACCCGGCCCACCAGCCAGTCGGCGACCGCGCCGCGGGTGGGCAGATGCCAGCCCGGACGCGCCGCAACCACCAGGTGCGCCGTCGCCGTCAGCTCCCGCCAGCGGTGCCAGGTGGTCAGCTCGACCAGCGCATCCATGCCCATGCACAGGCACAGCCCAATGTCGCCGCCAAGCTCCTGCCGCAACTCACTCAGCGTATCGATGGTGTAGGACGGCCCCTGGCGGCGCAATTCGCGGTCGTCGGCGACCAGACCCGCCTCGCCCGCAATTGCGAGCCGGAGCATCGCCAGGCGGTGGGCCGCGGTCACGCCGGGCGGTTCGCGGTGGGGTGGTCGCGCCGCGGGTATCAAACGCATTTCGGCGAGCTGGAGCCGCGCGCGCAATTCCAGCGCCGTGCGCAGATGGCCGATGTGAACCGGATCAAAGGTGCCGCCGAACATGCCGATGGCGGTCAAGGTCGCTGCGCGCCGTGGTGATTGCCGCTGCTCGGACCCGCGATCATGAACGGATATGACCGTCGCCGAGCACGACGAATTTCTGACTGGTGAGGCCCTCCAGCCCAACCGGGCCGCGGGCGTGGAGCTTGTCGGTGGAGATGCCGATCTCCGCGCCCAGGCCGTATTCGAAGCCGTCGGCGAAGCGGGTCGAGGCGTTGATCATCACCGAACTCGAATCCACCTCGGTGATGAAGCGCCGTCCACGGCGAAGATCCTCGGTGACGATGGCGTCGGTGTGCCGGGAACCGTAGGTGTGGATATGCGCCATGGCGGCGTCGAGGTCGGCGACCACGCGCACCGCCAGCACCGGCGCCAGGTATTCGGCGTACCAGTCGTCCGCGGTCGCCGCGGCGCAGGGAATGCCCGCGTCGGCGAGGATGGCCGCCGTCTGCGTGCAGCCGCGCAACTCCACGCCGCGCTCGCCATAGGCGCGGCCGAGGCGGGGCAGGATCGCCGCCGCCACCGGGGCTGCGACCAGCAGCGTCTCCATGGCGTTGCAGACGCCGTAGCGGTGGGTCTTGGCGTTGAGCGCGATCGCGAACGCCTTGTCGAGATCCGCGCCGTCGTCGATATAGACATGGCAGACGCCGTCGAGGTGTTTGATGACCGGGATCCGGGCGTCGCGGCTGATGCGCTCGATCAGGCCCTTGCCGCCGCGCGGCACGATCACATCGACATAGGCCGGCATCGTGATCAGTTCGCCGACCGCGGCGCGGTCGGTGGTGGCGACCACCTGCACCGCGGTGGCGGGCAGCCCGGCCGCCCGCAGGCCGGCATCGATACAGGCGGCGATGGCCTGATTCGAATGCATGGCCTCGCTGCCGCCGCGCAGGATAGTGGCATTGCCGGCCTTCAGGCACAGGCTCGCGGCCTCGGCGGTGACATTGGGACGGGACTCGTAAATGATGCCGACGACCCCCAGCGGCACGCGCATGCGGCCCACCTGGATGCCGCTCGGGCGATAGTTCAGGCCGCTGATTTCGCCGACCGGGTCGGGCAATGCGACGACCTGGCGCAGCCCTTCGATCATGCCGTCGATGCGCGCCGGGGTCAGTTCCAGGCGGTCGAGGGACGCGCTGTCCAGGCCCTGCTCGCGACCTCCCAGCAGATCGCGGCGGTTGGCCTCGGCCAGGGCGGCCCGCCGCCCGTCAATTGCCGCCGCCGTCGCCAGCAGTGCCGCGTTCTTGTGCCCGGTGCTGGCCCGCGCCATCGCCCGCGCGGCGGCGCGGGCCTCGCGGCCGACCCCCTGCATATAGGCTTTGATGTCCATGAGCTCGCCCCGCACTGCGCAAAATTTAGTCAAGCGGGCATTATACAGGCTGCCGCCAGTCGGGCCAGAAGCGCCGCGCGACTGTCACCCCTGCCCGTTTGCGGACGGCCGGGAAATCCCGCACCATCGCCGCAGCAGGTGGCATTACCGATCGACGACGAATAGGGGGGCACATGAAACAGATCGGCGGCGGCTTTTACTGGCACGATCTGACGGTTGGCGACTGCTTCCAGTCCTGGGGGCGCACCGTGCTGGAATCCGACATCAGCCAGTTCATCAACCTGATCGGCCTGCACGAGGTGGTGTTCACCGACCGCGAATTCCTCCGCGACCACTCCGTCATCAAGCGCCCGTTCGCCCCCGGCGCGCTGGTCTACAGCTTCGCCGAGGGCCTGCTGTTGCCCACCATGCAGGGCACCGGCATGGCGTTTCTGAACATGGAGCTCGACATCAAGCGGCCCTGCTTCGCCGGCGACACCATTCACGTCGAGCTGGAAGTCATCGAGTTGCGCCCGACCCGCGAGGGCAACCGCGGCCTGGTGCGCACCTTCAACAAGGTGGTGAACCAGGACGACGACCTCGTGCTCACCTACAACCCGCTGCGCATGATCAAGGGGCGACCCGAGGGCTGATGGCGGCGGGCCGGCCCGATCTCCCGAACCTCGATAGCCAGCTCGGCATGTTATTTGTTTGTGGCGCGTGTTCTTGTGCGTCGATCCCGGACGACCACAGGCCGCCCGGTGCCGGCACCGGGATCGGACGCCGACCGTCAGCTATCCATTGGCGTCAGCGCCACCACCAGGCCGTCGATGGCGTCGGTGACCGCCAGTTGACAGCTCAGGCGCGAGAACGGCGTGAGGTCGTGGGCGGTGTCGAGTAGATCCTCTTCATCTGCACTCGGCTCGGGGAGGCGGGCATACCAGTCCTCCGCCACCACGACATGGCAAGTGGCGCAGGCGAGCGAGCCGCCGCAGGCTGCGAGCATGGGCAGATCCAGCTCGCGCGCGACCTCCATCACGCTGCCGCCGTTGGGCGCATCGACGGTGACGCGCTCGCCGCTGAGTTTGATGAAGGTAATCCGGGGCATGGGGCATCTCCTCGCTGTGGTTGCGGGTGGGGTTGTTGAACGCGGGTTGAATGGTTACGCAGTGGGGATGCCGGTCGTCGTCGAGTGCCGGAACACCAGGACTTCCCCGGGGTTGACGACGCGATAGGCGGCGTGGGCGGCCTGCGCGGCCTCGGCGAAGCCGGACAAAATCAGCTTGAGTTTGTGCGGGTAGCGCACGATGTCGCCGATCGCGAAAATGCCTTTGACAGCAGTGGCGCAGGTGGTGGGCTCGACCGGAATCAGGCCGTGGTCGGCGCCCAGGCCCCAGTCGTTGATCGGCCCGAGCTTGCTCGCGAGCCCGAAGAACGACAGCAGGTGATCGGCCTCCAGGCGGCGCTCGCCATCCCGGACTCCCTTCACGACAACGGCGCCGAGCCGGCCATCGCCAGCGCTTTCCAGTGCCGCGAGCTGGTAGGGAATCACCAGTTCGATCTTGCCCTGGGCGGCCAGCGCCTGTAGCTGCGCGACCGTCTCCGGCGCGGCGCGAAAATTGTCGCGGCGGTGGATGACATAAATCTTGGCGGCGGTGTCGGCGAGGGCGAGCGCCCAATCCACCGCTGAATCGCCGCCGCCGGCGATGACCAGGCGCTGGTCGCGAAAGCGTTCGCGGCGCTGGACGTGGTAGTGGACGCTGGTGCCCTCGTAGGCATCGAGGCCGGCCAGCGGCGGCCGGTTGGGGCCGAAGGCGCCGGCGCCGGCGGCGATGATGACGGCCCTGGCCTGGATGCGGGTGCCGGCCGAGGTGGTCAACTGCCAGTGCTCGCCCGCCCGCGCCAGTGTCACCACCTGTTGATCGAGGTGAAACACCGGCTTGAACGGCGCGATCTGTTCTTCGAGGCGGGCAATCAGCTCCATCGCGTTGATCCCCGGCGCCGCCGGAATATCGTGGATGGGCTTCTCCGGGTACAGCGCCGCGCACTGGCCGCCCAGCGTCGGCAGCGCATCGATGACCTGGCACGACATCCTCAGCATGCCGCACTGGAACACGCAAAACAGACCCACCGGCCCGGCGCCGATGATGGCGATGTCGCTGGTGTGCAGCCTGGTATCAGTCACGGGCAAACTCCGGAAGGTAGCGGGGTTCGATGCACCGGAAACATCATTCAAAGACGATGGTCTTGTTGCCGTGCACCAGCACGCGGTCTTCGAGGTGGTGGCGCAGGCCGCGCGCAAGCACCATTTTCTCGACATCCTTGCCCTTGCGCACCAGATCTTCGATGCGGTCGTGGTGGCTGATGCGCACCAGATCCTGGTCGATGATGGGGCCGGCATCCAGCTCCGCCGTGACGTAGTGGCAGGTGGCGCCGATCAGCTTGACGCCGCGCTCGGCGGCCTGGTGGTAGGGCCGGGCACCGGCGAAGGCGGGCAGAAAGCTGTGGTGGATGTTGATGATGCGCCCTGGGTAGGCGGCGCACAGCGCTGCCGGCAGCACCTGCATGTAGCGCGCGAGCACGATGACGTCCGGGTTCAGCGCGGCGAGCAGCGCGGCGACCTCACCAAAGTGCTGGGCCTTGTCGGTCGCGGCGATGTGGTGAAAGGGAACCCGATGCCACTCGACATAGCTGCGCAGGTCGTCGTGGTTGGCAATCACCGCCGGGATGTCGAACGCCAGCTCGCCGCTGCGCCAGCGGTACAGCAGGTCGTCCAGGCAGTGCGCCTGCCTGCTCGCCATCAGCACCACCCGCTTGGGCGTCGCCGTCGCCGCGATGCGCCAGACCATTCCCATACCGGCGGCCACCGGCGCGAAGCGCCGGGTCAACTCGGCGAGATTGTAGGGCAGGGAGTTGGCGGCGATCACCTGGCGGGTGAAAAACCAGTTGGATTCGGGGTCGCGGAAGTGGTTGGCCTCGATGATCAGGCCGCCCTCGCGGGCAAAAAACGAGCTCACGGCGGCGACGATGCCCACCCGGTCGGGGCAGGAGAGGATCAGGCGGTAACTGTGTTCAGCCATGCAGAATACCGATCCGGTGGGGCGTGAGCTGCGGCCCGAGCGAGCTGCGGCCCGAGATTGTACCTGCCCGCCACGCGGGTGGCATCGGTGCTGGGCTCGGCGCCTCACTCATCGAAGCCGGCAAAGGTCGCAAATTCATCGACCTCGGCGCGCCCGCTGTCGATGCGGTTGACAGGAGCGTCCGGGTCGATATGGCCGAGCGCCATGCCGGCGTAAATGATGTAGTCGGCGGGGATATCGAGCACCGCGTGCACGGTGTGGCTGACGTTCTGCCAGAAACCCTGGGCGCAGGTGTGCAAACCGAACTCGCGCGCGACCAGCATTACATGACCCATGAAGATACCGAGATCGTTGAGCTGGCCCGGCCACAGGGTTTTGTGAATGGTAAAGATCATGCCCACCGGCGCGCCGAAAAAGTGATAGTTGCGCAACATCTGCTCCGCGCGCCCGGCCTTGTCGCGGCGGTCGATACCGGCGGCGGCATAGAGCGCGCGGCCGACATCGAAGCGGCGGGTCTTGTAGGGCGGCACCCAGTGCACCGGGTAGCCCTGGTATTCGCGGGGTTCTTCACCCTCGGGATGCAGGGCGGCGGAGGCGAGCGCGCGCTCGACCAGCGCCGCCCGCGCCGCGCCGCCGAGCACCTGCACCCGCCACGGCTGCATGTTGCCGCCGGAGGGCGCGCGGCGGGCGATGTCGAGAATGCTGACGATGGTATCGCGGGGCACCGGCGTGGGCAGAAAGGCGCGTACCGACAGGCGGCTCTGGATTGCCGCGATCACTTCCACCGGCGGTTCAGGCTCGGGGCCACAGCGTCTTGACGCCGGCGGCGGTGCCGAGCAGCAGCACATCCGCCGGTCGCGCCGCAAAAATGCCACAGCACACCACGCCGACGATATTGTTGAGGCGCTCCTCCAGCGCGCGCGCGGCGCCGATCGGGTGCAGGTGGTGGACGTCGAGAATCACATTGCCGTTGTCGGTGACGAAGCCGGCGCGATACTCCGGGGTGCCGCCCAGTTTGACGATTTCGCGGGCCACATGGCCGCGCGCCATGGGCACCACCTCCACGGCGACCGGAAAGGCGCCGAGGTGATCGACCCACTTGCTCGCGTCGGCGATGCAGACGAATTCCCGCGCCACCGCAGCGACGATTTTCTCCCGCGTCAGCGCGCCGCCGCCCCCCTTGCTGAGCTCCAGGTGCGGGTTGGCCTCATCGGCGCCATCCACATAGATGTGCACTTCGTCCACGGCGTTGAGGTCGCTGACCGGAATGCGCGCGGCGCGCAGGCGCTTGGCGGTGGCCTCGGAACTCGCTACCGCCGCGCCGATACGGGCGCGGTGGGGCGCCAGCAGCTCGATGAAATGGTTGGTGGTGGAACCCGTGCCGACGCCGATGACGGCGTCGTTGCCGATCTTGCCCAGGCAGTACTGCACCGCCGCCTCGGCCGCGGCGCGTTTGAGTTTGTCGAGATTCATGGTCGGCACCCGTTGTCAGCCATGGCGATTATAAGCCCGGCGGCCCACCGAGCCGGCGTGTGCGGCCAATACCCGGCGCAACCGCAAGTTGGCGACGGCGATCACCGCTGGCGGACGCCCGCGTTTTATGGCCGAATACGGCCGCTGTGCAAAGCAGCCCGCTTGTTGTCGCCCATATAACCAATAACCGCATCAACCGGAGAACACGCCATGCCCACCACCGTCGCCGCTCTCAACCCCGCGCTCATCGCCCTCGCCGGTTTCGCCGGCTGGACGCTGCTGCTGGTCATCGTGATCGTCAATGTGCGCCTGTTCAATTCCGTGGCCGGCGCCAAGCGGCCACTGAACCAATTTTCACCCTCCGGGGACGACCTGCCCGGTCTTGGCCAGCGCGCCACCCGCGCGCACTTGAACTGCTTGGAAAACCTGCCGATCTTCGCCGCGCTGGTGGCGGTTGCCGGGCTGTCGGGGCATTGGAATGTTGTCGATGGCACCGCGATGTACCTGCTCTATGCCCGCATTGCCCAGTCGGTCACCCACCTGATCTCCGCCAGTCTGCCCATGGTGCTGGTGCGGGGCATGTTTTTCTTCGTTCAGGTGGCTCTGATGCTGTACTACGCCTACCAGCTGCTGTGCGCCTGAGCGGCGCTAAAAAAACTGCCGCGGCCCACTGCTCCCGTCGAGAAAAATCTGCAGTCGCTCGCCAACGGCGCGCGCGAGTCCTGCCCGCGCGCGCCGTTTTTATTCGGGCGGGGATGCCCGGGCGATCAGCGCGATCTTTTGCGCGCGGGAAAGTTTTTTGATGGCGGCCTCCCGGCGTGCGGCGCTGCTGCGACTGTGCCCGGTTTCACAGAACACCAGGTCCCGCGGGCGGCGGCCCGCATTGAAGTACCTGGCACCGCGCCGACTGCCGCCGTGTTCGCGCAGCCGGCGCGCCATATCTGTGGTCACGCCGGTGTACAGGGAGCCGTCACTGGCGGCAACGATGTAGACCGCCCAGACGCCCGCCGCCGGCGTGGGCGATGCGTCGGCGGACCCGACGTCAGTGGTGGTGACCACCGGCGCCGTGGGCGTGGCCGTGCGCCAGCTCCTCGGTGGTGGCGTCGCGCACCGCGGTGATTTCAACGTCAAAGATCAACGTCATACCGGCAAACGGATGGTTGGTATCCACGTCCACGGAGAACTTGCCAACCTTGACGATGGTGACCTGGCGCCGGCCGTGCTCCCCATTGACGACCACCACGGCACCGGGCACCGGCTTCTTTTTGGCGTGCAGGTGTTTGAGGGGTATGCGCTGAATGCTGTTTGGGTGCGTCGGCCCATAGGGTTCGACCAGGGTCACGGCGACGCGGTCGCCCGCGGCGTGGCCGTCGAGCGCCTGCTCGAGGCCGGGCAGCATCCCGCCGTGGCCGTGCAGGTAAGTGGTCGGGCCGGCGCCCTCGGAGGACTCGAGCAGTGCGCCCGCAACGTCCCTCAACCAGTAATTGAACTGCACTACCTTGCCGCTACCGATTTGCATGCACAGCACCGCGAAATTTGGCGCGCCAGTATCTGAGTTCGATCCCGGTTTGGCAAGGTTGTGTGTAGGCCCCCTGTCAGTCCAAAGCCGTAATGTCCCCTTTGTGCCAAGTACAAATGTCCCCTTTTGGTTTTCGAGGGGTTGCGGATGGACGAAGGGATATTGACGATGACGGTGAAGGAGCGGGATCGCTTGCGGGTGGTACAGGCGCTGGTTGGGCGGAGGCTTCGGCAGCGTGAGGCGGCGGCGGAGCTGGGGCTGACGGTGCGGCAGGTCAAGCGGCTGCTGGCGCGGTATCGGCAGGACGGTGATGCGGGTATCGTGCCCCGGCGGCGGGGTGTACCCAGCAACCGGCGCCTGTCGGCAACGCTGCGGGCATCGGTGCGGGCGCAGGTGGCGGCGGCATTACGCCGACTTTGGCCCGACGCTGGCCGGCGAGATGCTGCGCGAGCGGCATCAGTTGGTGCTCTCGGTGGAGTCGCTGCGCCAGCTCATGATCCAGGCGGGGCTGTGGTGCCGCGCCGGGAGCGCGCTCGGGTGCACGCGCCGCGGGATCGGCGCGCCCACTTCGG
>CBDDRG010000132.1:0-5534 GCA_965232975.1 uncultured bacterium
CCGCAGCAGATGATCGCCCATGCCCTATGGCCAGCGCATTCCCGTCAACGACGGCGTGGGCGCTACCTGGATGATTACTGGCGTGCTCGCGTAGCGCTGATCCCGGTGCTCGGGTGGCGTCAGCCGCCGCTATGCCGATCAGCCGAGGGCGCGAATGCCCACTGCCTGCCGCAACTTGGCCATGAACGGCCGGCTGCGGGCGCGCGCCTTCGCCGCGCCGGCCTGGAGCATCGCCTCGACGCGACCGCTGTCGGCGAGCAGTGCCTGATAGCGTTGGCGCGCGGGTGCGAGTTCGGCATTGATCAACTCGAACAACTGCCGCTTGGCCTCACCCCAGCTGATACCCTCGGCAAAGCGCGTGCGCATGGCGGCGGTTTGTGCGGGGGTCGCGAATGCCTGCCAGATCTGGAACAGCGCCGAGCCGTCCGGATCCTTGGGCTCGCCCGGCTCCAGCAGATTGGTAACGATGCGGTTGATGTGCTTCTGCAGATCCTTTTCGCCCAGAAACAGCGGTATCGTATTGCCGTAGCTCTTGCTCATCTTGCGGCCGTCGAGGCCCTGCAACATCGCCACCTCGTCATCGACGACGGCTGCGGGCAGCGTGAAATGCTCGCCGTAGTGATGGTTGAAGCGCTGCGCGATGTCGCGCGCCATCTCGACGTGCTGGATCTGGTCGCGGCCGACCGGCACCTCGTGGGCACCGAACATCAGGATGTCGGCGGCCATCAGCACCGGATAGCCGAACAAGCCCATAGTGATACCGAAGTCCGGGTCCTCCCCCGCGGTTTCGTTGTCCTGCACCGCCGCCTTGTAGGCGTGGGCGCGATTCATCAGACCCTTCGCCGTCATGCAACTCAGCAGCCAGGCCAGCTCGGGAATTTCGGGAATGTCGGACTGGCGGTAGAACACCACCCGCTCGGTATCCAGTCCAAGCGCGATCCAACTCGCGGCGATTTCCCGCGTCGAACGGTGCACCGCGTCGGGCTCCTGACATTTGATCAGCGCGTGATAGTCCGCCAGAAAGTAAAACGCCTCGGCGTCGTCGCGACGGCTCGCCGCGATTGCGGGGCGGATGGCGCCGACATAATTGCCGAGGTGGGGGGTGCCCGAAGTGGTGATGCCGGTGAGGACGATGGCCTTGCTCATGACGGGTTCGCAGCGCTGCAATGCGGGCGCCAATGATACCGGAATCGGCTATGCCGGGGAGCCCGCAGGGTCGGCGGGGACACCTCCGGCAGCCTGCGTGTACAATGCCGACACCGCCGACGAGCCCCAGCCAGCCCTAGCCATGAACGAAAAAAGAACCACTGATTTCGGCTTCGCACAGGTGCCGATCGAGGACAAGGCCAAGCGCGTCGCCGCCGTTTTTCACTCGGTTGCCAACCGCTACGACTTGATGAACGATCTGCTGTCCGGCGGCGTCCATCGGTTGTGGAAGCGCGTCGCCATCGAATTGTCCGGCGTGCGGCGCGGCCACCGCGTGCTCGACATCGCAGGCGGCACCGGCGACCTGGCATTGCGTTTTTCCCGCCTGGTGGGCGAACACGGCCAGGTGGTGCTCGCCGACATCAACGAATCCATGCTCGCGGTGGGGCGCGATCGCCTGCTGGATAGCGCCGTCGTCGATAACGTCGTGTTCGTACAGGCCGATGCGCAGCAACTGCCGTTTCCAGACGCCAGTTTTGACTGCGTCTGTATCGCGTTTGGCCTGCGCAATGTCACCGACAAGGCGCAGGCCCTGCGCGCCATGTGGCGAGTATTAAAACCCGGCGGGCGTCTGCTGATTCTCGAGTTTTCCAAGCCGGTCAATCCGGTGCTCGCCAAATTCTATGACGCGTACTCCTTTGGCGTGCTGCCCAAAATCGGTCGCCTGGTGACCGGCGACGAGGACAGCTACCGCTATCTGGCCGAGTCCATCCGCCGCCACCCGGATCAGGGGACCCTAAACGCAATGCTCGTGGCTGCCGGCTTTGACCAGTGCCGGTACTACAACATGACCGGTGGCATCGTCGCCCTCCACCGCGGCGTAAAACCGTGAACGACCTGCTGGCGGAACTGCTCTGTCAGCGAATCACCGCGACGCTCGAACGCGCCCTCGCCTATGCCCCCGAAACCCGCCTGGCCCTCGCCGGCTTGGCGGGAAGATCCCTCGGCATCGAATGTACCGCACCGCCACTCCCGTCACTGTCCGCGCGGATAAGTTTCACGCACCAGGAAGTCCGGGTAACACCGGGTGGCGTCAACCGCGCAGATACCGTTGTGCGCGGCAGTCCGCCCGCGCTGGTCGCGCTGGCAATTGGGGCAAGGGTGCGCAGCCCAAGCGCGGCGCGGATCAGCGGCGATGCGCAACTGATCGACGACCTGAGCGGCCTTCTCTCCACCCTCGACCTGGACTGGGAAGCGGCGCTCGCCGCGCTGCTCGGCGACGTACCCGCCCATCTCCTCGGCAAGGTCGTGCGCGACGCCAGCCACTGGCGGGTGGACGCGCACCAGCGGAGCGTTGCTGTCGTCGCCGACTTTGTCGCCGAGGAAGCCAGATTTGCGCCGCCGCCGTTGCGGATCGCCACCCGTGTCGCCACCCTCACCACGCAACTGGCCGCCGCGCTGCGGCCGCCGCGCTGAATGTCCCGCCTGCTGCGCTTCGTCACCATTTTGGGCGTATGCGCCCGCCACCGCCTCGACACGCTGCTGATCGATTTCCACCTGCCCTGGCCTGTGCGCGCGCTGCTCCGGATAACCGCCCTGTTGCCCGCTCCCAGCGGCGTGCGCGGCGCGCGCCTGCGCGCGACACTGGAAGAGTTGGGACCGATTTTTGTCAAGTTTGGCCAACTGTTGTCCACCCGGCCCGATCTGATTCCGGTGGACATCTGCGACGAACTCGACAAGTTGCAGGATCAGGTACCGCCGTTCCCGAGCGACCAGTTTGTGGCCATTGTCGAAGCCGCTCTCGGCGACAGCGTCGACAACCTGTTCCAGACGTTCGAGCGCGCCCCGCTCGCCTCGGCATCGGTCGCCCAGGTCCATGCCGCCGTGCTCAAGGACGGCCGCAACGTGGTCGTCAAGGCCATTCGCCCCGACATCAGCACCGTTATCGAGCAGGATTGCGCGCTATTGCTCACCATCGCCCGTTTCGTCGAAGCCCATGTTCCCGACGGCAAGCGTCTACACCCCGTACAGGTTGCCGAAGATTACCGCGTCACCATCCTCGACGAGCTGAACCTGCAGCGGGAGGGCGCCAATACCAGCATTCTGCGGCGCAACTTTGCCGCCGAGCCCATGCTCTATGTGCCGGAGGTGTACTGGCGGTATAGCAACGAAAAAGTGCTGGTGATGGAGCGTATCTACGCCACTCCGATCGCCGATCTGGCGACGCTGCGCGCCAAGGGCACCGACTTCAAGGTGCTGGCGGAACGCGGCGTCGATATCTTCTTTACCCAGGTGTTCGAGCACAATTTTTTTCACGCCGACATGCATCCCGGCAACATCTTTGTCGATGCCAGCAACCCCCGCGCGCCGCGCTATCTGGCGGTGGATTGCGCGATCATCGGCACTCTATCCGACGCTGATCAGTACTATCTGGCGCGCAACCTGCTCGCGATCTTCCGCCGCGATTACCGGCAGGTGGCCGAACTGCATGTGCTGTCCGGCTGGGCCCCCGACTACACCCCGATCAACGAATTCGAAGCGGCGATTCGCACCGTCTGTGAGCCGATCTTCGAGCGCCCGCTGAAGGACATCTCGGTCAGTCAGTTG
Source organism: uncultured bacterium (assembly GCA_965232975.1). GTDB lineage: Bacteria > Pseudomonadota > Gammaproteobacteria > Pseudomonadales > Porticoccaceae > CBDDRG01. Next base: position 3,754 of record CBDDRG010000132.1, read on the forward strand.
TTGATCGACCTGTTTCGCACCGCGCGCCGTTTCGGCACCGAAATCCAGCCCTCGCTGGTACTGCTCGAAAAAACCCTGATCAACATTGAGGGGCTCGGCCGCCAGCTCTACCCCGATCTCGATCTGTGGGCGACCGCGCACCCCTATCTGGAGCGCTGGCTGAAGCGGCGGTTCAAGCCGGGCACCTTTCTCGACCGCCTGAAGCGCCACGGCCCGGAATGGCTGGAGCAATTTCCACAGGTTCCCCAATTGCTGTTTCAGGCCATGGGACAGATCAAGCGCCTCGACAAAACGATGGCGGCGCAGACAGTTGTCCCCGCCCGGCGGCGCGCAGCGCCTGCCACCATTGGCGGCCTCTGTCTCGGCTTCGCCCTCGGTTTGATCGCGCCCGCGCTGCCGATGGCCAGTATCAACGGTGCGTCGGCGCTTGCCATGGTGCTGGGGGTGGCTGGCGCGCTTTTGGTGTTGTTGAGTTGATAGCTGCCATAATGCCATTGCCGCACCCCAAGACCCGCCGTTATGACTGAGGAACGCAATTCCGCCTGGCTCGACCAAATCGCCTGGAACGACGCCGGGCTGGTGCCCGCCATCGCCCAGGATCACCGCAGCGGCAAAATCCTGATGCTGGCCTGGATGAACCGCGAGGCACTGGCGCTGTCGCTGGCCGAGGGCCGGGCGATTTACTGGTCGCGCTCCCGCCACCGATTGTGGCGCAAGGGCGAAGAGTCGGGACATGTCCAGCAGCTCCGCGCAATCAGAATTGATTGCGATGCCGACGCCGTGCTCCTTGAGGTCGATCAGGTCGGCGACATCGCCTGCCATACCGGACGCCAATCCTGTTTTTACCGGGTGTTGCGCGACGGACAGTGGCTGCCCGTTGAGCCCGTCCGCAAAGACCCCGCCGCGATGTATCGCTAATTGATCGGCGGTCCTGCCGGTTTTCCCTGCCGCATCCTCGCCCGGACGCGGGCGAGGATGGTTTGGATTTTCTGCTCGAAGCGGGTGACCAGTTCGCGCTTGGCGGCTACCAGTGCCGCCTACCTGTCCTACCGCGTGGCTGAGCAGGCGCGTGGGCTCCACCTGGGCCTACGCGATGAGCAGGCGGTCGAAGGGGGTCCTGGGGGTGCGGCGGTAGGGTTTCCACCGCCGCCGCGTGTTCCGGTTCCACCGGCAGAAAGCGATAGCCGGCGGTCCGGAAGTGACGCACGGCATCGGCGCCGGACACCGGCATGTCGCCCCGCGCCAGGCTGTGCTTGATGGCGATTTCCCATAGGGTCGCGGCGCTGATCCACACCATCGAGCGTGGTGCCAGGATGAGTTCGCGCGCGCGCCGACAGCCGCGGGCTGTCCACCACGGCCCAGAGCGCGACCTGGGTATCGAGCAGCAGATTCACGCGGTGGCGTCGCCCGCGAATAGGCGCGCCACCTCGGCGTTGTGGGGATCTATGTTGTCCGGCACCTCGAAGCAGCCGCGCGCCACGCCGATGCGCTGCTGGATCGGACCTTCCGCCATCGGCACCAACCGCGCCACCGGCTTGCCGTTGCGGGCGATGACGATTTCGCGTTCCGCACCGCGCTCGATGGCGTCCACCAGCCGGGGCAGGGCGCGCACTCCTTCCGACAACGCATCGGGCTTTGGGCCTGTCAACCCAATTCAGAAATGTCCCCTTTTCAACCAGACAGAAATGTCCCCTTGATGTTTCGGTGGTCATGGCGTGTTGATCTGAGCGGAGGGGTTGATCGGTCTGCGCTTCCAGGGATGGTCTGGAGGGGGTTTGTAG
>CBDDRG010000133.1:0-12982 GCA_965232975.1 uncultured bacterium
CGTTTTTGCGGTGATGGTGAAAGCTCGCCACTGGACGCCCACATCGGCGTCGCCCTGGAGGTGGCGGTAGCCGCGGCTGGGCGGCGCACAAAAAAACCTAGCCTTGCGTACCCTACCGAACAGATTCGCCCGGCGTGCTGAAGCAAGGTGACAACGCGACGTAATTTCCCACGAAATGCGAGGTTGCCAACATGCACAACTGCATTCGCTTTGTCATTCTAGTCGTGGCCCTAAGCACCAGCGGCTGTGAGCGGGAGGCCGAAATCTCGCCGCCGAAGCCAGCGGTGGTGCCCAGCTCACAGCCCCCGCAGGGGTTAAGTCCCGATCGGCGCACCAGTGTTGCCAGCGTGGGTCTCAGCGGATTTAAAGCCGCATGGTAAAGGTTTTGACGGATTTAGCGTCGTCCCCCATCAGGTCGATGACGCAGATTGGCCCGGCGCGACTGCGGGATTGTGGCGAGGTGTGGTGATAAGCTACCGACGCCATTCGGCACCGAACAACACCGGTAGCGCGTGAGTGTGGGCATTGCGTGTCAGTAAAGCAATTTGCCCCTGCGCGAGGAGCAGCGCATGAACGCCAACCACAGCATGTGGCCACGATGCCGATGTGCCGCCCGCATGTCCTGCGACGGCGCTCGTGGCCGCGGGCACGGTGAAACGTTGTAATGCCGGGCCACCGGGGTGCTGAACAGAATCACCTCCTGGCCGCACTGCCCGCCGCTGAGCTGGAGCGGCTGGCGCCCTATCTTGAGTTGTCACCCCTGCGGCTGGGTGACGTGCTGTGCCAGGCCGGTGAACCGCTCGAATACGCCTATTTTCCAACGACCTCAATCGTGTCGTTGCGCTACCTGATGGATAGCGGAGCCTGTGTTGAAGTTGCCGGAGTCGGCAACGAGGGCATGTTGGGCATACCCCTGTTCATGGGCGGGCAAAACATGCCCCACCATGCAACCGTGCAGACCGCGGGCACCGCCTATAGGCTCAAGGCCAAAGTGCTGATCGCCGAATTCCAGCGCGCTGAATCGTTGCAGCGATGCTTGCTGCGTTATGCGCAGGCGTTGTTTACCCAGACCGCCCAAAACGCTGCCTGTAACCGCCGTCATTCGCTGTTGCAGCAACTCTGCCGCTGGTTGCTGTCTACGTTGGATCGCCTGCCATCCAATGACTTGCTGATGACGCAGGAACTGATCGCCGGCATGCTCGGCGTGCGGCGGGAGGGGGTCACCGAAGCCTTGGGAAAACTAAAGGATATCGGCGTCATCAGCGCGCGCCGGGGCCACATCACGGTGTTGGATCGGTCGCTGCTGGAAACCCAGGTGTGCGAGTGCTACGGCGTGGTGAAGAGCGAGTTTGACCGCCTGCTCGGCGAGACCGACGACGCCCGCAATCGCCATCAGCGCGGCCCCGGAAAATAGCGTGATCGCCAAAACGCCCATTGTCGATGCCATGCGAGCCTGGTCGCCGGACGTTTGGATATTCCCGCACAGAGTTCAGGATTATGCCCGGAAAGAAAATCTCGGCCATTGTTGATGCCGCCACCCGCCTTCTCGATGGCGCGACCAAAGCAACGCGGAACAGCGCGGCGATAAAGCCGGACATGCTGCAGAATGCGGTGATCGCGAGCGCTGCGTTCGCGATAATCGCCACCGATGGCGACGGCGTCGTACAACTGTTCAATGCCGGTGCCGAGCGCCTGTTCGGCTGGTCCGCAGCCGAGATGGTCGGCACCCGCAACGTCACCGCACTGCACGACCAGCAGGAGTTGGCGGCGCGCGCCGCCGCGCTGGGTCTTGAGCTCGCCACTGCGCCGCCGTCCAGCTTCGAGGCGCTGACCCACAACGCTGCGCGCGGTGTTGCCGATACCTACCATGCGCTCTTGGTGCGGCGCGACGACACCCGCATTCCCATGCGCGTGGCGGTGACGCCGCTGCATGACCCTGAAGCGCGCGTCGTCGGCTATCTATTCATCGGCGCCGACAGCTCGGATGGCGATCCCCTTGAAGTCGAACTCGCCAAGGCCCGTGTCGCCGCCCTGCAGGCCAGCGTCGCCAAGGCGGATTTTCTGTCCGGCATGAGCCATCAATTGCGCTCGCCGCTGAATGCGATTCTGGGCTTCGCGCAGCTGATGGAAGCCGATCCACAGGCGCTGACGGCGATGCACAAGGAATGTACCGAACAAATACTGAAGGCCGGTTGGCATCTGCTCGAACTGATCAACGAGATTCTCGATCTGTCCTTGATCGACGCGGGCAGGCTTTCGGTGTCGCAAGAGCCCATAGCACTCGATGAAGTGCTGCTCGATTGTCAAACCACAATTGCGCCGCTCGCACAGCAGCAGGGTATTACGTTGAATTTCGACGCAGTGCCGTCACGTTGTTTCGTCAGTGGCGACCGCGCGCGGGTGAAACAGGCGTTGATCAACTTGCTGTCCAACGCGATCAAGTACAACCGGCCGGGTGGCGAAGTCAGGGTGCAGTGCATGGTTATGTCTGCTGAATATATCCGCATCAATGTGGAAGATACCGGTTCGGGCTTGTCGGCGGAGAACCTGGCGCTATTATTTCAGCCGTTCACTGCCGTGGAGAAAACCGCCGCGGGGAGAGCGGTCATCGGCGGTGAAGGCACCGGTATCGGGTTGGTAGTGGCCAAGCGTCTGGTCGAATTGATGGGTGGGAACATCGGTGTACAAAGCAACGTGGATGAAGGCAGCACTTTCTGGATAGAGCTGTTGCGCGCCGAGGAGCCGACGCTTGATGGCTTCGAGCCCAACCCGGCACCGGTCCGCCCGTCCGCGCAGTCCCCGCAACAACCCAAACCGCGAACCCTGCTTTATGTCGAAGACAATCCAGCCAGCCTGAAACTGGTCGAGCAGCTCGTCGCCCGCCGCCCCGACCTGCGTTTGCTGAGCGCGGAGGACGCGACGCTGGGCATTGTGCTGGCGCGCGGCCATCAGCCCGAGGTGATTCTGATGGACATCAATCTGCCCGGCATCAGCGGCGTCAAAGCCCTGAAGATTTTGCGCGCGGACCCCCTGACCCAGCACATTCCGGTGGTCGCGGTCACCGCCAACAGCATGTCGTACGACATATCCCGCGGCCTGGCGGCCGGGTTTTTTGGCTATGTGACCAAACCCATCAAGGCCAAACACTTCATGGATACCCTTGATGCCGCACTGATCCATGCGGCAGACCGGGCAAAGCTGGGTATGGGCGCCGTGCCAACACAGGATTGCAGTAATGCTCCGCGCCGCTGACATTTTCGCCGGCCGGATACTCATCGTCGACGACATGCCGGCCAATGTCCGTCTGCTGGAACAAATACTGCGTGGCGCCGGCTATACCGATATCAGCTCGACGCAAAATCCGCGGGAGGTCTGCGAGCTCTACCGCCAACAATCCTACGATTTGATCCTGCTCGATCTGCTGATGCCGGAAATGGATGGCTTTCAGGTGCTGGAGGGCTTGAAGGCGATAGAAACTGACGGCTACCTGCCGGTGCTTGTCATCACCGCGCAGCCGGGACATAAACTGCGGGCGTTGCAGGCCGGTGCCAAGGACTTCGTCAGCAAGCCCTTTGATCTGGTCGAAGTGAAAACTCGCATTTACAACATGCTGGAAGTGCGCCTGCTGTATAAAAGGCTCGAAAATCACAATCGTATTCTGGAAGAGACGGTACTGGCGCGCACCGCGGAACTGCGCGCCAGCGAAGAGCGGTTTCATCGTCTCACCGAACTGTCGTCCGACTGGTATTGGGAACAGGATGCGGACGGCAATTTCACGCAGGTTTCGGGGCCGGCGCTGGAAATGTTGGGACTCGGCAGCGATGCCGTGACTGAACCCGCCGGCGCCATGGAAGGGCGCTGGAACGACCAGCAACGCGCCGCGCTGATGGCAAATATCGCGGCGCGCCGCCCCTTTCTCGACTTCATCTACAGCCGGCACAATGCCGACGGCTCCCAACAGTATTTTCAGATGAGTGGCGAGCCCATGTTCGATGCGGCGGGCCGCTATACCGGATTCCGCGGCATCGGCACCGACATCACCGCGCGCATGCAGCCGCGCTAGACCGGAAGCGCGGGGCCGATCCGGGCCAGCTCAGGCGGCTGAGACCGCGACGGTGGCGGCAGACCATTCAGCAGCGCCTTGAGCTCGGCATGCTTGATCGGTTTGATGACGTGATGGTCGAAGCCGGCGTCCTGGGCGCGCTGCTGGTCGTCCTTCTGGCCCCAACCGGTCAACGCGATCAGCGTGATGCGCGCGCCCCAGGGCAGCGCCCGGATGCGGCGGGCAACTTCGTAGCCATTCATGCCGGGCAGGCCAATATCGAGCAGAATGGCGTCCGGGCGCAGGCTGTCCGCCAGCGCCAGCGCCTGGATGCCGTCGTAAGCGATGTGGCTGTCATGGCCGGCGAGCTTTAGCAGCATCGCGAGGGAGTCGGCGGAGGCGCGGTTGTCGTCTACCACCAGAATACGCCGCGCCAAACTGGGCGCCTGCACGCTCGCTACAAGCGCCGGCGCCGAAGAAGCCGGCGTCGACTCCTCGAGCGCCGGCAGGCGTACCACAAATTCACTGCCCTGACCGATGCCCCCGCTGCGCGCCTCCACGGTGCCGCCGTGCATCTCGGTCAGCGTTTTTACCAATGCCAGACCTATCCCCAAGCCATCCTGGGAGCGGCTCAGGGAGGTATCGCTCTGCATGAACAGACCGAAGATGTGCGCCCGTTGAGCGGGCGGGATGCCGACCCCGTTGTCGAGCACGCGGATCACCGCCCAACTTTCGCTGCGGGTGACTAGCACTTGAATATCGCCATGTTCGGGTGTGAACTTGCAGGCGTTGTTCAGCAAATTGCCCAGCACCTGTGCCAGGCGCGCGGGATCGCCGTCGAGCCCGATGGGCGCAGGCGGCAGCGATACGGCCAGCCGGTGGCCCTTGGCATCGAGCAGCGGGCGCACGCTCTCGAGCGCCTGATTCAGGATAAGCCCCAGTTCAGTGCGCTCTTTGCGCAGTTCGATCTTGCCCCTGCTGATGCGGCTGACATCGTGCAGATCGTCCACCAGGCGAGTCATTTGCCCGAGTTGGCGCTCCATCATTTCGAGCAGACGACGATCAACACCGCCGCTGGCATCCGCCTGCCGCTCTTTCAGCAGCAGCACCTGCACGGCGTTGCTGATCGGGGCCAGGGGGTTGCGCAGCTCGTGCGCCAGCAAGGCCAGAAATTCGTTCTTGCGGTCATCCTCCTGTGATAACTGGGCGGCCAGACTGCGCAACTCATCCTCCAACTCCTTGCGCTCGGTGACGTCGTAAAACGCCGTGATGACGCCGCCGGGTTCCTGCCCGACAGGCCGCAACGGCGAGAAACTGACGACCACCGCGATGCGCGATTCATCTGGACGTTCAATCAGCATCTCGACATCTTTGATGGGGATGCCAGTGCCGAGCACCTCAACGATGGGACTTTCGGCGTGGGGCAGCAGGCTCCCGTCCGGACGATACAGGCGGAGCGACCCGCAAAAGCGTTCATTGGGGTTCCCACACTCAGGCTCCCGGCCCCAGAGTTCGGCCGCGCGGCGATTGTAATTCTGGATCACGCCCTGGCGGTCACAGGCGAACACGGCCACCGGGCCCGCTTCGAACAGCGTCCGGTAACGTTGTTCGCTGTCCGCCAGCTGTCTCTCCGCGTCCCGGCGCGCGCTGAAGTCGCGGAAGATAAGCACCGCCCCGGCAATGTCCCCCCGCTCGGTGCGGATGGGGGCGGCACTGTCGTCGATGGGCCGCTCGGTACCGTCTTTGGCAATCAGCAGCGTGTGATTGGCCAAGCCGACGATCAGCCCTTCGCGCAGCGCCCGCCGCGCCGGATTTTCGGCCTTTTTGCGCGTGTCTTCATTGACGATCTGGAACACCGTCTCCAGCGGTTGGCCCAGCGCGTCTGACTCGGACCAGCCCGTCAGCTGTCCCGCCACCGGGTTCATCATCGCGATGCGGCCGTCGGCGTCGGTGGTGATGACGCCATCGCCAACGCTGCTGAGAGTGACGCGCAGCGTTCGCTCGGTGCGCACGATCGCGCGCCCGACGGCCAGACTGACCGCCACGGCCAGCAGCGGCAGGATGACCAGCGCGGTCAGCACGGCGATGAGCAGGGTTTCCAGCCCAGCCTTCGAGTTGCGGGCGGCGGCAGCCAATTGGCGTTCGGCCACTGCGCCTATGCCGCCCGCCAGGTGCTGTTCGAGGTCGTCGCGCAGGTTTTTTGCCCGCGTCGGGGTTGGGTCAGCGGCATCCGGCGGCCTTTTTTGCTCGAGCAGCTGGTTGCTCAGCGTCTTGTACTCGGCGAACAGCGCGCGGATGGGCACCACAAAGGCATGATATTCGGGGGCGGTCGCGAGGCGCTCATAGGCCGTCATCAGGCGCTCGAAATCCTGGATGGCGCGGGGGCTCGCAGCCGGGCTTCACTGTCCCCGAGACTCCGATAGCGCCAGGTGGCCAGACCGATGGCGCGCACATCCAGCTGCATTTCGTAAGCGATGGCGCGGATCGGTTCGGCGCGTTCGCTGATCGCCGCGAGGTCACTATGTATCCTGTGCAGCGACAGCCCGGCGCCCAGGGCGGCGGCGATCTGGATTGCGATCAGTGTGCCGAAGCCCAGCCACAGCCGCGTTGTCGTGGTCACGATCGCCCCCTCTGGTGGTTTTTCCGATTAGCGAACGCAGCGGTCGCGACGGCGACGGAGCGCCCGGCCAAGACCCGGCAATGCGTTGCCGGCCAGCCGGCGGAGCGGCATTGTAGTCTTGGCCCGCGGAAAGAAAAATAGGCGCGATAACAAAGAGTTCGCGGCAAGATCAGGAGCGGCACCGCATCCCCGTGCGCGCGAGTGGGGCGGCCGCAATGACGCCGGCCGCTACCAGCGCCAGCGCATCAGGTCGCCGTTTCGCCCAGCTTCGCCGCCCGTGCAATATTGTCGCGATGGCCGTCGCGCATCTCGATCAGATCGCGCTGGAGGGCCGCATCGAAGATGCGGGGCAGGGATTCATCGAGTTTGGCAACCACCCAGCCCTGACCGCGATCGAGCAGGTTCAGGCGCGCGGCCAGCGTCGGCTTGGCGAGCAGCTTGTCCAGAAAACTGCCGGTGGCAGCGGTGGGCTCGCCGCCCAGGCGCTTGATGTGAGAGCTCAGCATCGCGCACCAGCGCGCCTCGTCGAGGGCGAGCGCCTTAAGTTCGTGGCGGAGGTCGCGGTCGGCCGCGCTCGCCAGTTCGCCGGCCATGGCGGTCAGGCCGCGGGCGCCGGCGCGTTCGGCTTCCAGCAGCGTGTTGAGCAGTGCCAGAATCTCGTCGCGATTCATGCCGCCCTGCCACACCGGGTCCAGTTCGCCGAGCAGGCAGGGGGGCGATGCGCAGTCGTCGCGGGGGTTGTCGTCGATATCAGGGATATCTTTGCCGATATCTTTGCTTTTGGTCATGGCGTGCTCCCTTGCAGTGGCAAAAGCGGGACTGAATTCAAGCCGTTGCCTTTTTTGTGGCGCGCTTGTCGCGCAGATAGAGATGGGTGCCCCGGCGTTCGAATTCAAACAGGCCGGTCGCTTCGATCAGATCGCTCAGTTTTTTGTAGCCATGGTTGCGGGGGTCGAAGGACGCCTGGTTGGAAATATGGGAGCCGACCAGACCCAGGCTGGTCCAGCCGTCTTCCGCCGTGCCGGCGTCGACGGCGTTGCGCAGTAGGCCCACCAGTTTGGCGTCGCTCTTGAGTTCCTTCGCGGATTTCTTTTGCGGGCTGGCGGCTGCTCCTTCGCTGGTGGCGGGCAGGGTGCCGAGATTTTCGAGGTACAGAAACTTGGAGCAGGCGTTGACGAAGGGCGAGGGGGTTTTCTTTTCGCCGAAGCCATACACCCGCAGCCCGTTGGCGCGGATGCGCATGACCAGCGGCGTGAAATCGGAATCGGACGACGCCAGGCAGAAGGCGTCGAGCTTCTGCGTGTACAGCAGGTCCATGGCGTCGATGATCATGGCGCTGTCGGTGGCGTTTTTGCCCTTGGTATAGGCGAACTGCTGGATGGGCTGGATGGCGTAGTCGTGCAGGACATCCTCCCAGCCTTTCAGGTTGTTGTTTTTCCAGTTGCCGTAGGCGCGGCGCACATTGGGCACGCCGTACTTGGCGAGTTCGTCGAGGATCACCTCGATCTTGGCGGCGGGGCAGTTGTCGGCGTCGATCAGCAGCGCGATGCGGGCTTCGTCGGTCATGGGGCTTCCGGGGTTGGGTGTGCGCTGGTCTGCGGCAGAGCCGCTGAGGATACCTGCACTGGCGGTGGTGGCCAAACCCGCGCGCTATTGGGGGTGTCGCAGTTTGGTGTGGCAATCGGGGGCGACTTTGATAACATCCAGCCTCGGCTCGAACAGCATAAGCACCGAAAAATCCAGGCCAGATCAGCATTGCCTCTAAAAATCACAAGAAAGGAGTTTACCGCGTGAACGACTACTTCCATGGGGATGGCCCGCACAGATCCACTGGGCGGGCAGATGGCGCGACGCGCGGCGCCGACGGTGCCCGTCGCGCCCTCGCTGCAACCGGCCTGGCAATCGCCGTGGCGCTCGCCGGCTGTGGCGATGACGCCGCGGATCAAAAGAGCCTGCTGGCCACCGATGTGCCGGGCGATCCCTATCTGGTGCAGTTTCTGGTGCCGGGTTCGGATTTTCTCAGCATCCACGGCCTGGCCTTTGATGCCAAAGACCGGCTCTTTGTCGGCAGTGTCATGGGTCAGGCGGTGTACGAAGTCGAGGTCGCCACCGGGACGTCCAGGGTCGCGGTGGGGCCGCCGGAGGGCATGGCGGACGATGTGGCCATAGGCCCCGATGGCACCATGGTGTGGACCTCGATCCTGACCGGCAAAGTCCATGCCCGCCGACCGGGCGGCAAGGTGGTGATGCTCGCCGACAACCTGCCCGGCATCAATTCGGTGAATTTCCGCGATGACGGTCGACTGTTCGTGACCCAGGTGCTGTGGGCGGATGCGCTGTGGGAGCTCGACGTGGCGGGCAAAAAGGCGCCGCGCAAGGTGGCCGAGGGCATGGGCAATCTGAACGGCTTCGATTTCGCGTCCGACGGCTATCTGTACGGCCCCCTGATGTACAAGGGCAAGGTGGTCAAGGTCAACGTCGACAGCGGCAAGATCACCACGGTGGCGGCGGGCTTTACCTTTCCGGTCGCCGTCAACATCGACAGCCGCGACAACCTCTATGTGCCCGACACCGCGCTCGGACAGGTGTTTCGGGTCGATATCCACAGCGGCGAAAAAACCCTGGTGGCCAGTGTCGATGCCGGCACCGATAACCTGGCGATCAACTCGAAAGATGAGCTGTTCATCACCAACATGGTCGATAACGCCCTCTACAAGATCAACACCAAGAACGGCGGCGCGCGCACCATCGTCAACAGCAGGCTGTCGGTGCCGGGCGGGCTCGATGTGATCACCGAAAACGGTGTCGATCAGGTGCTGTTGGGCGATCTGTTCGCGTTCCGCCGCATCGACGGTAACACGGGCGCCGTCCACGACATCAAGCGGGCATTGCGCGACAAGATGGAGCTGCCCATGTCCGTCAATGTCGATGGCGGCCATGCGGTGACCTCGAGCTGGTTCGCCGGCGGTGTCGAGGTGCTGGATGTCGCGACCGGCAAATCCATCGCCGCCTATCATGGCTTCAAGTTCCCCATCGATGCGCTCGCGCTGGAGCCGGGCGTGGTGCTGGTGGCGGAGCAGGGCACTGGCAACCTGGTGGAGGTGTCGGGTGACCATGGCAAGAAGCGCGAAGTGGTGGCCGAAGACCTGGCCGGCATGGCGGCGATGCGCCGCGTGCCGGAGTCCACCAACTGGATATACCTGACCGACGTCGTGAAGGGCCAGTTGCTGAAGGTGAAACTCGGCAGCGGCAAGCGCGAAGTCATCGCCGAGGGGCTGGATCGGCCCGAGGGCTTTGATGTCGCCGCCGATGGTTCCATCGTGCTCGCCGAAGTCGGCAAGAAACGCATTGTGCGTATCGATCCGGACGATGGCGAGGTCACCGAGATCGCGCGCAATCTGGCCATCGGTTATCCCGCGGCCGAAGGTACGCCACCGGGCTACATCATGACCGGCGTGGGCGTGTCGGCGGGTGGCGCCATCTATGTGTCCTCAGATATGAACACTGCGCTGTACAAGATCGTGGCGACGTCAAGACACTGATTTTTTATAAATTTACCTACGTTTTTTTAGATTTCTTTCAATTCTGGCCATTCAATTCCGAGAAGGGGGCAACGCTATGGGCAACATGCTGGCGGGCAAGGTGGGTTTGATCACGGGCGGCGGTTCGGGCATCGGCCAGGCCACCTGTGAGATTTTCGCGGCGGAGGGCGCCAAGGTCGTCGTCGCCGATGTCAACGAGGAGGGCGGCGCGGAGACCGTGCGCCGCATCAAGGCCGCCGGTGGCGATGCCTTTTTTGTGCGTTGCGATGTGTCCCAGGCGGCGGAAGTGGAAGCCATGGTCAAGGCGTGCGTGAAGCAGTACGGCAAGCTCGACTGCGCGTTCAACAACGCTGGCATCTCCGGCAAGATGGCCAACACGGTGATGTGCTCGGAGGCCAACTTCGATCGCAACATCGCCATCAACCTGAAGGGCGTGTGGCTGTGCATGAAGTACGAGATCCAGCAGTTTCTCGACCAGGGCACGCCCGGCGCCATCGTCAGCACGGCGTCCATCGCCGGTCTGGCGGCGGCGGCCATGGCGCCGGCCTATGGCGCGGCCAAACACGGCGTCAATGGCCTGACCAAGTCCGCCGCCATCGAGTTCGCGAAGAAGAACATTCGCGTCAACTCGGTGTGCCCCGGCCTCATCGAGACGCCGATGGTCGCCGCCGCCGGCCCCGACTCCAAGATGATCCAGGGCATGATCGCCGCCGAACCCATCGGCCGCATGGGCCGCCCCAGCGAAATCGGCCACGCCGCCGCCTGGCTGTGTTCGGACCGCGCGTCCTTCGTCACCGGTCTGTGCATGCCGGTAGACGGCGGCTATATGGCGCAATAGCGCCGCGCCAACAAATACGGGCCGCTCGCGGCGGCCCATGACCTGCAAAAAATCTGCGCTTGGCGACCCGTTTGCAGCGCCGGCTTCAGGCGCTGGAATTTTTGCCGGGTAGGGCGTCGAACCAGGGGAAGATCAGCTCTTCGTTGATGCGATAGGGATAGGCGTGGCCCCAGGTGGGCAGCTCGTCGAAGCGGATGTCGTAGCCCAGGTGTTGCAGCAGGCCCGAGGTGCTGCGCACGGTCTCGATCGGGAAAATATGATCCCGACGGCCATGCACGACGAACACCGGCACTTGGCGCCCCTCCTTCCTGCGCAGCAATGGTTCGGCGATCTGGCTCAGTTCACCGGCCACCGGCGCGACTCCGGCAAAGTATTCCGGCGCCAGAAACGCCAGCAGATAGCTGAAGGTGCCGCCGTCCGATAACCCGGTCAGAAAAGTGCGGTTCCGGTCCACTTGGTACTCCGCGCGCACGCGGTCGATGGCGCCGGCGACCGACGCGATATCCACTTCCGGGCGCAGCACCGACCAGGTGATCTCGGTCGATTTCGGCGCCAGCAGCAGATAGCCGTGGCTTTTGGCCAGGCGCAGCCAGGTCCACAGGTATTCCTCGCCGCTGCCGGACGCGCCGTGCAGGCACACGAGCAGTGGGCGGGACGCACCGGCAGGATCGTAGTCCTCCGGCACATACAGTGAAAATGCCTCGTGGTCGTCGTTGGCCGGCACGTGCACGACGCCGACCGGTACCGACGCGCCAGTCCGCTGTTCACGGTAGGGGACCTGGTCGTGCAGTGCCGGAATCAGAAAGTAGCGCGACACCACCGGCAAGTCGGCGCGCAGCCGGTACAGGCTGGCGACAGCGCGAATAAACAGTTGCCGGCAGTGGAACAGTGCGTTGACGAAATCGTTGCCGCGCCCGTTCAGATACACCTCGTAGGCGTTTTCCATGTCCGCCAGCACCTGATGGACGTCCCTGTGCAAGTCGGCCAGCGCGGGTGGTGGTGTCAGGCTCTCCAGCGCCAGCCGGGTGTGCGGGATGAGCTCCTCCTGGGCCGCGCGCAGGCGCGCCTGGGATGCGCCCAGTTCGCCGAACTGGATGTCCTCGAACTCGGTCTCGAAGACGCGCAGCATGGCGAGCAGATCCTGTTCAAGCAGATGGAGCTGCCAGCGGTAGTCGCGCTCGTCTTGGTCTTGTCCACTCCGGGTCAGGATAGTCATGGCGTCCGCCCTCGGGTTGTTATCTGGGGGGAGTTTGTACCCAAAAAGGTGTTTGGGAAATGCTCTGCGACGCGTCCTTGCGCTGGCCATCCATGGCCCAGCGTGGGTCAGGATTTTTTCAGGTGCTTGCCAAAAAATGCCTTGAGTTGAACCCAGGCGTCCTTCGCCGAAGGTTCGTGGTAGGACGCGCGGTCGCTGCAGAAAAAGCCGTGATCGGCATCGGCATAGCGCTGGATGCGGTAGTTCTTGCCGAGCGCCGCGAGTTTGCTGTCGATGGCCGCGACCTGGTCGAGCGGGATGAAACCGTCGCGGTCGGCAAAAAACAGCAGCAGCGGCGCCTTGATGGCGTCGGCCTGACCGAGATGGTTATGGATCCCGCCGCCGTAGAAGGGTGCCGCCGCGGCGATCTGATCGGGCAGTGCGCACGCGGTCAGGAAGGCCAGGCGCCCGCCCATGCAGAAGCCGGTCACGCCGATGGCATCGGCCACGACCTTGCCGGATGCCTTCATGAACGCGAGCGCGGCCTTGATGTCTTCGACAAAGCGGTCGTCCTGCAACGCCTGCATCAGTTTGATGGCCTTGGGCAACTCGTTGTAGCCGACCTTGTTGTCGGGCAGCGAGCGGTAGTACAGATCCGGGGCGAGTACCGCATAGCCCTCGGCGGCCAGGCGGGCGGCCACGTCTTCGATGTGCGAGACCAGGCCGAAGGCCTCCATATAGACCA
>CBDDRG010000134.1:0-14921 GCA_965232975.1 uncultured bacterium
TCGACCTCGGTATGTTTGCCTGCCGGCACTTCCTCGTCCGTAGACGCCGTCGCTTTCATTTGATGATCCATGTTCGTTATCTTCCTTCTACAGTAAATTCACTCAGCAAGGTGTCTCACGTCATGCTGACACAGGGGGGACGACCATTGAGTCGGGCTCGGTATAAGATCCATGCAAATGAATGACCGCTTCGCGTTCGGTAAGCCTGTCAGGCGTGATGTGCGCCGTTTGCCAGTACTTTGGCCGATCGGTTGACCGCTGCGGCGGGCATGGGTCTTCCGATTGTGACAAGACGGTTGTGGTTTCAGGAAGCCTGGAATCTAACCATTTGTCGTAGTTCGTGGTTACAAAGACTGGCCTCAAGCTTGAGATCTGTTCATAGAGCGTAACGCCGGCCGCGAGAGGGCGCGCGGGATGAAGGATTCCGTCGAAATCCAGTCCGATAGCGTTCTCCTTCGCAATCGCCATCGCAATTGAGAGCGTCCGTCGCGCGTCACCGAGGGCGTTGAGCTGCTCTGCTTCGAGAAAGCTCAGGCTGCGGGCGACTCGCAATTTGTCTACGACCTGCTTCGCGAAGCCAGTCCAATCTGGGCTGCCGCACAGCTGTGAGGCCCCGGCGCCGACAAAGAGGACCAGTTCTCCATGCTTGGCGGCGTCTTTAATCTGGTCGGGAAGGGGGATTGTCAAAGCCGTCATGCCATCACCTGCCACCAAGGGATAGATCTGTCTCCGAGCCGAGCCAATGCTGACCTGATACGTGGCGGCGTGGCTATGGCCAAATTCTTTTTTTGAGGTTTTTGTACATTAAAGCGGGCGTGGCGTGGGCTCATTTTCTGAATACCCACACCACCAGCGACAGCAACGCGCTGACCGCCAGCATGCTGGTGAGCGGAATATAGAGTTTGAAGCCGGCGCGCTCGATGACCAGATCGCCGGGCAGCCGACCGAGGTTCAGCTTGGCGATCCAGGGCCAGAGCAACCCCACGACGAGCAGAGTCAGTCCGGCGACGATCAGCGGCTTTTGCATCTGTTAGAGCCTGTTGACAATCAGGTTTGACCTATTCCCCCGCGCCGTTGATGGCGTTGGGACAGGGAACGACGGATTCGCATCCGATCGGCTTCACGCTCACCGGGGCCGAGCAAGCGACATCGCGCAAGCTCCGGCCCGCTCGACCAGGCACCCGACGCCGAAGCTGTAATTGCTGACCAAGGCCATGACGCTGATGCATTGGCGGAATTCATCCCGGCAGCATGCCGAGGCATTATTCCGCCATGCGACTCCGCCATGCGCCCTCCGCGTTGCCGCCCGCTGAAAAAACCTGCCCCACACTTCGCTGCCCTGGTCCGCTGCATCCGGGTTGTGCTCTGGCTGGCTTAATCGTTAACGCGACGCAGGTTAGAAATACTACATCGGTTATCGCCTTGTGTAATTGGATCGCCATCGTCGACAAATTAAGCTGGCAACCGCTGCCATTTTCGACGGTCTGCTGGCCAGCTTCGCCGCCAGCCCCGCCTGACAACCAGGTATCCCCCAGGTATCCCCCAGGTATCCCCATGACTGTCCCGGACGCGCCGCCCGCCGATCCCGCTGCGCCGGCAGCCGATCCCGCTGCGCCGGCAGCCGAGCCTGTCAGCTTCCGGCAGGCGCTGGTGTTCTGGCTCAAGCTCGGCTTCATCAGCTTCGGCGGCCCCGCCGGGCAAATTTCGATCATGCACCAGGAACTGGTCGAGAAGCGGCGCTGGATCTCGGAGCGGCGCTTTCTGCACGCGCTCAACTACTGCATGGTGCTGCCCGGCCCCGAGGCGCAGCAGCTCGCGACCTATATCGGCTGGCTGTTGCACCGCACCTGGGGCGGTATCGCTGCCGGCGCGCTGTTCGTGCTGCCGTCGCTGCTGATCCTGATCGCGCTGTCCTGGGCCTATATCGCCTTTGGCGATGTGCCGGTGGTGGCGGGGCTGTTCTACGGCATCAAACCCGCGGTCACCGCCATCGTGGTGCAGGCCGCGCACCGCATCGGCACGCGCGCGCTCACCAACAACTGGCTATGGGCGATCGCGGCGGCGTCTTTCGTTGCGATCTTTGTGCTCAAGGTGCCGTTTCCGGCCATAGTCGCGGCCGCGGCCTTGATCGGATATGGCGGCGGCCGCATCGCCCCGGACAAGTTCAGAACCGGTGGCGGCCAGCATGCGCCTGGCAAATCCTTGGGCCCGGCACTGATCGACGACGACACGCCGACCCCCGCGCACGCGCAATTTCGCTGGTCGCGGCTCGCCCAAGTGGCCGTGATCGGTGCATTGCTGTGGCTGGTACCGATGGGGTTGCTGATGGCCGGCTACGGCTGGCACCACACGCTGACGCAGATGGGTTGGTTCTTCACCAAGGCCGCGCTGCTGACGTTCGGCGGCGCCTATGCGGTGCTGCCCTATGTGTATCAGGGCGCAGTGACGCAATACGGCTGGCTGACCCCCACGCAGATGATCGACGGCCTGGCGCTGGGCGAAACCACGCCGGGGCCGCTGATCATGGTGGTCGCCTTCGTCGGCTTTGTCGGCGGCTATGTGCAGGCGGTGTTCGGATCCGACGCGCTGTTTCTCGCCGGTGCAGTGGCGGCGGCGCTGGTGACCTGGTTCACCTTCCTGCCGTCGTTCCTGTTCATTCTCGCCGGCGGCCCGGTGGTGGAGTCCACCCACGGCGATCTCAAGTTCACCGCGCCGTTGACCGCGATCACCGCCGCTGTGGTCGGCGTGATCCTGAATCTGGCGCTGTTCTTCGGCTATCACGTGTTGTGGCCCCAAGGTTTTGCGGGCACGTTCGACTGGATCTCGGCGTTGATCGCGCTGGGCGCGGCGGTCGCACTGTTGCGCTACCAGCGCAACGTCATTCAGGTCATCGCCGCCTGTGGGGTGGTCGGCCTGCTGCTGAAAATGCTAACCACCCCGTGACCCAACCACCACCACAGCCGCGAGTGCGACAATTTGTCGCATCGACAAGCCGGCTCGACACCCCTAAGTTGGCGCGCCACTAAGGACCAATAAACGGGGGTTGAAGGTGGCGCGAAGCAGAAATTTCCAGCGCTCGGCGGCGGTGGCGGCAATCGGTTGGGGTTTGGCAATGGGCGTGCAGGCCGAGCACGCCTCGGTCGGGCTCGGTGGCGCGGCCGGCAGCCCGATCAATACCGAGTCGGCGGTGACGCTGCCGGACGGCCGTGTCAGCGCCAGTCTGCGCGCGGAATACATCCGCTACGACGAATTCTCCGACCGTCGCCTCGCCGACAGTGAGCTGCACAGCGTGGATGCGCTGCTATCGACGTCTCTTGGACTGGCGTGGGGCGCCACCGACAACTTGACGCTGGGCGTGCGCATTCCCTTTATCCAGCGCTACAACGCCCGCGAGGCCGATCACCACGTCTACGAGCACGGCGATGACGAACACGCGCACACCGACCGCATCGTCGATCTGGGCGACCCGGACGGCTTGGGCGACGCCACCCTGTTCGGTCAATATCGCTTTTTCCAGAGCGCCGATGCGCGCACCCATGTCGCCGCGCTGTTCGGCGTCAAGGTGCCGACCGGCGATACCCGTGAGCGCGCCGCCCGCTATCGCGACTTTCCCCGCGACCGCCTCGACGCCGGCTCGCAACCGGGTTCCGGTTCCTGGGATGGCCTGCTCGGGGTGGCCGCCACCCGCTTCGTCGGCGCCCTTTCCTATGATGTCAGCCTGCTGTATTCCTTTGCCGATACCGGCGCCCAGCACACCAACCTGGGCGATTCGTTCAGTTACAACGCCGCGGTGTCCTACCGCCTCGGTGGCGACCGCCCTGCGACCCCCTATAACCTGGTGCAGACCCACGCCTGGGATCTGATTCTCGAGGTCAACGGCGAGTGGCGCGATCAAGAAACCGAAGAAGCCGGAGGTGATGATGGCCACGGGGACGATCATGACGAGGAGGGTGGCCACGCCAACAATCACGGCGGCAACCTGGTATACCTGTCGCCCGGCGTGCGCTATCTGAACAAGGCGGGCTGGGGGTTGGCGCTATCGGTGGGCATCCCGGTGATCACCAACCTCAACGGCACCCAGGTGGAACCGGGCTATCGTCTGGTCACCGCGCTGAATCTGTCGTTCTGATATGGATCCCAAGCGGTTCTGTGCGCTGCTGGCGCTGGGCCTGCTGGTGCTGTGGGGTCTGGGCTCGGCGCCGTCGGCGCGCGCGGAAGCCCTGAGCCTGCCGGTCGCAGCCACTTTCGACGCTCAGGGGCGCCTGTGGCGGGTGATGGCGGATGGCCAGTTTGTCTATGTCGATCACTCCGATGATCTGGGCGCGACCTTCAGTGCTCCGGTGCGGGTCAACGACAGCGCGCAGGACATCGCCAACGCCGGCGAAAACCGCGTGGCGATTGCGGTTGACGGGCGGGGTATCGTCAGCGTGCTGTATCCGCTGCGCGCGGGCGCCAGCCGCGTCGGCGCCTACAGCCGCTCGATCGACGGCGGCAAGAGCTTTGTCGCGGTGACCGGGAAGGGCGCGGCAGTCAATGCCGGCCAGCAGCGCGCGGGGTTGAATACGCTGGTGTTGGCACCGACCGGCCAGGCCTATCAGCTGTGGTATGACAAGGGTGAGGGTGATCACGCCGCCTCTCTGTATGCGGCCGCGTTGCCGGCGGGCGCGGCGAAGCCGGTCGTTCGCAAGCTCGCCGACCAGCTCTGTGAGTGCTGCGCGCCGGTGGTCGCCATCGACGGTGACGGCCAACTCGTCGTCGCCGCGCGCTTTGTGTTCCCCGGCAACATCCGCGATCACGGCCTGGTGCGCTGGTCGCCAGAGGCGGCCGACCCGCCGCTGGCACCCGTGCGGGTGACCTTCGATCATTGGCAGATCAATGTCTGTCCTATGCAGGGGCCGTCATTGAGCATCGGCGCCGACGGCCGTTATCACCTGGCGTGGTTCACCCTCGGCGCCAACCAGGGCTTGTATTACGCCCATGCCGACGACGGCGGCGCGCAGTTCTCCGCGCCCGTCGCCTTCGGTGATCCCAAGGCGCTGGCGGTGAACGGGCGGGTACTGGCGGACGGCGAACGCATCGTGCTGGCCTGGCAGGAATATCGCGATGGCCGCACGCGCATCCTCAGCCAGCAGTCGCGGGATCGCGGCGAGCGCTGGAGCCAGCCGCGCGAACTCGCCAACACCCGCGGCGCCGCCGATTTGCCGGCGCTGCTGGCCGGGCGGGGCGGCATTTTTCTGTCGTGGAACACGCGGGCCGAGGGCTATCGGCTGCTGCCGATTGTGCCCCCCTGACCCCAGCCGGAACTGCTAACGCCCGACCCAGTGGCTGCGGAATACGAAAAATGCCGCGCCCAGCAGACACAGTCCGGCCCACAGGTAGTCCAGCTTCAGCGGTTCCTTGAGATACAGCAGCGCGAAGGGCACAAACACAGTCAGGCTGATCACCTCCTGCAAGATTTTCAACTGCCCGACACTCAACACGGTGTTGCCGATGCGGTTGGCGGGCACCTGAAACAGGTATTCGAACAGGGCCACGCCCCAACTCACCAGCGCGGCGACGATCCAGGGGCTGGCGCGCAGCTCCTTCAGATGGGCGTACCAGGCGAAGGTCATGAACACATTGCTGATGGTCAGCAGGGCAATAGTGGCGACGATGGGATACATGAGTGATGACGACTCCAGCGCAGGGGGCGCCTTCAAGGCAGCAGATGCTCCACCAGCAACTGCACGGATTCCAGCTCCCGGAACAGATTCAGATCGAGCCGGTACACCAGCCGCACGCGGGCGGGGAGAGGCTGGGGCCAACCCCGATCGGCGACATTGAAGGCGATGGCATCGAATTGCGGACTATCGGCATCACCGATGCCGACCACCAGCTTGAGGTGCTTGTCGTTCAGCCAGCGCTCGCTGACGACGCGGAATTCGCCGTGGAAACTGGGATCGGGAAAGCGCTGTCCCCAGGGGCCGGCGGCGCGCAGCAGGCGCGCCGATTCGACGCTGAACTCGGCCGGCGCCAGTTCGCCGTCGGTCCAGATCTCGGCGGCGAGATCGGCCGGCGTCAGTTGCCGGCGCACTTCGGCGTCGAAGGCCGCGCGAAAGGCCGGCAGCTGGTCGCGCGCAAGGGACAGACCCGCAGCGAGCGCATGGCCGCCGAAGCGCTGCAATAACCGGGGCTCGCGCGTCGCGATGGCTTCGAGTGCATCGCGAATATGCAGGCCCGGAATCGAGCGCGCCGAACCCTTGAGTTCCGCGCTGCCGCTGGTGTGCGCCGGCGCGAACGCGATCACCGGCCGGTGCAGACTGTCCTTGACGCGACCGGCGACAAGCCCGACCACGCCCTGATGCCAGCCCGCGTCGAACAGGCACAGCCCCCAGGGCAGATCGGGTTCGTCCAGTGCCAGCCCCGCGACCGCAGCGGCCGCTGCGCGCTCCATATCGGCCTGAATGGCGCGCCGGTCGCGATTCAGTTCGTCGAGCTGCGCGGCCAGTTCGCGGGCCTGCCCGGCGTCTTCCGCCAGCAGGCAGTGGATGCCGATGGTCATGTCGTCGAGCCGACCGGCGGCGTTGAGGCGCGGCGCGACCACGAAGCCGAGATCGGCGGCGACCAGCCGGCTGCGCTCGCGGCCGGCAATGTCGAGCAGTGCCTGCATGCCGGGGCGCAGGCGCCCGGCGCGGATGCGCGCCAGCCCTTGATGCACCAGCGTGCGATTGATGGCATCGAGCGGCACCATGTCGGCGACGGTGCCGAGCGCGACCAGATCGAGCCAGGTGGCGAGATTGGGTTCGGCGCGTTTTCCCGGCGCAAACCAGCCCATCGCGCGCAGGTGCGCGCGCAGCGCCAGCAGCACATAAAACATCACGCCGACGCCGGCCAGGTGTTTGCCCGGAAAGTCACAGCCATGCTGATTGGGGTTGACGATGGCCGCGGCGGCCGGCAACTCGCGGCCCGGCAGATGGTGGTCGGTGATCAGCACCGGGATACCCGCGGCGTTGGCCGCGGCGACACCCTCGACACTGGCGATGCCGTTGTCGACGGTGACGATGAGGTCGGGCACCCCGGCCGCGCGGCGGGTGGCGAGCGCGACTATCTCGGGGGTCAGGCCATAGCCGTAGTCGAACCGGTTCGGCACCAGAAAATCGACGTGCTCGAATCCAAGTGCGCGCAGACCCAGCACGCCGAGCGCGGTGCTGGTCGCGCCATCGGCATCGAAATCGCCGACGATCAATAGCTTGTGCTGCTTTTCGAGGGCATTGGTGAGGATGGCGACGGCCGCGTCCATACCGCCCAGGCGGTCCGGGGCGGGCAGGCGGTTCAGGCCCAGCGCCAGTTCGTCGGCGCTCTGTATCCCGCGCGCGCGGTAAATGCGTTGCAGCAGCGGTGGAATTGCCGACCCGAGATCGGCACCTGTGGCGAGCCGGGTGCGGATGGAAAGAGGGCTGGTTGCGGACATGGCCGGCGTTGGGCGGGCGCCGGGCCGGGCTAGGCGCTGATGTGGCTGGCGATAAATTGCCGCACCTGACTGGCGTCGTTCGGCAGCACGGTAAAGCGCTCCTCGCGCGCGAACAGGTCGGCCAAGTGCGGCGGCAGCGGCGGCTCGGTGGGGTAGCCGGCGCGCTGCACGGCGTCGGGAAACTTGGCCGGGTGCGCGGTCGCGAGACAGATCATGGGGATCGCTGGACGGCCGTGGTGGCGGCCGGCGGCGACGCCAATCGCACTGTGGGGGTCGAGCAGATAGCCGTTACCGTGGTACAGGTCGCTGATGGTGGCCAGAGTTTCGGCGTCATCGACGCGCTGGCTCAGGAACACCCGCCGCGCTTTGGCCAGTGCGGTCTCGTCGAGAGCGCTGCCCCCGCTTTGGAAATCCGCCATCAAGGTTTTGATCGCGGCGCCATCTCGATCATATAAATCAAACAACAGGCGCTCAAAGTTGCTGGAGATCATGATGTCCATGCTCGGCGACAGGCTCGCGTGCACGGGGCGCCGGCTGTGATCGTTGGCACTGATGCAGCGGTGCAGGATGTCGTTGGCGTTGGTGGCGATGACCAGCCGATCGACCGGCAGGCCCATGCCGCGGGCCAGGTAGCCGGCGAAGATGTCGCCGAAATTGCCCGTTGGCACCGCGAACGACACCGGCCGGTGCGGCCCGCCGACGGCGAGCGCCGCCCAGAAGTAGTAGACGATCTGGGCCATGATGCGCGCCCAGTTGATGGAGTACACCGCCACCAACTGGCGGCCGGCCGGCAAAAAGCCCTGGTTGGCGAAGCTGGCCTTGACCAGGTTCTGGCAGGCGTCGAAATCGCCTGCAAGCGCGATGTTGTGGATGTTGGCGCCCGGCACCGTGGTCATCTGGCGGCGCTGCACCGCGGATACGCGGTCGTGGGGGTGCAGGATGAAAATATCGATGTTGGGACAGCGCCGGCAGCCCTCGATCGCGGCCGAGCCGGTATCGCCCGAGGTCGCGCCCAGAATCACCGCGCGGGTGCCGCGCCGCGCCAGCAGGTAGTCGAGCAAACGGCCGAGGAATTGCAGCGCGAAATCCTTGAACGCCAGCGTCGGGCCGTGAAAGAGTTCCAATATCCACTGGTTGTGGCCGCTCTGCACCAGGGGCGCGATCGCCTGGTGGCGAAAATCCCGGTAGCTGTCGGCGAGCAGGGCCTTCAGATCGGCGTCCGGCACGCTGTCGCCGACGAAGGGCGCCATGACCTGAAACGCGAGTTCGGTGTAGCTCAACCCGGCCCAGGCGGCGATCTCGGCGGGGCTGAAGCGGGGCAGGGCGGCCGGCACGAACAGCCCACCATCGGCCGCGAGCCCGGCGAGCACGACTTCGTCGAAGGTTTGGGCGGGCGTGCCGCCGCGGGTACTGATGTAGTTCACGCCGGTGTCTCCCGCGTTCTTTGGCAGTAGCGCTGCCGTCAGCCGTCGAGGGTCTCGACGCGCAGGCTAACCACCGTCCCGGCGACGGTAGCCAGCGCTTCAATGTCGGCGACGGCGGCGCGCAGGTCGCGCTCCGGCGTCTTGTTGGTGAGCATGATCAGCGACACATGATCCTCGCCCGGCCGCGGCTCCTTCTGAATGATAGCCTCGATACTGATACCGCGTGCGCTCATGATCTGGGCGACGCGGGACAGCACACCGGGTTTGTCCAGCACCGAGATGCGCAGGTAGTGCGCCGTGCGGGCGGCGGCGATGGGCAGCACCGGCAGATCGGAGACGGCGTCCGGTGCCACGCCCAGATGGGGCGCCTGCGCGGCGGCCGGCTGCTGCAGGCGGCGCGCGATTTCGATGATGTCGGCGATCACCGCCGACGCGGTGGGCTCGGCGCCGGCGCCGCGGCCGTAATACAGGGAGACGCCAGCGGCGTCGGTTTTGACCATGACCGCGTTCATGACGCCATTGACCTGCGCCAGCAGTCGCCGCTCCGGTATCAGGGCGGGGTGTACGCGCAGCTCGACGCCGTCCGGGGTGCGGCAGGCGATGCCCAGATGCTTGATGCGGTAGCCGAGCTGTTCGGCGTAGGCGATGTCCTCGCGCTGGATCGCGCTGATGCCCTCGGTGTAGACGGCGTAGAAGCGCAGCGGCATGTCGAAGGCCAGTGCCGCCAGAATCACCAGCTTGTGGGCGGCGTCGATGCCCTCCACATCCAGGCTGGGGTCGGCCTCGGCGTAGCCGAGCGCCTGAGCCTCGACCAGTGCCTCGGTGAAATCCCGACCCTTGTCGCGCATCTCGGTGAGGATGAAATTGCCGGTGCCGTTGATGATGCCGGCGAGCCACTCGACGCGATTGGCCGCCAGGCCCTCGCGCAGTGCCTTGAGAATGGGAATCCCGCCGCCGACGGCAGCTTCGAACGCCACCGCGACACCCTGGGCGCGGGCAGCCGCGAAAATTTCATTGCCGTGCAGCGCGATCAACGCCTTGTTGGCGGTGACCACATGCTTGCCGGCGGCGATGGCCGCGAGCACCAGCTCGCGCGCGACGCCGGTGCCACCGATCAGCTCGACAATGATGTCGATGTCCGGATTGGCCGCCACCGCGAATACATCGGCGGCGCGGGGCACTTTGCCGCCGGCGCAGCCACTGCGGTCGCTGCGCCCGGCGATCTGGGCGACTTGGATTCGACAGCCGGCGCGGGCGTTGATGATCTCGGCGTTGCGGGACAGCACCGCGAAGGTGCCAGCGCCAACGGTGCCGAGGCCGCAAATACCAACTTTTACTGACTGCAAAGCGTGTTTTACCGACTTCAAAGCACGCCTCGCAGGGGCGAAAAACAAAGGAGCGCCACCTTAAATGGCGCCACTGGCAGTGTCAATTGAACGGGGGCTAATTGGCGGGTGCGGGCAGCGATCCGCCGAGGCCAAGCAGATTTCCCAGCTCGGCGGCGGGCATGAAGCCGGGCAGCAGGGTGCCATCGGCCAGCACGATGGCGGGGGTGCCATTGACTCCCAGCGCCTGCCCCAACTGGAACTGTTTGGCGACCGGGTTGCCGGGGCACTGGTTGTCGGGGATGGCGCCGCCGCTCTTGAGGATGGCCAGCGCCTTGCGTGGTTCCTTCGCACACCAGGCGGATACGTATTTGCGGTAGGCATCGGAATCGATGCCCGCGCGCGGATAAGCCAGATAGCGCACCTCGACACCCATCTCGTTGAGCGCGGGCACTTCCTTGTGGAGCAGGCGGCAATAGCCACAATCCACGTCCGTGAACACATTGACGACGGCTTTGACGGGCCCCGCTGGGGCGAACACGATCATCTCCTTCAGGGGCACCGCGGCGATGCGCTGTTTGCGGATCGCCATCAATTCGAGCTCATGGACATTGACGAAGGCGCCCGGCTTGACCTGATAGAGATCGCCGCTGAAAAAGAATTCGCCATCGCCAACCACATAAAGCAGTGGGCCACCGACCACCTGCACCTGGACGATACCGGCGACCGGGCTCGGCTCGATGTCGGCGTATTCGAACTCGGGGCGCGCCTGTTTTAGCTTGGCGACGATCGCGGCCGCGCGGGCGGGTTCGACGCTCGGGGCGGGCGCTGTGGCGGCGTGCGCCGGCGGCGAGAGGGTCGCCACCCACAACAGGGCGGTGAGAAACCCGGCGACGCATGGGTTGGTCATTGGTGCGCGTACTCCTGCGGGGGAATGGTGGCGGGCGCTGGGTGACCCGCATGTGGAATCAGCCGCGCGGATGGTGTTGCGCGTGCAGCTCCTTCAGCCGGCTGCGCGCGACATGGGTGTAGATTTGGGTGGTCGAAAGATCGCTGTGGCCGAGCAGCAATTGTATCACCCGCAAATCGGCGCCATGGTTCAGCAGATGGGTCGCGAACGCATGGCGCAGCGTGTGCGGCGACAGCGGCTTGTCGATGCCCGCGACCTGCGCCCAGTGCTTGAGCCGATACCAGAATGCCTGCCGGGTCATGGCTTCGCCGCGCGCGCTCGGAAACAGCACCGCATTGTGGCCGGCGGGAACCAATGCACTGCGGCCATCGCGCAGATAGCGCTCCAGCCAGGTCAACGCCTCTTCGCCGAGCGGCACCAGGCGCTCCTTGTCGCCCTTGCCGGTCACCCGTACCACCCCCTGGCGCGGATTGACCTGGCCAATGGTCAGGCCGACCAGTTCGGACACCCGGAGTCCGGTCGCATACAGCAACTCCAGCATTGCCTTGTCGCGCAGACCGAGCGCCTGGGCGACATCGGGCGCCGCCAGCAGGCGTTCGACATCATCCTCTGTCAGGCTTTTGGGTAGCGGGCGCCCGATCTTGGGATTGCGGATGCGTGCCGCCGGATTGGTGTCGATGCGCTTTTCGCGCTGCCAGTGGGTGTAAAAGCCGCGCAGGCACGACAGTGCGCGCGCCACCGAGCGCGGGCTCAACGGCAGCGCGTGGCGATGGGCCAGGTAAGCGAGCAGCAGCGTCGCGTCGACGCCGAGCAGATCGACGCGGCCGTCGAGCCAGTGGGCAAAGGTTTCGAGGTCAAGGCGATAGGCGGCGAGGCTGTTGGGGCTCAAGCCGCGTTCGAGCCAGAGGGCGTCGAGAAAGCGGTCGATTGACAGGCGGTCGGCGGCGGCGATCATGGCGCCACTCTAGCAGGTCGCCATGCTTGGCGAAGGCGGGTGATCATTCCCCGCGTCCGTGGTTGCATGCCCCTGCAGGATGTTGAAAAAGAGCTTTCCTGCCCTTTTTCAACCCGGCTCGTCGCGGTACACGCCCGCGACGGCCTGCGAAGATCAAGCACTTGGCGTGCTTGATCTTCGTACAAGCCATCCCTGGCTCGCTTTAACAAGCCGTTGAAAAGCGTTTTTCAACGGCCTGCTAATGTGGTTCGGATCGAGCTTGCTCTGGCCTGGCCGGCGAGCATGCCAAGGCGCAGGTCGGGGTGAATGGCGACATCGAGACCGCCGATAATAGACAAGGCGGTGTTCAATAATGGTTGGGGTATTCATACTTGGGCGCTGGCGGTTGGGCGCCGGGGGGCGCCGGAGTATAAAGCGCCGGTTCGGCGGCTCGCGGCCTGAGCCCTCCGCGCACTGTCGCGCACTGTATCGCAGGCCAAGCGCAGCGCGGGCCAAGCCACAGGCTCCTGCCTCGCCGGCGAATGTTGAACCGCAAGTCGGGCCGACCCCATTGCCCCAACGCAACAGCAGCCCCACCGCACCAGATCGGAGGGTGTGGCCGAGGTGCTGGCGGCCCATCCGGCCCATGTTGTCGGCCGCCGTTTCGATTGGCCCGCAGGGTTGTGTCCAAAGTTGCGGATATTCTCGTTAGCGGTTGACCTGGCATCCTTCATCACGTTTTTTCAGGTACTTCATGGCCCATCCGAACTCGCCCGGGAAGCCGTTTTCCATACTGGTGCTATGTACCGGGAACATCTGTCGCAGTCCCGTTGCCGAGGCTATACTTGCCCGCCTGCTGGCTGAACGGCCCGCAATCCAGGTGCATTCGGCGGGCCTTGCGGCTCCCCTGGGCGTGCGGCCAGACCCCTTGGCGGTACAGACCGCCGCAGCCCTGGGTTATACCCTGTCGGCGGACAAGCGCTCTTGCGCGGTCACCTTGCCTCTGCTCAAGGGCGCCGATCTGATCCTGGTGATGGAAAAGGGACACAAACAGGAAGTGGCGCGTCGAATGGCTATTGCAACCGGCAAGACCTTTCTGCTCGGGCATTGGCAGAATCAGGAAATTGCCGACCCCATAGGCCGCTCCGAGCAATTTTATGCGGACATTGCCGACCAACTTGAATTAGCATGCCGTAGCTGGACTGAACAAATAGGTAAGTTATGACACCGACGATGCGACTTGCCCGGCCCCGTCCCGGCTCCTTTAATGCCCGTGGCGATCAGCGCCAAATGCTCCGCCTGCAACAGGTAGATATGGCGACATGGGGATGTGGGGTCTCGCCTTGAGTGCGGTGGCAGGATGTCGCCCGCGTGCCGCGCTGGCGTCGTCGTTAGTCCTCCTCGTCTGCGGGTTGGCGGGATGCGTTCCGGGTGCGCAACTCGGCGTGCGTGCGCCGGGCAACGACCAGCCCTCCGGGCTGCTATCGGATGACGTCAGTGCGCGCGCCGACATTTTCGCGATAAACGCCGAAACCCTCGCCAAATTGAATGATGAAGAGACCATCAGGCAGGCCAACCTCAAGAAGCAGCGCCCTCACCTGAATGGCGGCAATTACCAGTACCTGATTGGCCCCCAGGACATTTTGCGCATCACGGTCTGGGATCACCCCGAACTCAACAACCCCGCCGGGGTGACCAGCGAGGCGGCCCAGGGCCGGGTCGTCAACAATGACGGCTCGCTGTTCTATCCCTATGTCGGCATGATCCAGGTCGCGGGCAAAACCGTGCAGCAACTGCGGGAATATCTCGAGAAACAGCTTGCCCGCGCGCTCACCAATCCCCAGGTCGATGTCGCGGTGCAGGATTTCCGCAGTCAGCGCGTCATGGTGACGGGCGAGCTGAAAACGCCGGGGCTACTGCCGATCACCGACATACCCATGTATATCGCCGACGCCGTGAGTTTGGCCGGCGGTGTGACGCAGAACGCGGATTTGGCCAACGCTTCTCTCGTGCGCGATGGCCAGACTTACAGTATCGACCTCTACGCGCTTTTCTACAGCGGGGATCTGTCCCAGAACGCCCTGTTGCGGCAAGGTGATGCGATCCATATCCCCGAGCGCAACTGGAACAAGGCGTTTATCATGGGCGAGGTGATGCGACCCGCGTCGCTACCCATACCGAGAGGCAAGTACACGCTCTCTGAGGCGCTGGCCGATGCGGGCGGAGCCAGTCAAGTGACGTCGGACCCCTCACAGATCTACGTCATTCGCACCGCTGTCGATGGCCGCTCCCAGATCTACCACCTCAACGCCAAGCGGCCGGACGCCTTCGCGCTGGCGGACAGCTTTTTGCTGCGGCCGCGGGACGTCATTTTTGTCGACGCCGCCAGCGTCACCCGCTGGAACCGCGTCGTCACTCAGATTCTGCCCAGCGCGCAAATAGTGCAGGCCGGCGCCTACTCCGCGGATCGGGTTGACAACCTCCGCAATAGCCCTTGATGGCCTACGACCGCTGGCACTGCCGGCCCGCGTGCCTGCCCTGGGCGACAGCCATAGCCCGAGTTTTGCACAAAGCTCGTCGCCGTGACGTCAAGGTGCCAGCCGCCACGCTGGCCCACGCCGACCAATACCCCTCGAACCGTTACCATGCCTGCTGACAGCATTTGGGGCTTCCGCAACCGTCCATGAATATGCCCACGGATCAAACCACTCTCCATCGCGTCGCCACCGCTGCCCGCGATCTCGATATACGTGACGCCCTGCACACGGTCATGTCCTGGCGCAAACTGGTTGCCGGCGTCTTTGTCGCGGTGTTGGCGCTGGGCTGCGGCTATGCGTTGCTCGCAACGCCGGTCTATGTCGCGGATTCGCTTATCCAG
>CBDDRG010000135.1:0-37431 GCA_965232975.1 uncultured bacterium
AACCAGCGAGATGCCGGCCATGCCGGGCCGCCCGCTGACCTACAAGTTCGCGCCGCGGGTCGCCGGCACCATGTTCTACCACTGCCACGTGCAGGCCAATGTGCACATCCTGATGGGCATGCAGGGCATGTTCGTGGTCGAGGAGAACCGCCCCGACAACTGGCTGCAGACCCTCAATATCGGCGCCGGCCAGGTGCGCCACCCCTCGGTCGCGGTGCGCGAGAAATACGACCGCGAGTACGACCTGCACTATCAGGACGTCTACAAGAAACTCGCCGCCACGGTGCAGAACCACACCGACCCGCGGCTGACGCTGATCGACCAGCACCGGCGCTGGAACATCACCGAAGACCAGCCCAATTATTTTCTGCTCAATGGCCGCTCCTTTCCCTACACCCTGCAGGAATCGCTGGTGGTGGTGAAGCCGAACGAGAAGATCAAGCTGCGCACGCTCAACGGCGGCTCGGAGAACATCGCCGTGCACTCCCACGGTTTCCGCTTCGAGGTGACCCACCTCGACGGCATTCCGCTGAAGCCGGGCTCCGAATATATGCGCGACGTCGTCGATCTGGCGCCGGCCCAGCGGGTGGACATGACCCTCGACACCACCAATGACGGCCTGCACAACTACGGCGAGGGCGTCTGGCTATTCCACGATCACCACGAAAAGGCACAGACCACCGACGGCATCTATCCTGGTGGCAACATCTCCGCGATCGCGTTCGAATCCTATGTCGAGGCCAACGGCTTCCCCAAAATCCAGGGCGTGGATTGGAAGAAGTATTTCACGCCCGAGTACTACCGCAAGGAAGTGCCCGTCTGGCTCGACTACGATCCTCTGGGCCTGTTCGCCCCGGCGCAATCGCCGCTCGGCGGAGTGGCCCGGCTGGTAGTGTTCGGCATGGCCTGCGCCGGCCTGTTGGTGCTGATGGTGCGCGGGCTACTGTGCTGGCGGCGGAGGTAGACCATGAATGCTTGTAAACGCCGGGCACTGACTACTCTGCTGACCTTGGCCGCGGCAACCGCGCTGCGCGCAGAGCCGCCTGGATCGGCGGACGCCCCGGCCGCTGATCCAGCCAACGCGAACCACGCGCAGATGGATCACTCCAAGATGGATCATTCCAAGATGGATCATTCCAAGATGGACCACTCGAAGATGGACCACTCAGGCATGGAGGGCATGGATCACGGCGGCCACAGCATGACCTTCGACGCCACCGGCATGGTGATGAACAGCAACGACAGCAGGTTGCCCGAGGACTGCGACAGCATCCGCCGCGAGTACGCCTTCGAAGTTCACGCCGGCACCAAATATGCCAAGGACTATCCCGGTAACATCTTCGGCATGAGCCTGCACGAGTTCAAAGTCGAGCCCTGCAGCCGCATCAAGATCACCTTCATCAACGAAGATGCGATCCGCCACCAGTTCATGGTCCACAACCTGCCGCGCTATCTGTATCCCCAGGGCATGTTTCATATCGAGGCTGCCGGCGGCGCGACCCAGGTCGGCACCCTGATCCTGCCCAGCGACAACCGGACCTATCTGGTGCACTGCGACATCGCGCAGCATATGGAAAAGGGCATGAAGGGCCAGATCGTGGCGGGCAGCGGCAGCGGCGATCTGACCAGCATCCCCGGCGTCACCGCCCAGTTCCGCCCCGACACCTATGTGGATATTCGCACCCAGCTGCTCGCCATCGCGGCCGGTATCGCGCTGGTGCTGGCCGGATTTGCCGGTTGGCGGCGCTGGGGTTGAGCACAGCCGGCACGAATCGAACCGCGATTACCGCCCGGAAGGAGCAGGCGACAGGGCGACCACCGACACGCCAGCGGGCAAACCGGGAACCCCGGTCAGGGGCCTCCCACCCGTGGCCGCCCTCAAGCTCAGTCTGGCGGCCGCGCTGAAAAACTGGTGGTCGCTGACAGTGTGGGGAGTCGCCGCGGTGCTGCATACCATGCTCGGCGCGTTCCCGTTCGGCCTAGGAGCCTGTCGGACTTGAGCGTCCGTAGCGAGGGAAAGTCCGATTTGAGGCAGATTTCGGGCAAATTTGCGGCGAATAATGGGATTATTCAACAAAAATGTGCGCAAAATATGACCAAATTCGGCTTTTCCGCAGTAGGACAGCCTCAAGTCCGACAGGCTCCTAGGCTTGCCGGTCGTGGTACCGGTGCTGGGTACCAGACGGCCCCAAACCGCCAAACTTGATGGGCGCGTCCAGATCGCCCGCACCAGACAGCCGGGCGCGCTCGCCACCGCATGGCGGCTACCGGGCGGATTCACCGGCACTCTTAGCTGAAGCGCGTTACAACGGGGCGTGTGATCTCTTTGATCAAGGAGAGATCCCTTTCGTTGAATTGAGGACGATAGTAAGTCGGGGCATGGAGCCGTGCTGCAGCTTCTCTGATGGCCCCTGGCGTGACCGGCAACCGACAGTGCCTGTGAATGCGCATCAACAGGTCCTCGGGCTGATTGCACAGATCCTCATAGTGCACCACCAGACAAGCCTCACGTAGTGCAGGATAGGCGTCAAGCGCATCCGCCACGTGGCGATAGATATCGGTCCAATAAAGGGCCCACCCCTCGACCTCGTGACCGGCCTTCCAAAGCTCGGAGATCCTGCTGGTCATGGCGTCGTCACCGACGTTGACAGCCCGCCGATCCAGACCGAACTCGAAGTGGCCGACCCTGCGCATGTGTTCGAGCGCCCGTGGCTGATTGGCCTCACCGGTGGAGAACAGATTTTGCTGTTTCATTAGCGACGCGATGTGCCAGACCGGATCGCGTATAGCCACCAGGAAGCGCGCATCAGGGTAAAGTTTGTGCAGATAGCCCAGACGCACCAGATTGTAGTTGCCCTTGGCAACGTAACGCCGACGCCGGCGTACGGCCAGCAGCTTTCGTATATGCCCATCGTAGAAGCGTTCGAATGCCGGGTGCGATGCGTGGCTATCGAATACCTCGCACTGGTTTGGGTCGTGGATGTGAGAAAAGAACGCCATCCACAACATTTCTTCGAAGGCTTCGGGGCTTTGCGAGGTAACGGCGATACCGTCCTTGTGAGCGCGCTCTTGCGCCACTTCGCTGGCATGTGGTACCAGCGATAGCCAGCGATTCCACCAGTAAGGTGTCAGCAATGGGGGAAAATCAGCGTAACGGTGGGTGGCCACGTGCGGATGCTCGGCCAGCCGTTCAAGCAGAATCGTGGTGCCGGAGCGGGCCAGTCCCGCGATATATATCGGATGCTCGACCGGAATGTCGGCGATGACATCCTGCAGGACGCGGGTTTCGAGATTACCTAACCTGATCCAGGTGCGTGGGTGGCGGTGTATCCAGCCCCCTAGGACATGCATCCACACAGGTACAGTGAAGCCGGGAACGGAGGCTGCATCGGCACGGGAGGCCTTTGCGGAGGAAATCGTCATTTGATGCCTGCCCACCGATAGATGAGCAAAGAAACGACCATCATCACAGGGAAAAACACCGTCATCCACGAGCGTGCCCACTCGGGACCAATCGGCAGGTAGGAAGCATTGCCGTAACTATAGGTGCCGAGCCACCCAAGTAGCGCCAGCAGGGGGAGCATCGCAGCCAGCGTGGCAGGCAGCACCAGCCCGATGTGCTTGAACGTGGCAATAAACTGGCCGCGAATCAGGGGGCCGGCATCGGCCAGGTCCCCATCGAACTCATACAAGCGCCGTCGTGCAACTTGTGCCGCCTGTTTGGCGCGACCGATCTTCGCCTGGGGCGAGAGTAGTCGATATAACCCCATCGTGACCGCGCCCCCAATCGCGCCCCAGATGACCAACCGGATGGTGGCAGGTAACCCCATCGCCATGAACTGATCGAGCGCGGCAAACAAGCTGGCAGGCAGGTCAAATAATCCCATGCGGCCTCCTGTGTTCCGTGCGACCGATACACCACCTGCGCAACTGGCGGTTGTCGGGCTCGCCCAACGGTTGGTCACACTATTTGATCAGTCCCCGCGTGGTTGCGGCGATTCGGTCGAACCATCTGATGCGGTTCTGGCCCCGGTATTTCGCTGGGCCGATGACGGGGCGAGATGCTGAGCAGCATCGGAGGCGGAGGCGGCCTGGTTGGCAGCTTTTCGTCGTCGCATCCGTCTGATGGGCCACATTATAAAGAAGAAGACTGCGACTCCAATGGCCGCGACGAGCCCCCAAAGAGCTGTCAGCAAGCTTAGTCCTGCCCCTGGACCGACATAGGCCTGAGCGACAACGGGAAGGGTGAGTCCGGCAATGACTGTTACCGTGGAGAAAGGAAAACCGCAGTGATTGACATGGTGCCGCATGGCAATTACCTCCTGGTAGTGTCGAGACTTTCACGAAAGTCGGCGTCGATATCTTCCAGAGTAATGCGTTGTCCCGCCGAGACAACGGGAATGAACTGATCCTTGCCCCCCCCACGAACCGGATTGATGAACTCCCATACAATGTCACCCGCCCGGTTGACTTCGAACAGGCGTCCACCATCCGATTCGGTGATCAGGCGGTTGCCGTTAGGGAGTGCTTCCGCAGAGCTGCGTATGCCGCTCTCGAACGGATGCTCTTTGTTCCCGGTATATCTCCAGAAGATTGCATCATTCAGGGGATTTACCTCCAGCACCCGGCTGCCATTCTTCTCTTCGAAATTGCCAAGGTTATCGAAGAGCATGAAGTTGCCATTTGGTAGGGCGCGGCCGTAGTGTTGGCTCAACCAAGGGCCGCGCCGTGCCCAGGTCATTTCACCGCTGTTGAGATCCATCAAACCGATCGCACTGGGGTTTCTAAACGACACCATCACCTGGTTGGCGTTGCCGCGAGCAGGCGCGAACGCCCGAGCAGTAGCGTTATCGATAAACTGCACACTATTGGTATGTAGCGGGTCGTCGAGAGCTAAGCGGGGTATTGCGTAGATCAACTCACGATAAGGCGAATTTAAAAAGGCATGTGAAAGCGATGTCTTGCTCAGTTCTTTCCCGCTCTCGCCGTCGAGTTCGACCACATAATCTTCCAGCCAATGGGGTTCCAGCGCATTAAAGGCATCAATGGATTCGTCGCTATACGCATTGGTCAGGGCGATGACCCGACCATCCGGAGTGATATCCAGGTCATGGTGGGTGTGTGCGTGGTAGCCCCACAGCAGTCGCGAGTCACGATCTATCTTGATCATGCCATAACCCCACGGCGAGTCATTGGCCGCGCTATAGATGGCGATAAGATCGCCATTGGGGAGCATCCGCACCTTGTCCCAAAACATCAGGTTGTCTGGCCGAGGCTCGGCTCCACGGGGAGATTGGTCCCAGACCTTGCGGTACGGGAGCGACCAGCGATGAACGACGTTGCCATCCATGTCGATAAGGTTGGCATAGGCGCCATCTCCGGAGGTGTAGAGAGTTAAGCCCTTGTATACGGCATTGGATTTTTTGATTGTGACGCCGCGCGCATCAGTGCGGGCGTGGCGCCATAAATCCGTCCCGGTATAGGGATCATCGATTGAGCTTTGCTGTTTTAGCGCCATGGCTGACTTGTAGGCGTCATAAAAATATCTGTAGGGAAATACTTCGGACAACACCACAACCGCCCCCCCCACAAAGGCAAGAAAGGCGGTAGCCAGAAAAAATAAGGCGAACCCTGCGCCCTTCGTATCTGAATGTTTCATTAGTGTTTTAGCGGTCGATCCGTGCAAAGTGTCATTCAAGAACTCGCCTGGATCTTTAACCCCTCAGGTAACTGTCCGTTGAATCATGACGATGGCTCTTCGCAGAAAACCAATCCGCCGTCCAAAGTAGCAAGCCCATTGAGCCAACTCACTAAAGGAGTTGGGACAATGAAACGTTTTGTGCTACGAGACGAGGGGCACGAATCGCGCCTTGCAGTTGAGCGCTCCTTCAACAAGCTCAAACAGTTTAGGCGCATTGCCGCTCGCAACCGGCACATTGCGCAGTGACCTTACCCATCCACAATAGACCCGCCATGAGGCTAAGATTGACGATACGTTCGAGCAGGATTTGGAGTTTTAGTTCATTTGACATTCGTGTGGGCCACAGCAGTGGGGTAGGGTTCAATCTACCGTATGATCTTGTCCCGCATTCCTGGACGCTCTACCAATTCTACTGTGTCAACAAATAGTCATGTTTTCTTATCCCGCCAATCTCGCCGCGCTCCGCAGCAGGGGCGCTGCGGTAGAGTGCGTGCCATGATGCGCGCGAGGCGGAGGCGCAGGGTGGCGTGATGGTGGAAGCCCCGCCAGTTGCGGCCTTAGTAGTGACTCAGCCCCAGCTCGGACTGCAGCTTCTGGTAGTCCGCTCGATCGTCCATCGGCCCATGGCCGTTGGGTGCCCGGGGCCTTGGAGGGCGCGTCTTGTGGCAGCGTCGAGAGCCGGCAATGGACCGCTCGGGCTCGGCGACGGGCCACTCGATCGGCAGCCACTTCTCAGCGCGTGGCTGATTGGCCTCACGCTCATCTCACATCTCGTGTCATGGATGCAGGTACGCGGGTAATAGCGTTTTTTAACACGGTATAACTAAGGAGCCCGGGAAGCTGGGGCAAGTTCAGGCTTAGCGCGCGATCACCAAAACAAGGAGATGCAAAATGGCAAAGGTTCTCGTTCTTTACTACAGCATGTATGGTCACGTCGAGACCATGGCGAAAGCCGTAGCTGAAGGCGCACGTAGCGTCAATGGCACCGAAGTCACTATAAAACGTGTGCCCGAGTTAATGTCGGAAGACGCGGCTCGCAAGGCGGGCGCCAAGCTCGATCAAGCGGCATCGGTTGCAACGACGTCCGAACTCGCGGATTACGATGCCATTATATTCGGCACGCCTACACGCTTTGGCAATATGTGTGCGCAGATGCGCAATTTCCTTGATCAGACCGGCGGGCTCTGGGCCGGCGGGAAGTTGATCGGCAAGATAGGTAGTGTGTTCATCTCCACAGGGACGCAGCACGGTGGGCAGGAAACAACGATCACCTCGTTTCACAACACACTGTTGCATCACGGCATGATCATCGTGGGCGTTCCCTATTCCTGTCGGGAAATGACGAACATGAGTGAAATAACCGGTGGAACCCCCTATGGGGCGAGCACTCTCGCTGGCAGCGATGGCAGTCGCCAACCGTCAGGGAATGAGTTAACAATTGCCCGGTTTCAAGGAGCCCATGTTGCCGAAGTGGCAAAAAAACAATCGGCCTAACAATCGCATAAAAGCCCGCACGTAATAGCAGGGGCTCGGCGTGGTCAACGCCGTCCATGCAACGTCGCCACCCATGCCGAGAGCAGATTCGGTGAACAGAAGCTGATCACTACAGCTGCTACCCGCCTTGCTTGAACTCTATCCGGCCTGCCATGGCTCGGCGTCTGCAGCGCGCTCATTTTTATCGGATGATCGCGTTCGCGCTAAGCTGGGAGACCAGCAGCCTCGGGTGTACACGCCAGCACACGCCAGCACACGCCAGCAATTTTTGCTGTCCCAGCTTTTTGATGTCGTGATTTTTGGCACCGCTCCTGGCGCCAACTCGGGCAGCCGTCTCGGTTGCCGTATCTCGCCGCGCGGACCATAGCTACCGGGCGGTCGCAACGATGGTTCTCCGGCCGATGCCGGGAAAGTAGGCTACAATTCGGCGTAGGCTAAACGGACGAAGCTTCGCCACCTCACAACAACCGCTCGCAAGGAGGTTCCATGTTCAAGCCACAACTTCGCCGATGCGCCATCGCCGGTGCGCTCGCCTTGCCCCTGTGCGCGCTCGCCGACTCCTTCAATGCAAAGCCCGGCTTGTGGGAGATGACCTCTACCACAGTGGTCACCGGAATGCCGATACCTGCGGATTCCCTGGCGAAACTGCCCCCGGATCAACGCGCCAAAATTGAAGAGAACCTGAAGGCGCGCGACGGTAAGCCCGACATGCGCATCAGCAACAACTGTGTGACCCAGAAGGATCTCGATCAGGATCTGCTGTTCAAAACCAGCGGCACTGATCAGTGTGTAAAGAAAATCATCGCCAGATCACCCACCAAGGTCGCGTTCCAGCAAACCTGCCCGGCGCCCGCCGCGTCCTCTTCTCTGGTCAACATAGAAGCCAAGACCCCAGATTCCCTCGCTGCCAGCATCGACATAAGCCAGGCGAACGCCACCGGCAAGATTCATATCGACGTCAAGGGCCGCTGGTTGAGCGCGACATGCCCACCGACTCCGCAGGCTCAAACTCGGCCCTGACAATCAAGTCTCGCCCCCTGTTCGACCCCTCAACAATCGTTGGCTAAGCTAGCAACTGCTCGCAACAGGCGGCTGTGCTCGGGTGTAGCCGCCACCTCAGACACCAACGCCCGTCGGTTACACTTGGCGCCGGGATCATAAAAAATAGCGGCGACTGCTTGGCGGCCACCAGGCGGCACTGTTCTGGGGCACACCGAAGCAGGCGGGCACACCGAACCACTTTGGGCCGGCGGGATACCCCAGGCCCAACGCCTTCGTCGGCATCAAGTCCAGCGACCACCAAGCGCAAGCGCGTCGGAATTGGAGCACCATTTGTCCACACTGAGCAAACATCTGTCCCTGCTGGCAGCACCCGCACACAGTGCGTTGCTGACTGGCATTCTGCGCGGCCTCGAAAAGGAGAGTTTGCGGGTCACCTCAGCGGGATCGCTGGCGCAGACGCCTCACCCGCGAGCGCTTGGTTCGCCCCTGACCCACCCCTATATCACCACGGACTACGCCGAAGCCCTGCTGGAGTTCATCACCCCGCCCACCACCTCGGTGGCGGAAATGTTGAGCACCCTCGATGGCATCCACCGTTTCACCTACCGCCATCTGGATGACGAATTGTTGTGGGTCAATAGCATGCCCTGCGTGCTCGGCCGCGATGCCGACATCGCTGTTGCGGGGTACGGAACCTCGAACGTCGCCCGCATGAAAACACTGTACCGGATCGGGCTTGGGCACCGCTACGGCCGGCTGATGCAGACCATCGCCGGCATCCACTACAACTGGTCGCTGCCCGACGACTTCTGGGCATTGCTGCAGCAACACGCGGGTGACGCCGGCTCCCTGCAGGATTTCAAGACCGATCGCTATTTTGCGTTGATCCGCAATTTCCGCCGTCACTTTTGGCTGTTGCTGTACCTGTTCGGCGCCGCACCCGCGCTGTGCCGCTCCTTCATCGCCGGCCGCGAGCACAGCCTGGTGCCCTTCGGCAGCGACGGGCACAGCCTGCACAGCCCCTTCGCAACCTCGCTGCGCATGGGCAACCTGGGCTACCAAAGCAGTGCCCAGGAATCCCTGGTGATCTGTTACAACAGTCTGCGCAATTACATCGAGAACCTGCGTGCGGCGCTGACGACCCCCTATCCACCCTATGAGCAGATTGGCCTGAAAGCCGCCGATGGGGCATACCGGCAGTTGAGCACCCATCTCCTGCAGATCGAGAACGAGTTCTATAGCAAGATTCGCCCCAAGCGCACCACCAAGGGCGGCGAGGCTCCACTGCCCGCACTGTGGCGACGCGGTGTTGAATACATCGAAGTGCGCTGCCTGGATCTCAACCCCTACCTCCCCAACGGCATCGATGCCCGGCAGGTGCATTTTCTCGATGTTTTTCTGCTTCACTGCGCGCTCGCCGACAGCCCCGAAACCGACACTACTGAATACCGCAATATCCTCGACAACCAGCACCGCGTCGTCTATCGCGGGCGTGATCCCGAGCTGATGCTGCGTACCGGCGTTCAAAGTGAACGCCCACTGCGAGCCTGGGCCAGTGAACTCTTTGCTGAAATGCAGCCGGTCGCGGCCTTGCTGGATCAAGCCCAAGGCGGCGCCGACCACCGTGTGGCGCTCGCCGAATTGCAGCCCTGGCTCGCCGATGCCGGCCACACCCCGGCCGCCCAGTTGCTTGCGGAGATGGCGCGTACTGGCGGAACTTATTTTCAGACCGCACTCGGCCACGCCCGCCAGCACCGCGACTATTTTCTGGCCGGCGGGCGAGACGCCGCCCTCGAAGCCCGCTTCAGTGAACTCGCGACCCTTTCCCTGGCCGAACAGCAGGCCATCGAGGCGCGCGATACGCTAAGTTTCGACGCCTACCTGGAGCAGTACTATGCCCAGTACCGGTTTGACCTCGACGTCTAGCAGCCTGTTGGACTTTCGTGCTAGAACCTTGTCAGCGCCAAAGCATCCGCGCTAGCCGCGTAGCTCTTGATCCCTGGTTCAGGCCAGTTACCACGTCAGATCGTCCGGCACCGGGTAATCGGCGTAGGGATCGGGTTCGGGATTCGCAGGTGGCGTGGTGCGAACCTGGAGTACCAGAACGCAACTCGGATCGCGCGCGGCGATTTTCTCCGCGGTCGCCGCCGGTACCAGTTCGTAGACCTCGCCGAGCTTGACCACCGCCAGCATGCCGCCGATCAACTGTGCGCGCTGCGCGGCGTGCAGGTGGATTTTCTTGATCTTGCCCGCATCGATGAACTGAAACGCGCTGTCGCCGCCGCTGCGCGCGAGCCGCTGGGCCTCGACCAGCTGGCGGATTTGAGCCGCCTGGGCTTTGCGATCCTGCTCCGCCTGCTGTTCGCGATTGCGGCTGCGGTCGCTTTCCGCCTTGTGCTGCCGGGCCTGGCGCGCCTCCTCAGTGGCGGCGTTCGGCACCTTGCCGTGTTGTGCCCGGCGCTTTTCCTGGTTCACCTTGTTGATCTGATGGGCCTTGATCAGGCCTGCTTTGAGCAACTGGTCTTGCAGGGGATTGACCATGGTCGTCACACCTTGTGGATGAAGTCCTCAGGCCGTTCCGGGCGCCCACGTCCGGAACGGCCGCAATGCGCGGCCCATACTGCCCGATTTGCGCAGATTGTCCCAGCCTCAGCCTCATCGGCCCGTCCGCCCTCGCGGGCAACCCGGGATTACCGGCTCGACAATTGGCGCGGGTAACCCAGGCGCGCAGCAGCGCCTTTGTGGAGTTGCTGGGTGGAGTTGCTGGCAGCTGTGGAATCGATGTGGCTGCGGCCACTTTCGCGCACGCGCCGGTCGACACTCTGACAGTCGGCGCGACCGCGCAATTTATCGGCTTGCGACGCTGCTTACCTCGAACTGGAACCTGAACTGAACTCGATTCCGGGAATTGCGCGTTCTAGGCCGAGAGCGTAGCATCGGCTCGCGTCGATAAAACGATAACCGCAAGGTTTGAGAGCGAAAGACCCGGGGCCTGGCCCGCATTGCTGGCCGAGCCCCTGAGGACAAACCGCAAATCCGCAGACCAAGCTCAGGGGGCAGTTCGCAATGATTAGAAAGCATGTGCTCGACGGTATCAAAGTGCTCGATTTCACCCATGTGCTGGCCGGCCCGTCCTGCACACGCTTGATGGTGGAGACCGGCGCCGAAGTCATCAAGGTCGAAGCCGCGCCGGTGGGCGACATGGTGCGGTTGATGCCGGCGCTCAAGAATGGCCGCAGCGGCTACTATATCCAGCAGAATCGCGGCAAGAAAGCGATCTGCCTGAACCTGCGCGACCGCCGCGCGCAGGAAGTGATTCACAAGTTGGTCAAAGATGTCGATGTCGTCGTCGAAAATTTCACCCCCGGCGTGATGAAGCGCCTCAACATCGATTTCGATACCCTCAAGGCCATCAACCCCAAACTGATCATGTGTTCGATCTCCGCCTTCGGGCAGACCGGGCCGCTGTCCGATCGCCCCGGCTTCGACTACATCGCCCAGGCCTATGCCGGAGTCATCGACATGATCGGCGAGGAGCACGGCTCACCCTATTTCCCTGGCCTCGGCATGGGCGATGTGTCCACCGGCGCCCACGCCTACGGCGCGATCACGGCAGCATTGTTTCACCGCGAGCGCGGGGGTGGCGGCCAGCATCTGGATATCGCGCTGCTCGACTGCCTGTTCCACTGCCACGAAATCAACGTCCAGGGTTACGACGGTACCGATGGCAAGCTGGTGCCCCACCGCTCCGGCGCGCACCATTTCGCGGTGGCACCGCTCGGCCTGTTCAAGGGCAAGACCAAATACCTGGTCATCATCGCCATCGGCGCCCAGTGGAAGAACCTACTCAAGGTGATCGGCAAGGAAGAATTCGACACCGATCCCCGCTTTGCCGACAACGCCGGTCGCACCGCCAACAAGCAGGTGCTGATCGACGCCATCGAGGCCTGGCTGCAAACCACCGCGAGCGACGACGAGGCGGTCGAGATCCTGGCGTCCAATCACGTCCCGGTCGCGCCGGTACTCAGCGTGCCGGAAGCCATGGCGCACCCCCACTTGAACTACCGCAAAACCGTGCGCACAGTCACCGACCGCGCCTTTGGCAACCTGAAGGTGCCGGGCAACCCGCTGCGGTTTTCCCAGTACCCGGAATTTCTGGAACTGCAGGCGAGCTTCCTCGGCGAACACAACCGCGAGGTGCTGGC
Organism: uncultured bacterium; assembly: GCA_965232975.1. Lineage (GTDB taxonomy): Bacteria > Pseudomonadota > Gammaproteobacteria > Pseudomonadales > Porticoccaceae > CBDDRG01. The sequence goes on from CBDDRG010000135.1 coordinate 12,403, forward strand.
GACAGCCGGCTATTCGACCGCTGCCATCGAGGCGATGGAAGCGGACAAAGTGCTGTGCAGCGAGCCGATTCCAGCTGCGTGATACTTGCCAACTGACACGCCAATGCTTCGGCACGGGGCTGACTGAGCGCAGTGTGCGTGCGCGGATCGGCCCCGTCGCTTCGTCCAGTCAATCACATCCAGTTAAGTAATACGCGGGGGTTGCAGATGACGTCCAATCGCATTCTGTCGGGCTACAAGGTGCTCGATTTCACGCAGTATCTGGCGGGGCCGGCGGCGACGCGGCTGATGGCCGAGATGGGCGCCGACATCATCAAGGTGGAGATGGCGCCCTTCGGCGACCCGAGCCGGGCATTTCCATACCGCAAGAACAAGCGCAGCGGCTATTTCGTGCAGCAAAACCGGGGCAAGCAAAGCCTCTGTATCGACGTCAAGAACCCACAGAGCAGCGCGATCTTCGCCGACCTCATCAAGAGCGCCGATGTGCTCATCGAGAACTGGGCGCCCGGCGTCATCGGCCGCCTCGGCTTTGGTTGGGACGCAGTGCACAAGCTCAACCCGAAGCTGGTGATGTGCTCGATTTCCGCGTTCGGCCAGACCGGCCCGCTCAGCCACCTGCCCGGCTTCGATTACATCGCGCAGGCCTACGCCGGCGTCACCGACGTGATCGGCGAGCCTGACCGCCCGCCGAGCCTGCCCATGCTCGCCATCGGCGATGTCACCACCGGCGTGCACGCGGCGGCCGCCATCGGCTATGCGTTGCTCGATGTGTATCGCACCGGCGTCGGCCAGCATCTCGATATCTCGCTGCTGGACTGCTACTTCCACCAGCACGAGGTCAATGTCCAGGCCTATTCGGCGAGCGGCGGCAAGGTCGTGCCCCGGCGCGCCGGCGCACACCACTATGCGGTCTGCCCGACCGGTATTTTTCAGGGGCCGGAAGGTTACATCATGATCCTGGCGCTGGTGCACCAGTGGGAAGTGCTGTGCAAGGCCATGGGCCGCGCGGATCTGATCGAGAACCCCGACTATCGCACCAACGAGGCGCGCGTCAAAAACCAGCGGGCGCTGATCGCCATCATCGAAGCCTGGCTGCAGACCTTTCCCACCGACGCGGAGGCCATCGCCGCGCTGCAGGCGGTGCGCGTGCCGGTGGCGCCGATCCTAACGGTGGCGCAGACCATCGATCACCCCCACCACCGCGAGCGCGGCGTGGTGCGTCGCATCAACGACCGCATGCTCGGCGAGTTCGATATCCCCGGCATGCCGCTGCGGTTTTCGAACCACCCCGAGCTGCCGGAACTGGATGCGCCCTTTCTCGGCGAGCACAACGCGGCGATTCTGGGCAGCCTGAATTACAGCGCTGAACGGATCGCGGCCCTCGAAAGCGCCGGCGTGCTGTTCAGCGCCCACCACTAGCGCGTCATTGCGAATCACGGCTGTAGTCGCCGCGGCAAAATGGCCCGCGCCCAAATCAACGGGGTACCACCATGACACCCAAACACGTTCTCGACGGCTACCGCGTGCTCGACCTGTCCCAATACCTGGCGGGGCCGGCGGCGACCAACTTGATGGTGCAAATGGGCGCCGAAGTCATCAAGGTTGAAATCGGCCCCCACGGCGACCCCATCCGTGCCTTTCCCTATCTAAATGCCGAGGCCGGCCGCAGCGCCTACTTCGTGCAGCAGAATCGCGGCAAAAAAAGCCTGTGCCTCAACCCCAAGACGCCCGCGGGGCTTGGCATTTTGAAGGAGCTGCTCAAACACTGCGACGTGCTCATCGAAAATTTCGCACCCGGCGTCATCGGTCGCCTCGGCCTTGGCTGGGACGTGGTGCGGCAGATCAAGCCCGACCTGATCATGTGCTCGATCTCGGCCTTCGGGCAGACCGGGCCGCTAGCCGAGTTCCCGGGCTTCGACTTCATCGCCCAGGCCTACGCCGGCGTCACCGACCTGATGGGCGAAAGCGACTTGCCGCCCTGTCTGCCCATGCTGGCATTCGGCGACGTGGGCACCGGCGTGCACGCCGTCACCGCCATCGGCTACGCCCTGCTCGAACGCGCGCGCACCGGCAAGGGACAGATGCTCGATATCTCCCTGCTCGACACCTACTACCACCACCACGAAATCAGCGTGCAGGGCTATTCCGGCAGCAAGGGCAAGATCGTGCCGCGCAGGAACGGCGGCCACCACTACGCCGTGGCGCCCACCGGCGTGTTCAAGTCGAAGGACGGCTATCTGGTGATTCTCGCGCTGCTGCACCAGTGGCCGGTGCTGTGCAAGGTCATGGGGCGGGAGGATCTGATCGAGGATCCGCGCTTCAAGGACAACGACGACCGCGTCGCCCACCTCAAAGAGGTGATCGCGCTCATCGAAGACTGGCTGCAAGCCCAGGACAGCGACGCCAGCGCGCTTGCCAAGCTCGAAGCCGGCCGCATTCCCTGCGCACCGATTCTGACCGTGCCCCAGGCCATGGCCCACCCCCACATGATCGAACGCCAGACCATTCGCACCATCAGCGACCCCTGGCTCGGCGAATTCCAGATTCCGGGCATGCCGCTGCGCTTCTCCAAATACGCAGTGCCAACCGATCTACAGGCGCCGCTGCTGGGCGAACACAACGAGGAAGTGCTGAGCAACCGCCTCGGCTACAGCCCGGAGCAGATAGCGAATCTGGTCGCCGACAAGATTCTCTTCCGCAAGCTGCCCAAGACTGCCGCTGTCGCTGCGTCGGCTTGAGGGCACCGCTCCACACTCAATAACGAGGCCGAGCGCCATGACTACCAACGCCGCCAACAGCGCCGCCAACAACGCCGCCGATACCGATACCGCACAGCCGCGGATTCTCGAAGGCTACCGGGTGCTCGACTTCACCCAGTTCCTCGCCGGCCCCACCACCTCGCGGCTGATGGCCGAGATGGGCGCGGAGATCATCAAGGTCGAAATGGCGCCCGAGGGCGATCCCACCCGCGCGCTGCCCCACCGCCGCAAGGGCCGCAGCGGCTACTACATCCAGCAGAATCGCGGCAAGAAGAGCGTCTGCGTCGATATGCGCACCGAGCGCGGCCGCGAGCTCGTCAAGGGGCTAGTGAAGGATTGCGACGTGATCCTGGAGAACTTCGCACCCGGCGTGATCGGGCGCCTGGGCCTCGGCTACGAGGTGGTAAAAAGCCTGAATCCGACCATCATCATGTGTTCCATCTCCGCTTTCGGCCAGACCGGCCCGTTGGCCAAACTGCCGGGCTTCGACTACATCGCCATGGCGGTTTCGGGCGTCATGGACATGATCGGCGACCCCGACCAGGCGCCCTATTTCCCCATGCTCGGCATCGGCGATGTCAGCGCTGGCGTACACGCGCTCGCGGCCATCAATGGCGCGCTGCTGCACCGCCATCGCACCGGGCGCGGCCAGCACATCGACATCTCCCTGCTCGACTCCTACTTCCACGCCCACGAGATCAATGTGCAGGCGTATTCCGGCAGCGGCGGCAAGATCGTGCCGCGCCGCGCCGGTCACCACCACTATGCGGCCAGTCCCCTGGGCCTGTTCAACTGCAAGGACGGCTACCTGTTCATGGTGGTCATGGCGCGCCAGTGGGCGCCCCTGTGCAAGGTGATGGGCCGGGAAGATCTCGCCGATCACCCCGATTACGCCACCAACGGCAAGCGCGTCGAGCGCCGCGCCGAGATCGTCCAGATCATCGAAAGCTGGCTGAAGGACTACGCACGCGACGACGCGCTCAAGCTGCTGGAGGACATGCACATCCCGGTCGCGCCGGTGCTCAGCGTGCCCGAAGCCATGGCCCACCCCCACCTGATCGAGCGCGAGGTGGTGCGCACCATCCACGACCGCGGCTATGGCGACCTCACCATCCCCGGCATTCCGCTGCGGTTTTCCGATTTCCCGGAGCCCCTCGACCTGCAGGCCGCCTACCTGGGCGAGCACAACCGCGAGGTCTTCGGCGCCCATCTGGGGTTGACCGCGGCCGAACTCGATGCGCTCGAAGTGGCTGGCGTGCTCAAGGCCGAACCCCTGCCCGAGGGCGTGGAGACCATCGCTCACAACTGATGTCGCGGGCGTCCATGGGATGCCAGGAAAAGCGTCGGGGGGCTTTAAATAGCCGATCAATAACGCCTGATGAAGGGATATCCCGGGCGTCGCCTGGCACAGATTGCCCGCTTGTGGCTAACGCCGGCTTGGATCACAATCGACGCGCGACAAGCCTGCGGCGGGGTGCACCCGCCGGAGTTTCAATGACCAAACGGTGGAATATTTTATGAATACGGCACCCAAACCAGCCATCCTGAAACAAGAGTCACTCCTCGCGACCAACAAGGTCATTCGCAATACCTACCTATTGCTGGCGATGACGCTGGGATTCAGCGCGGTCACGGCCGGTGCGGCGATGGCGCTGGAGCTTCCCCACCCTGGCCTGATTATCACGCTGGTCGGCTATTTCGGCCTGCTGTTTCTCACTACCAAATTCCGCAACAGCGCACTCGGTCTGGTGTGGGTTTTTGCCCTCACCGGATTTATGGGGTACACGCTGGGGCCGATTCTGGGTATGTATCTCAAGCTGCCCAATGGCCCGCAACTGGTGATGAACGCCCTCGGGGCCACGGCGATCACCTTTGTTGGCCTGTCTGCCTATGCGATCAACAGTCGCAAAAACTTCAACTTCATGGGCGGATTTCTGGCGGCGGGCATCCTGGTGGCGTTTCTCGCCGGGCTCGGTGCCGTGTTTTTCGAGATCCAGGGCCTGGCGTTGGTGGTATCCGCGCTGTTCGTGCTGCTGATGGCAGGGCTCATCCTCTACCAGACCAGCGAGATCATCAACGGCGGTGAAACCAACTACATCATGGCCACGGTGACGCTGTACGTCGCCATCTACAACCTGTTCACCAGCCTGCTCCACTTGCTGGGCGTGATGGGTAGCGACGACTGACGCCTTAGAGCCTGTTCAAGATCTCGCTGAAGGGCACATCGCGGCGTTAAAACTGGCCTCAAAATGCTCACATACTCCGTGTATGCTGCGCTTTTTCGGCCAGTTTTGCCTTGCGCTGCATCCCCTGATCGATATATTGAACAAGCTCTTGGAAGCTGTTCAATATCTTCGCGGCAAGAAACGCCAAGAACGCGAGGTTGACCATTGGTAGGCTGGTGTCGAGCCGGTGTTGAATAGGCGCTCGGTGTTTTTCCAGAGCCTTCGGGATTGCTCCCGCCAGGAACGGAGCGTTCCACGACCAAGCGCTGGGAAATGACGGCGAACCGGCGCAGTGCGTTGCGTCTGGCGACTTGCACCGAGGCGCCCAGTGCAACGTGGATGGCGGCGGCAAAGGGTTGCCCCGTATAGCCAGCCCCCAACACTGAGCTCACCGCCGACAAGGAGCCCTGGCAACCTGCCAATGGCTGTCGGGTGCGCTGACGGTCAAGATCATCCAACCCGCAACACAGCCGCGAGGAAAATTCAACGGACGCCGCCGCCGCGATGCGCATCGCGCACCCACGCCGAACACCAGCGGAAATCACGGCCAGACCACTCAAAAACATCGCGCGCGGCCGTCCCTCAGCTTGCGCGGGGTTTGCTGCGGGCTCGTTGGTGCTCGGTGCGCACTGGAAAATCCACCGGCACCCAGGGGCGCCGAGACAACGCGCTCCATGAGGCCGACCAAGAGCCTGAACGAGGAGCAGGTGGCGTTGCTGGACGCCCGCCTCGCTACCTTTGCCGCCGACGGCGACCTCGGCGACACTTGGGTAAAGGTGAACGCGCGCAGCGGCACCAACATCTGACTGGCCCATGAGCCGGTGCGCGCTGAGCCAGGTTTGGACGCCACCACCACACGCTTAAAATAAAGCGCACCAGACAACCATCGGGGGGATCACACCATGGGCTACCAATCCGTTCTACGGCCGGGCAGTTTCGCCGGCAAGACCATTCTCGTCACCGGCGGGGGCAGCGGTTTTGGCCGCTGTATCGCCCATGAGCTGGCGGCGCTCGGCGCCGGCGTGCTGCTGCTGGGGCGCACCGAGTCGAAGCTGGCCACCGTCAAGGCCGAAATCGAGGCGGACAACCCCGGCGCAATGTGCGCCTATGGCTGCGCCGACATCCGCGACGCCGAGGCGGTGGATGCCTTGGTGAAAAAATTCATTGCCGATCACGGCGCGATTCACGGCCTGGTCAACAACGCCGGCGGCCAGTTTCCGGCCGATCTCGAAAACATCACCCCGAACGGTTTTCTGGCCGTGGTGCGTTCGAACCTGCTGGGCGGCTTTATCGTCGCCAAGGCAGTGTTTTTGCAGTCGATGAAGGAACACGGCGGCGCCATCGTCAACATCACCGCCGATTGCGTGGGCGGCATGCCGCGCATGGCCCATTCGGGCGCGGCGCGCGCCGGCATGGAGAACCTGACCCAGACCACCGCCATCGAATGGGCCTATGCCGGCGTGCGCGTGAACGCGGTCGCGCCCGGCTATCTGGCGTCGTCTGGCCTCGACACTTACACCGACCCGGAGATGCTGGAGTGCATACCCCACTTCCCCGAGGCGATTCCGCTGAACCGGCTCGGCACCGAGGCCGAAGTCAGCGCCACCGTGTGCTTTCTGCTGTCCGAGGGTGCGGCCTATATCAACGGCATCACGCTGCGCGTCGATGGCGGCAGCTCGCTGTGCATGAGTTCGCCGCTGGCCCGCAAGGTGCCGCGCGCGCAGCGCAACAATGCGGCGTTCAACGGCTTCCACCGCGCCATCTTCCCGAAAATTCTCCAGCAAAAAGACGCATAGGCGACCCCTCGATGCCGATCATCAGCTCCAAGATCAATCCGCGCGGCAGCGATTTCGCCGCCAACAGCGCCCACATGGAAAGCCTGGTCGCCGACCTCAACGCCAAGGTCGCGCAGATTGCGCTGGGCGGCGGCGCCAAGGCCCGCGAGCGCCACGTCGCGCGCGGCAAGTTGCTGCCCCGCGACCGCGTGCTCGGCCTCATCGATCCGGGCACGCCCTTTCTGGAGTTCTCCCAGCTCGCGGCCTGGGAGTGCTACGACGACTACCTTCCCGCCGCCAGCATGATCACCGGCATCGGCCGGGTGTCGGGCCAGGAGTGCGTGATCATCGCCAACGACGCCACCGTCAAGGGCGGCACCTATTACCCGATCACCGTCAGCAAGCAGTTGCGGGCGCAGACCATCGCCGCCGAAAACCATCTGCCCTGCATCTATCTGGTGGATTCCGGCGGCGCCTTTCTGCCGATGCAGTCCGAAGTGTTCCCCGATCGCAACCACTTCGGCCGCAGCTTCTACAACCAGGCGGTGATGTCGTCGCAGGGCATCCCGCAGCTCGCCGTGGTCATGGGTTCGTGCACCGCCGGCGGCGCCTATGTGCCGGCGATGGCCGATGAATCCATCATCGTGCGCCAGCAGGGCACCATCTTTCTCGGCGGCCCGCCGCTGGTGAAAGCCGCCACCGGCGAGGTGGTGAGCGCCGAGGAACTCGGCGGCGCCGACGTGCACTGCCGCACCTCCGGTGTCACCGACCACTACGCCCGGAACGACAGCCACGCGCTGCAACTGGCTCGGCAGGCGGTCGCGCGGCTGAACCGCGTGAAGCCGGTGCAGATGGACATTCGCGAGCCGGTCGAACCGCGTTACGCCGCCGAGGAGATTTACGGCATCGTGCCCAAGGACGCGCGCCAGCCCTACGACGTCCGCGAGATCATCGCCCGCGTCGTCGATGGCTCCGAGTTCGACGAGTTCAAGGCGCTGTTCGGCAGCACGCTGGTGTGCGGCTTCGCGCGCATCCACGGCTACCCGGTGGGCATTCTCGGCAACAACGGCATCCTGTTCAGCGAATCGGCGCAAAAGGGCGCGCACTTCATCGAGCTGTGCGCGCAGCGCAAGATGCCGCTGGTGTTTTTACAGAACATCACCGGCTTCATGGTCGGCAAGCAGTACGAAGCCGGCGGCATCGCCAAGCACGGCGCCAAGCTGGTCACCGCCGTGGCCTGCGCCCGGGTGCCCAAGTTCACCCTCATCATCGGCGGGTCTTTCGGCGCCGGCAATTACGGCATGTGCGGGCGCTCCTACGACCCGCGCTTCCTGTTCATGTGGCCCAATGCGCGCATCTCGGTGATGGGCGGCGAGCAGGCCGCGGGCGTGCTCGCGTCGGTCAAACGCGACCAGCTCGAAGGCCAGGGCCAGAGCTGGAGCAAGGAGGAAGAAACCGCATTCAAGCAGCCGGTCATCGACCTCTATGACCAGCAGGGTCACCCCTACTATGCGTCGGCGCGGCTGTGGGACGACGGCATCATCGACCCGGTGCAAACCCGCATGGTGCTCGGGCTCTGTATCTCGGCGAGCCTGAACAGGGTCATCGAGGACACCAAATTCGGCGTGTTCCGGATGTAGTGCGGGCCGCCGCTGCAACTGCGCACAACTCATTCACCGCGAACGAATTCACCGCGAACGAAAAGGCCAGCCCGATGTTCACCAAAATTTTGATTGCGAACCGGGGCGAGATCGCCTGCCGGGTGATCCGCACCGCGCGCCGTCTCGGCATTCGCACCGTCGCCGTGTATTCCGACGCCGACCGCAATGCGCTCCATGTCGCGATGGCCGACGAGGCCGTGCATATCGGGCCGGCGCCCGCGCGGGAATCCTATCTGGTGGGCGCCAAGATCATCGCCGCCGCGCGCAAAACCGGCGCCGAGGCCATCCACCCGGGCTACGGCGTCCTGTCCGAGAACGCCGCGTTCCGCCAGCTTTGCGATGCCAGCGGCATCGTCTTCATCGGCCCGCCCGTTGGCGCCATCGAGGCCATGGGCTCGAAATCCGCCGCCAAGCAGATCATGGAGCGCGCCGGCGTGCCGCTGGTGCCCGGCTACCACGGCGACGACCAGGATCCGGCCGTGCTCAGGCGCGCCGCCGAGGCCATGGGCTACCCGGTGCTGCTGAAGGCCGCCGCCGGTGGCGGTGGCAAGGGCATGCGCCAGGTGTGGCGCGGCGAGGAGTTTGCCGAGGCACTCGCCGCCGCCAAACGCGAGGCGATGAACGGCTTCGGCGACGACGCCATGCTGGTCGAGAAATATCTCACGCAGCCCCGCCACGTCGAAATCCAGGTGTTTTTCGATCGCCTCGGCAACGGCGTCTATCTGTTCGAGCGCGACTGCTCGGTGCAGCGCCGCCACCAGAAGGTGATCGAGGAGGCACCCGCGCCGGGCTTGTCCGAGGTTGTGCGGGCGCAGATGGGCGACGCCGCGGTGACCGCCGCGCGCGCCATCGGCTACGAGGGCGCCGGCACGGTCGAATTTCTGCTCGACCGCGACGACAGCTTTTACTTCATGGAGATGAACACCCGCCTGCAGGTCGAGCATCCGGTCACCGAAATGATCACCGGCCAGGATCTGGTGGAATGGCAACTGCGGGTGGCGGCCGGCGAACCGCTACCGCTCAGCCAACAACAACTGAGTATCCGCGGCCACGCCTTCGAGGCGCGCATCTACGCCGAGGACCCAGCCAACGACTTCCTGCCGGTCACCGGCACGCTGTCCTTCCTGCAACCGCCTACCGAGAGCGACCATGTGCGCGTCGATACCGGCGTGTTACAGGGCGACGAAGTCAGCACTTTTTACGACCCGATGATCGCGAAGCTCATCGTGTGGGACGAAAACCGCGCGCGCGCCCTCGATCGCCTCGCGCTCGCGCTGCGCCAGTACCGCATCAGCGGCATGACCACCAATGTCGAATTTCTGTACAACCTGGTTACCTGCGCGCCGTTTCGCGCGGCCGATCTCGACACCGGCTTTATCGAGCGCCACCGCGCGTTGATCTTCCGGCCAGCCGCGCAGAACGCGCAGCAGAGCCTGGCGCTGGCGGCGCTGCATGTGCTGCTCGAACGGGAACATCTCGCCGACGCGCTGCGCGCGCAGAGCACCGACCCCTGGTCGCCTTGGCACCTAGTCAACGGCTGGCGCTGCAACGAGGCCCGCGTGCAAACCCTGCGGCTGCGGCTGGCTGGCGACGAGCACAGCGTTCAGGTGGAGGAAAAGGGCGCCGCGGGCAGCCGCCATTGGGTGATGACCAGCACCGCCGGCACGACAGTGGTTGCGGGCGCCCGCGAACAATCGCAAGACCCCTCATCCGCTCCGGACGAGCTGATCGCGGTGATCGACGGCCACCGGCTGCGTGCGACCATCGTCACCCACGCCAGGCAAGCCGCCCACGACGGCAACTACAGCCTGTTTACCCCCGCCGGTGCCACCCACTTCTCCATCATCGGGCCGGACACCGGAGACGCCGACAGCGACCACGCCGACGCCGGCTTCACTGCCCCCATGACCGGCACCATCGTCGCCCACGGCGTCGCCGTCGGCGAGCCTGTCGAGAAGGGCGCGGTGATGATCATCATGGAAGCCATGAAAATGGAGCACAGCATCCGCGCGCCCGCCGCTGGCACCGTGGTCGAATTCTACTGCCAGCCCGGCGACCTGGTGAATGGCGGCGCGGAGTTGTTGCGATTCGAGGCGACGGAGTAATACAGCCTTCGCTGTTCCAAATCAGCCGCGAGCTGGAATTCGTCGAGATGGAATTCGTCGAGATGGAACGGCCAGAGGGCGTCCGGCTTGCTCGGATCCGATTACCCGCCAGAGCGCCACGGCCGACACCACTGGTGGATCACACGCCGGACCGAGCAATACAGTTGTCCTAACAGGATGTTGAAAAGCGTTTTCAAGGGCCTGCTAAAGCGCTAGTCCGCTCGGCCGCCACAACAGGCGATGCGAGTGACCACCTGATCGATAGTCCAATGCTGATAGTTCGCTACCGCCAGAATCGAGGGCTTCAGTGGAGCTGATCGACAATATCAACCGGCTTCTCGGCGATGATCTGAAGCGGACCCTGAAGCCCGGCGCCAAGCTCAAGATCGCCGCCTCCTGCTTTTCGATGTACGCCTACGTCGCGCTGAAGCAGGAGCTGGAGTCGGTCGAGAGCGTGGAGTTTATTTTCACCTCCCCCACCTTCGTCCCGGACCAGGTGGCAGACAAGCTCAGGAAGGAGCGGCGGGAGTTCCACATCCCCAAGGCGGAACGCGAGCGCAGCCTCTACGGCAGCGAGTTCGAGATCCAGCTCCGCAACAAACTGACGCAGCGCGCCATCGCCCGCGAGTGCGCGGACTGGATACGGCGGAAAGCCGCGTTCCGGTCCAACAAGGCCCAGGCGCCGATGCAGCCCTTCGCGGGAATTCGGGGCGCCGACGGGGATACGGTCTACATGCCGCTCCAGGGCTTCACGGCCGTGGACCTCGGGCATGAGAAGGGCAACGCCCTCTCGAACATCGTCACCCGGTTCAGCGAGCCGACGCACACGGCGATGTTCCTGAACCTGTTCGAGCAGATCTGGAACAGCCCCGACAAGCTGGACGACGTGACCACGCGGCTGTGCGATCACATCGCGTCCGTGTACCAGGAGAATCCCCCGGAGCGCATCTACTTCCTGATGCTCTACCACATCTTTCGGGAATTCCTGGAGGACATCAACGAGGACGTTCTGCCCAACGACCGCACCGGTTATCAGGACACGCTGATCTGGCAGAAGCTGTTCAATTTTCAGCGCGACGCGGCCACCGGGCTGATCAACAAGCTGGAGACCTACAACGGCTGCATCCTGGCCGACAGCGTCGGCCTGGGTAAGACCTTCACCGCGCTGGCGGTCATCAAGTACTACGAGCTGCGGAACAAATCCGTACTTGTCCTGTGCCCGAAAAAACTGGCCGACAACTGGCAAACCTACAAGGGCAACCTGAAGACCAACATCCTGTTCAAGGACCGGTTCAGCTACGACGTTCTCTGCCACACCGACCTCAGCCGCACGCGCGGCGAGTCCCTGGGCATCGCCCTGGACCGCGTGAACTGGGGCAACTACGACCTGGTGGTGATCGACGAGTCGCACAACTTCCGCAACAACGACATCTACAAGGACAAGGAGACGCGCTACCAGCGCCTGATGAAACAAGTGATCCGGCAAGGCGTGAAGACCAAGGTGCTGATGCTCTCGGCCACCCCGGTCAACAACCGCTTCAACGACCTCAAGAACCAGCTCGCGCTGGCCTATGAGGGCGACAGCGAAACCCTGAGCGGCCAGCTGCGCACTAGCAAAGACATCGACAGCATCTTCCGCAGGGCGCAGGCGGCGTTCAACGCCTGGTCCGTGCTCCCGATCGAAAGGCGCACCGCGACCGCCATCCTCACGGCGCTGGATTTCGACTTCTTCGAGCTGCTGGACAGCGTCACCATTGCCCGCTCGCGCAAGCACATCCAGACGTTCTACGACACCGCCGAGATCGGCTCTTTCCCCGAGCGCCGCAAGCCGCTGTCCTTTCACTGCCCGCTGACCACGCGCAGCGATGTCATCGGTTTCAACGACATCTTCGACCGGCTGTCCCTGCTCAAGCTGGCCGTCTACGCGCCCATCAGCTACATCCTGCCCAGCCGGTTGAAGAAGTACGAAGAGCTGTACGACACCGAAGTCGAAGGCGGCGGCGCCAAGCTCAAGCAGGCGGACCGTGAGAAGAGCCTTCAGGCCCTCATGACCACCAACCTGCTCAAGCGCCTGGAAAGCTCGGTGCAAGCCTTTCGACTCACGCTCAAGAGCCTGCGGCAGAGCCACACCAACGCGCTGGAGCGGATTGCGGACTGGCGCGAGCGTGGCGTCCCCGGCAGCTTCGCCGATACCTCCACCGCGTTTGAGGACGTCGACGAAGACGATGACGAGCTGCCGCTGCCCGGCGACGCCACCATCGGCAAGAAGATCCAGATCAACCTGGACGACATGGACGTGCCGTCCTGGGAGCAAGACCTTCAGGCCGATCTGGTCTTCATCAGCGAGCTGCTGCGCGAGATGGAGAAAGTCACCCCGGCCGATGACGCCAAGCTCCAGCACATCAAAACCCAGATTACCAGCAAGCTCACGTCGCCGATCAACCCCGGCAACCGCAAGGTGCTGGTCTTCACCGCCTTTGCCGACACTGCCAACTATCTGTACGACAACCTGGCGGAGTTCCTGCTTAAAGCGCACAAGGTCCACACCGGCAAGGTCACCGGCTCGGATGGTCCCAAGTCCACGCTGGGCACCATGCCGGGCAGCCGGCAGGGTTACGACTTCCAGGGCCTGCTCACCTTGTTCTCGCCGCGCTCCAAGGACAAGGCGGTCGTCTACCCCAACGAGCCGCGCGAGCTGGACATCCTGATCGGCACCGACTGCATCTCCGAAGGCCAGAACCTTCAGGACTGCGACTACCTCATCAACTACGACATCCACTGGAACCCGGTCCGCATCATCCAGCGGTTCGGCCGCATCGACCGCATCGGCTCGCAGAACGCCAGCATTCAGTTGGTCAACTACTGGCCCGACATCAGCCTGGACGAGTACATCAACCTCAAGGAGCGGGTCGAGAACCGCATGATGATTGCGGACGTGACCGCCACCGGCGACGACAACGTGCTCAACGCCCAGGCCAACGACGCGGCCTACCGCAAGGAACAGCTCCGCCGGCTACAGGAAGAAGTGATCGAGATGGAGGATCTGCGGACGGGCGTGTCCATCACCGATCTCGGCCTCAACGACTTCCGCATGGACCTGCTCAACTACGTCAAGACCCATGGCGACCTGAGCAATATTCCCAATGGCCTTCATGCAGTAGTGCCGGCAAGGCCGGAGGTGGGATTGATGCCGGGCGTGATCTTCACGCTGCGCAATCGCAACCCCGGCGTCAACGTCAATCAGCACAACCGGCTGCACCCGTTCTACCTGGTCTATATCGGCAACGATGGCCGCATCGTCCACGACCACACGGAAGCAAAGCGCCTGCTGGATCTGGCACGCACTGCTTGCCGGGGCTTCGATGAGCCCGTGCGCGAGGCCTTCGTCCCATTCAATCAAGCCACGCAGGACGGCCGTGACATGAAGGCCTACTCCGACCTGCTCGATCAGGCGATCAAGACCATGATCGACGTCAAGGAGGCGAAGGACCTGGACAGCCTGTTCACGCCCGGCAAGACCACGGCCCTGCTGGACACCATCGCCGGCCTCGATGACTTCGAGCTGATCAGCTTCATCGTGGTGCAAACCGTCGCATGATCTGCGCCGCCCGCACCCTAAAATTCGTCATTCCCGCGACAGCGGGAATCCAGAGCGGCGCGCAGCGCCGTGCTTTTCCGGGCCGGCAAGAACTGGATTCCCGCTTTCGCGGGAATGACAAGCAAACAGCGGGACCCGTCGTCGCATGATCGGCGCCCCGTACAGCTACCCGGCCAAGGCGAGCTTTGGTCGGGTCATCCCCAAGAATCGGATTTATGAGCACGGCCAGCTTGGCAAGGCCTTGCGCGAGCGCTTCGTGGCCCAGGTGGATCGCATCACCTGGGCCTTCAAGCTGGCGCCGGAAACCACCAACCTGCCGGAAGCGCAGGGCGTGCAGGAAATCCAGATCATCGAGCTGGTGCAGCGCGGCGCAGAGCTGGACACGCAGGTCCTGCTGGCCATCGACAGGGTGATTCCCAAGCCCATCCTGTTCCATCTTCGCTACCAGGATCGCGCTCGCATGGCCGCCGCCTACAAGCGGCCGAGCGAGGCGGACGGTAGCAAGTGGGTGATCGGCGAGCATTTCGTTGGCGACTGGTACCCTGAACACGCGGATCGCCAACCGCTGCCGATTGCGCTGGATCTGCATGGGCTTTACGAACAACTGCTCCGCGGTCTGCTGCCGCACCCCGCGCGAGCGGGGGAGCCGATTGCCCCGCACCTGGAGCGCGTCGAGGCCATCCGGCGCTACCAGCGTGAGCGGTCCAGGCTGGGCGCGCAGCTCCAGCGGGAAAAGCAGTTCAACCGTAAAGTCGCGCTCAATGCGCAGCTGCGCGCCGTCAACCAACAGATCGAGACGCTGACCGCCTGACGGCGGGCCAGCGCTGAGCAACACGGGGAACCCGATGGACAAGCTGAAGATGCACTCGCCGGACCTGACGCAGGACAACATCGCGCGCATTCGCGCGCTGTTCCCGGGGTGCGTGACGGAAGCCGCCGATAAAAACGGCAAGCTGCGGCTGGCGGTGAACTTCGACCAGCTTCGGCAAGAGCTCAGCGATCAGGTTGTCGAGGGTCCGCAGGAGCGTTACCACCTTGATTGGCCAGGCAAGCGTGAGGCGCTGCTGGCGGCCAATGCGCCGGTTGCGAAAACGCTTCGGCCTCGCCGAGAGGACAGTGTCGATTTCGATGCCACAAAGAATGTGTTCATTGAGGGCGACAATCTGGATGCCCTTAAATTGCTCCAGGAAACATACCTGAGTCAGGTCAAGCTGATTTATATCGATCCGCCATACAACACCGGAAAGGAATTCATTTACGACGACGACTTTGCCGATAGCGCGGACCTTTATTTGGCTCGCTCAAATCAAACGGATGTTTCAGGCAATCGCCTTGTCGCTAACACCGAATCAAATGGACGATTTCACTCGGACTGGCTGTCGATGATTTACCCAAGGCTAAGATTGGCTCGCAATCTTCTCCGAGAAGATGGGGTTATTTTTATATCGATCGACGATCATGAGGCAGATAATCTTAGGAAAATATGTGACGAGGTTTTTGGATCTGAGAACTTCATCGCGCAGATCATCTGGCACAAAATGGATAGCCCGAAGAACTCGGCGAGGCACGTGAGCGAAGATCACGATTATGTAGTTATTTATGCACGCAATGCAGAGCAGTGGAGACCGACTCTCCTGCCTCGATCCAAAGAGATGGAGGCGCGGTACAAGAATCCTGACAACGATGCTCGGGGTCCGTGGCTGCTTGGGGATCTTGCGGCGAGAAACCCCTACAGCCTTGGCGTCTACTCGATTACGACACCTAGCGGGAAAGTCATTGAAGGTCCTCCCCCAGGCAGTTACTGGAGAGTTAGCAGAGATAAATTCGACGAACTTGACCAAGATGGTCGTATTTGGTGGGGGGAGGCTGGCACAAATCGTCCTGGTATAAAGCGGTTTTTGAGTGAAGTTCGTGACGGAGTTGTTCCGCAAACGTACTGGTCATGGAAAGACGTGGGAAGTACAAGAAACGCAAAGAGAGATTTGAGCCTGCTGATGAAGTCAAATGCTGGAGAGAGTCTATTTGACACTCCAAAGCCGCCCCGCCTGATACAGCGAATGCTTCGCATCGGAACAACTGGAGTCGGGCAAGAGCTGATATTGGACTTCTTTGCTGGGTCAGCGAGTACGGCCGAAGCTGTCATCGATACGAATCGACAGGACGGTGGCGATAGACGATACATCCTCGTACAGATCGCAGAGGAAACAGGTGCGACCGATATCAAAACAATTTCTGAATTCGCCAGATTAAGAATTCGGAAAGTCGGTGAACGCTTGGTCACGGATCAAGAAGAAGTGGGACAGGCGAGCAAGTTGGATACAGGCTTTCGCGCGTTCGCGATTGATACCTCGTGCATGGCTGATGTGCATTACAGGCCTGACGCGGTGAAGCAGGACCTCCTCGCCGAACAAATCGACAACATCCGCTACGACCGCACGCCCGAAGACCTGCTGTTCCAGGTGCTGCTCGACTGGGGTGTCGATCTGTCGTTGCCGATCCGTCAGGAGAGCATTGCCGGCAAGACGGTGTTCTTCGTGGATGAAACCGCGCTTGCCGCGTGCTTCGATCTCGGCGTGGACGAGGCTTTCGTCAAGACGCTGGCCGCCTACAAGCCGCTGCGCGTGGTGTTCCGCGATGCGGGCTTCGCCAGCGACAGCGTCAAGATCAACGTCGAGCAGCTCTTCAAGTTGCTGTCCCCGGCCACCGAGGTGAAGACTCTATGAATAATTCACGGTTCCTTACGCGTGTTGTCCTGCGTAACTACAAGAGCATTGGGCACTGCGATGTAAACCTGGGACCATTGATGTACCTGGTTGGCACGAACGGTTCTGGCAAGAGCAATTTCCTGGACGCTTTGCACTTTGTGCGGGATGCGCTGGCAAGTTCCCTCGACAATGCCATCAATGAACGTGGCGGACTAAGCGAAGTTCGGCGTCGTTCGAGTGGTCATCCGACGCATTTCGGAATCCGCGTCGAGTTCAGATTGCGTAGCGGCCAATCTGGCTACTACGCCTTTAATATCGGCTCCTTGCCGGCCCGGGGCTACGAGGTTCAGTCTGAGGAATGCATGCTGGTGGGGCTGGGCAAAGGGCCTTTTTTTCGTATTGAACGCGGCGTACTACGCGACAGCAGCGAGGCTACTTTCCCCGCCATAACGCCAGATCGCCTTGCGCTGGTGGCCATCTCGGGTGTTACCGCATTCCGGCCAGTATTCGACGCCCTGGTGGGCATGGGCTTCTACAACCTGAATCCCAAGGTGATGCGCGAGTTGCAGAAGCCGCAAGACGGTCGCCTGTTGAAGCCCTTCGGTGAAAACATAGCCAGCGTGATCGGGCATCTTGAACGCGTCGCGCCCGAGCAGGTCGCCGTGGTTCAGGAATACCTGCAAACCGTGGTGCCGATGGTCCACGGCCTGGAGCGCAAGGCCATTGGCCCTATGGAAACCCTGGAGTTTCGCCAGGATATGGCGGGCTCGAAACACCCGTGGCGCTTTCTGGCTCAGAACATGTCGGACGGCACGCTGCGCGCACTAGGCGTGCTGACAGCGCTGTTCCAGGGCAACCGCGATTACGCGCCGACGGTGGTGGGCATCGAAGAGCCCGAGACGGCCTTGCATCCGGCGGCGAGTGCGGCGCTTCGGGAAGCCTTGGCGCGTGCATCTGAAGAAACTCAGATCATTGTGACCAGCCACAGCCCGGACTTGTTGGACGATAACTCGATTTCCGAGCAATCGCTTCTATCGGTGGTATCAGAGGGCGGGAACACCCTGATCGCACCGCTCGACGAGGGCGCAAGAAAGGTCATGCGCGAGAATCTGTTCTCGGCGGGCGAACTTCTGAGACTCAACCAGCTTGCGCCAGACCCTGTCGTACTGGCCGAACAGGCTGCCGCGCAGGCCGATTTGTTCGGGGAAATCATGGAATGAGATCGGTCGCGTCCATTGTTGAAGGTGACGGCGAGGTTCTGGCCTTGCCGGTTCTGCTCAGACGTCTGAATGGTTGGAAACCAGGCGAAACCTATGTGCAACCGCTGATGCCGATCAAGGTTCGGCGCGACCGCTTCTTGAACAGGGAAGACGAGTTCAGAAAGTACGTGCTGCTGGCGGCAGAAAAGTGTGGTGCCGAGGGTTGGGTGTTGATTCTGCTGGACGCCGACGATGATTGTCCGGCGACGCTAGGCGCTGATGTCCTTGGTAGGGTGCGTGCCGTCACTTCTCACCCTCGGGTATCGGTCGTCGTCGCCAAGCGGGAGTACGAGGCCTGGTTCATTGCCGCGGCTGCGTCTTTGGATGGTCAACGCGGGTTTTTGCGCGGTGCGGATCGCGTAGCGGACGCGGAACGCCCACGCGACGCCAAGGGCTGGGTTTCGGAGCACATTCCGGGCGGGCGCTACCGGGAGACAACCGACCAACCGGCGTTCACGGCGCTCATGGATTTGCAGCAGGCATTTGATGGCTGTCGCTCATTCCGAAAACTCTGTAGTGAGTGGAGCCGCCATGCGGGCGCGGCCACGGAAGGCGTGTGATCGAGATCAATAACCTGCTGGACGCGCTCCGGCGCCGAAAAGTCATTTTCAATGCAGGGGTGGACAGCGCTCCGCGCTGGCAGCGTGCAGAAAAAAAATAGAGCCATGCAGGGAAAATGCAGAGACCGCTCAAGCGCAAGTCCAAGGTACCGCCCGACCGGACCACGGGCCGCCCAAGGGATATGCCGTTGACATATCCCGACTTCGAGGGCAGCATTGTGGCTCCGACACCCAACCGCCACCGGAGTCCACCATGGAAAGAGCAGGCGTGTTCATGAGCAACAAGAGTCAGGCCGTCCGGCTGCCCAAGGCGGTGGCCTTGCCTGCGGATGTGAAGCAGGTGGATATCGTGGCCCTTGGCCGCGCCCGGCTGATCGTGCCGGCCGGAGAGTCCTGGGATAACTGGTTTGCCTCGCCCGGGGTGACCGACGACTTTATGCAGACCCGCGAGCAGCCCGGCGCCCAGGACCGAGAGGGCCTGTAGTGCTCAAGTTCATGCTCGATACGGATATCTCGATCTACACGATCAAGAACCGCCCGGAGGCTGTCCGGCAGGCATTCAATGCACACGCGGGCCAGATGTGCATTTCATCTATCACGCAGATGGAATTGGTCTTCGGTGCGGAGAAATCTTCCAACCCCACGCGCAATCTGATGGACGTGGAGGGTTTCACGGCGCGGCTGGAGGTGCTGGACTTCAATTCGGCAGCTGCCATCCACGCGGGGCAGGTCCGTGCCGAGCTGGCCCGCAAGGGCACCCCGATAGGACCCTACGATCAGATGATTGCAGGCCACGCGCGCGCGCAGGGCTTGATCGTGGTGACCAACAACATGGCGGAGTTCCTGCGGGTGCCGGGCATTCGAGTCGAGAATTGGGCGACTTAGCCCTGCGCCGGGAGCGGGAGCTGGGATGAAGTTCAAATTCAAGGTACAGCCGTATCAGACCGCCGCCGTCGAGGCGGTCCGGGACTGCTTCAAGGGCCAGCCGCGCGCCACCGGGGTGACGTACCGGATCGACCCCGGAAGTGCGCCGGCACCAGCGCCCGCGCCCCGCCAGTTCGGTCTTTTAGGCGACGAACCAACTCCTGTCGACGCGGGGTTCCGCAACGCGGATCTCGCGCTGACGCCAGCTCAGGTTCTGGCGAACGTCCAGGCCGTGCAGCGCCGCCAGAACCTCCCACAGTCCGCCGCCCTGGTCCGCGACAACAAGACCGGGTGCCCGATCAACCTCGACATCGAGATGGAGACCGGCACGGGCAAGACCTATTGCTACCTGAAGTCGATGTTCGAGCTGAATCGGGACTACGGCTGGAGCAAGTTCATCGTGGTGGTGCCCAGCATTGCCATCCGCGAGGGTGTCTTCAAATCATTGGAGCTCACGGCCGAGCATTTTCTGCAGGCGTACGGCAAGAAGGTGCGGGCCTTCATCTACAGCTCGAAGCAGTTGCACGAACTGGAGAGCTTTGCTTCCGACGCCGGCATCAATGTGATGGTGATCAACGTCCAGGCGTTCAACGCCACCGGCAAGGACAACCGCCGCATCTATGAGGAGCTGGATGACTTCCAGTCCCGGCGTCCCATCGACGTGATCAAGGCCAACCGGCCGATCCTGATCCTCGATGAGCCGCAGAAGATGGAGGGCACGAAGACGCTGGAGTCGCTTCAGGCGTTCAACGCGCTGATGATCCTGCGCTACTCGGCGACGCATAAGACCGAGTACAACAAGATTCACCGGCTCGATGCCCTGGACGCCTACAACCAGAAGCTGGTGAAGAAGATCGCCGTGCGCGGCATCACGGTGCGCGGCCTCACCGGCACCAATGCCTATCTGTACCTGGAAGGCATCGAGACCTCGCCCAGCAAGCCGCCAATTGTGCGGCTTGAGCTGGAGATCAAGCAGGGCAATGGGATCAAGCGCATCACCCGCAAGGTTGGTCGCAACGACAACCTGTTCGACTTGTCCGGCAGCCTGGATCAGTACCAGGGTTTCGTGGTGTCCGACATCGATGCGCGGACCAACGTATTGAGCTTCTCAAATGGGGTTGAGCTGACGGCAGGTGAAGCCGTGGGCAACGTGGATGAAGCGGCGATGCGCCGCATCCAGATCCGCGAGGCCGTGCGCGCGCACTTCGACAAAGAGCAGTTGCTGTTCGGCCAGGGCGTGAAGGTGCTCACGCTGTTCTTTATCGACGAAGTGGCGAAATACCGGCAGTACGATGCCAGCGGTGAAGTCCCGGGTGAGTACGCGCGGATTTTCGAGGAGGAATACACCGAACAGCGCGACGAGCTGCGGACGTTGCTGGACCCGGCCTACAACGCCTATCTGAGCGGCATCCAGACTGAGAAAACCCACAGCGGCTACTTCTCCATCGACAAGAAGACCAAGCGTCTGGTCGATCCGGTAACCGGCAAGAAGTCCAGCGAGACGGATGACGTGGACGCCTACGACCTGATCCTGAAGGACAAGGGGCGGCTACTGTCCTTAGCCGAACCGGTGCGGTTCATCTTCTCGCACTCGGCGCTGCGGGAAGGCTGGGACAACCCGAATGTCTTCGTGATCTGCGCGCTCAAGCACAGCGACAACACGATTTCACGGCGTCAGGAGGTGGGGCGCGGACTGCGCCTGTCGGTGAACCAGCACGGCGACCGCATGGACAATCCGGTCACGGTGCATCAGATCAACGAGCTGACCGTGGTGGCCAGCGAGAGCTACAAGGATTTTGTGACGGCCTTGCAGAAGGACATCAGCAGTTCGCTGTCGGCAAGGCCCCGTGTTGCCGATGAGGCGTACTTCACCGGCAAGGTGTTGCGAACCAGCGTAGGCGATGTGGAGGTAACTCCGGCGCTTGCCAAACAGATTTATCGCTACTTGCTGAAGAACGATTACACCGACGACGACAACAAAATCACCGAGGTCTATCACACGGCCAAGAAGGAAGCGCAGCTGGCCAACTTGCCGCCGGAGCTGGCGCCCTACGCGGAGCAGGTTTTTCAACTGATCGACAGCGTCTTCAGCGCAAGCCAGATGCCTGCAATCGCTGATGATCGAAAGGCGAAAACCAACTCCATCAACGCGAACTTCCAGAAGCAGGAGTTCCAGGCGCTCTGGAGCCAGATCAACCGGAAGGCCGCTTACACCGTCCATTTCGACACGGCGGAGCTGGTCAGGAAGTGCGTTCAAACGCTGGACAAAGAGCTTCTGGTGAAGCCGATGCAATTCGTGATCGAGCGCGGCACCCAGACCGAACAGACTCGCTTCGAAGACCTTCAGGCTGGGACTGCTTTCATGATTCGGGAGACCACGCGCGGAGAGCACAAGCACTCGGTTCATTCGGCCGTGAAGTACGACCTGATCGGCAAGCTCGCCGAGGCGACCCAGCTCACCCGTAGAACCATCGCCAGCGTCCTGACCGGCATCAACAAAGTCGTCTTTGCCCAGTTCAAGACCAACCCGGAGGACTTCATCGCGCGGGCCGGGGCTCTGATCAACGAGCAGAAGGCCACCGCCATCGTCGAGCACATTGCCTACGACCCGGTGGGCGAGCAGCACAGCTCGGATATCTTCACCGCCGAGAAACCGCGGGACGACATCGCCAAGGCCTTCCATGCCAGGAACCACGTCTACGACTACGTGTTCACCGACTCCAAGAACGAGCGCCGCTTCGTCGAGGAGCTGGACGCGAGTACCGAAGTGGTGGTCTACGCCAAGATGCCCAAGAGCTTCTTTATTCCGACGCCAGTCGGCAACTACAACCCGGACTGGGCCATCGCCTTCCAGGCCGGCAAGGTCAAGCACGTCTACTTTGTGGCGGAGACCAAGGGCTCGATGTCGTCACTGGACCTGCGCGCCATCGAGCAATCGAAGATCAACTGCGCCCGCAAGTTCTTCGCGAAGATCACGTCGGATCGCGTCAGGTATGAAGTGATCGACGGTTACGGCATGTTGATGGATCTGGTGAGTTGAGGGTGCTTGCGGTCGCGATACGAAGATGACGATCCGAATTCCGGTCTCTCGACTCTGCCGTCACCGGCTTCCCTGCCGTCACCGACTTCGCCAGCTGGCGGGCCGGACGCCGGAGACGCCGACAGCGACCACGCCGACGCCGGCTTCACCGCCCCATGACCGGCACCCTCGTCGCCCACGGCATGGCCGTCGGCGCGATGGTCGAGAAAGGCGCCGTGATGATCATCATGGAAGCCATGAAAAGGGAACACAGCATCGGCGCGCGCGCCGCTGGCACCGTGGTCGAGTTCTACAGTCAGCCGGGTGATCGGGTGAATGGCGGCGCGGAGTTGTTGCGCTTTGAGGCGGCAGCCTGACGCTGCCGCGCGCACGATGCTATGGCGCTGCTGGTCTGCCGGTTCGCCTGATATATAATGGCGCGTCTTTTTTCCCGGCCGGGCGCAGCGCCCGGCGCCAAACTGGCGGGGCACCTCGCCACCATAAGCCAGCACGACATCAGGCCAGCACAACGCCAGGCCGGGACAACACCAGGAGAGCGGAACCACCGATGAAAACGATCCTAACTGGCGTTGTCGCCGCCCTGTGTATCGCGCTGACCCCCGTCGCCTTTGCCGCCGGCGACGCCACCGCGGGCAAAGCCAAAGCGGCCATGTGTGGTAGCTGTCACGGTGCCGACGGTAACAGCCCGGCGCCGAATTTCCCCAAGCTCGCCGGATTGGGCGAGAAATACCTGGTCAAACAAATGCGCGACATCAAAACCGCCAAAGCGGCTGCCGGTGGCCGTGCGGTGCCGGAAATGACCGGCATGCTGGACAGCCTGTCCGACCAGGACATGGCCGATATCGCCGCCTATTTCAGCGCCCAGAAGCGGCAGGCGTCAGGTGCCACCGACAACGCCAAGCAACTCGAACTGGGTGAAAAAATCTACCGCGCCGGCAACCTCGAAACCAGCGTCGCCGCCTGTACCGGCTGCCACTCGCCGAGCGGCAACGGCAATGCCCCGGCGGGCTTTCCGGCCTTGGGTGGTCAGCACGCGGCCTACATCGCCAAGCAGTTGCGGGCGTTCCGCACCGGCGCCCACGATGCCGAAGACCCGGCCGCCCGGCTCAACGACGAGACCCAGGCCATGCGCGGGGTGGCGTCCCATCTGAACGACCAGGAAATCGACGCCCTGGCCAACTACATATCCGGGTTGCATTGATCCGGCCCGATTGCGGATTCGCCGAGAAGGATGCCATGCGCTCGCTACTGAGTACGCTAGTTTTGAGTCTGTTGCTGACGACCGGCCAGATCTGGGCCGCGACCCCGGCGGCCACCTACGAACAGGGCAAACAGTATCTGCTGCTGCCTACGCCGGTGCACACGGTGGATCCCAAGCGCATCGAGGTCGCCGAAGTGTTCTGGTACGGCTGTAGCCACTGTTACGATTTTGAGCCGATCCTCGACCGCTGGGCGAAGACGCTGCCGGCGGATGTGGTGCTGGTGCGCAGCCCGGCGATCTGGCACCCGGTCATGGAACTGCACGCCCGCGCCTATTACACCGCCGTCGCGCTGCGCGTCCTCGACCAGGTTCACGAACCGCTGTTCGTGGCCATCAACGTCAACAAGGCCAAGCTGGCAACCGAGCAGGAGATCAGCGATCTGTTCGCCGCCCACGGCGTCGCGGCCGAGAAATTTGCGCAGACCTTCCACTCCTTTGGCGTCGACAGCGCGGTGCGCCAGGCCGATGCCCGCCAGCGCAGCTACCAGGTTGAAGGCACCCCGGAGATCGTCGTCAACGGTAAATACCGGGTCTCCGCCGAGCTTGCGGGTGGCCAGGAGGGAATGCTCAAAGTGGCCGACTTCCTGATTGCGAAGGAGCGCCAGGCGCGGGCGCCCTGACACCAACGCGATTGACGCGTGCCCAAGCGCGCGCCGCAATAACGCCAATACGGGCGGTGATTCAACGCCCCCACCCACACCCGCCGGTGTAGCTCAGTTGGTAGAGCAGCGCATTCGTAATGCGAAGGTCGCAGGTTCGACTCCTGTCTCCGGCACCAGTTAAATAAGGGTTTTTGACGATAGTAGTCGCTAACGAAATTAATCCGGGGTTACGCCGGGGTTACATTTTGAGGAGCTTGCCCAGTTCATCGCCCGCCCCGGCAATAAAAAACCCGGCATTGCGCCGGGTCCGCGGCCCACTCGGCCAGGGATGGCCGCCACCCGCTGCGCGCGGCTCGATAGTTTCTTGTCGATGCCGGATTCGGCCAGGGTGGGCGGTTGAGTGCGGTACTCTTGCGAGTTATTGTCAAATCTGGTGTTTACGAGTTATTTAAGCAGCGTTCCTGATTGACTTTGTCACCTCAATTCCATCCTTGAACTTTACGCCTGTTATGACCTTCGCCAGGTAATCAAAACCACGCAGGCGACGCCAATTCT
>CBDDRG010000136.1:0-4766 GCA_965232975.1 uncultured bacterium
ATGCGATCCAGGAGTATGAGTAACGGCTCCTCAATGCTGTCGGTCACCACGTACTCGGAAATCTCAGCACTGAGCAGGGCCACGATCGAGGCGCCATAGGTGATGACCTTTTCGGTGGGCCGGTAGATGTCGTTGCCTGGGTCGAAGAGCGAGCGGATGGTCATAGGTTTGTCCCTGCGTGCTTTTATCTGTTCAGCCGCCGACGTGGACGGAGCGGTAATTGCCGTCTTCTGGATAGAAGCCGAGAAATTTCAGGCGTGTCTTTCCAGTTCGCACGCCAGGGTATAGAAAAATCGTCGGCACGTGAAACTTGCCTTGGAGCTGGCTTTCGATGGCCCCGATGCGCAAAAACGGATGCAATGCCTCAAGGTCCGTGACCAAGAGCAGCGCGTTCCGCTGGCCTTCCAGAGGCTGCAGGGCGTCTTCCAGGCGTTTCAGCAGGCCGTTGTCCGCGGTCAGGATGTCCGCCAAGGCCTTGTTGGTGCGCGGCCAATCCAGTGGAGCGGACTTGTCTTCCAGCACGCACAGCGACCAGAACGGATCAGTCTTGAGCAACGCCCAAAGGTGCTCGGCGATGGAAAACGTGTGCACGTCCCAGCCTTCCTGGCGGAGTTTGGCCATCCAGGCAGGCGTTTGCCGCTTCACATCGAGGATCTGTTCGGGCGCGAAGATCAGGTAGTAAATCGGCTCGAAGCTGGCAGCGCCGAGCCCGCGCCCCTGCCGCATGCGCTCGCGCAGTTCGTCGAAATCAGCTTTGAGCGAGGACATCGCAGAGTGCCTCCATGTCTTGTTGTTGCCAGCTTATCCGGGTCAGGCCGCCAGCCGCCTGGACGATGAGCAATCCCTTCAGCGAAAGCCGCTTGAGCTCTTCCAGCACGTCTTCGCGCGCCAAGCCGAATAGCCGCCAGTCTTCGTGGGTGAGCAGGGCGTTGTCACCGACGCCGGAAAAGTGCAGCTCGTAGGCAAGATAAGCGGCCACGGATGGGGAAATACGGAACGGCAGTATGCGACGGCTGGAACGCAGCCCGCGTTCGAGCAATCCGTAGTCAGCGCAACAGCCTGTCAGATAGGCCGAGACACGTCGCACCGTGGTTTCGGACCAGCGTTTTGTGGTCTTGCCGTCGTCGATCCCGCGCTCGACAAAGGCGCGGGCGTCGTCATTGGTGATCTGGGTGTATCCCCCAGCATACCGAGTCCAATAAACCTGACGCACGAAGTCGCCGAGGATGGGGTTGGCGCGACTCGTGAAAACAAACATGAGCTGCGCCAGGTCGGCTGCGGGAATGCTCGGCGCCAGACGCTTGAGGCGGGCGGCCGGGGCACCGCCTGCGACCAGATAACGCGGCGCGAAGCACTCGCCGACGATGTTGCGAAGCCGGCGCGCAGTGACGGTGGGGAATCGACCCGATTCCAGCGCGGCCTGATGCAACTGGCTCGCCGACATGCCGGGCGACCACAGATCGAGCAGCGTCTTGGTCTCGCTGACGAGTCCAAGTCCGGCTTGCAGCTGGGTGGTGTACGGCTTGTTTTCGGCCACGGTCACCCGACCAGATACGGATAGGTTTTGGCGTTCTGTGTGAACGCCGACAGGTAGGCGGCTGCGATGGCCTTCAAGGTAGCGGCGGAACCGAGATCCTTGATGCTTCCGACCGCCGTTGGCCCCAAGCTGGACGTGCGGCTTGTCGCGGCTAAGCGCTTCAACGCATCCAAGGCAACCTCCTTGGTTTGCGGAGCCTGGCTGGAGAGTTCTTCACCAACGCCGATTTGGACGGCCGCGTGCAGGTCTTGCTCGATCTCTTCCGGCAAGCGGAACAGGTGGCAGCTGCCGACACTGAGGTGCTCGTCGTGCAAACGCCTGGCTGCCTCCAGTACGCCGTGGTACTGAGCGAGGCGAGACGTTTTCGAGAAAACGGGCTCCAGGAAGAGCCGGCTGGATGCGTCATAAAATGATGTTGGCCACCAGGCGAACTGGGCGCGCTCGCCGAGAAAGCCAACGAATAGCCTTAATTGGAGCAATGTCGGTAATAGGGATGTCGTCATGTCAACCCTCAAGTGCATGAACTTGCGCGCCCGGCGTAGCGGGGGAGTAAAGACAAAGCTGGCGGCTCCTGCCACTCGACAGGAGGTAATGGATCAACGCAGCGGACGTTCTTGATGTATCTGCCGAGCACCTATGCCGCGTGGCTAATTCTGGCTGCGTGGCGGGGAATACGGGGATCGGTAGAAATGAGTAGGTCGGGTCATTTTATTATGTAAATGAGGAGTAGCGGGGAGAAATACCGGTTTAGGCGCGCAGGCTGTAGATGCGCCCAAAGTCGCCGGCAATGCGATCGGAGATCGCAGGTATCTGAAGCGCCGGGGCGAGACCTATCGATAAAGAGAGCGCTCCGGCGCGCGGACTCGACCTGGCATGGTCAATGTCCCGGCCGCTGGTGCAGTTGGTCAGTGCCGATCGCACTCCGCCAAAAACGAAATCAGACTCTCGCGGTAGTGGTAGTAATCCGGGTGTTCGAGCAGCGCCTTGCGTGAGCGCGGTCGCGGCAGATTGATGTCGATGATCTTGCCGACGCGTGCGCGCGGGCCGTTGGTCATCATCACCACGCGGTCGGCGAGCAGGATGGCCTCGTCCACATCGTGAGTGACCATGACGGCGGTGAGCTGGGTGCGCTGCCAGACCTCCATCAGCACTTCCTGTAATTCCCAGCGGGTC
This sequence comes from uncultured bacterium, assembly GCA_965232975.1. GTDB lineage: Bacteria > Pseudomonadota > Gammaproteobacteria > Pseudomonadales > Porticoccaceae > CBDDRG01. The sequence goes on from CBDDRG010000136.1 coordinate 2,711, forward strand.
AGCGAATCGAGCATGCCGAAGGGTTCGTCGAGCAACAGCAGTTTCGGCGACAGCGCAAAGGCGCGGGCGATGCCGACGCGCTGTTTCATGCCGTTCGATAACTCCGCCGCCTTTTTGTGCAGGGCGTCGCCGAGGCCGACGCGGGTCAGGTAGTACTCGACGATGTCGTCGCGCTCGCTCTGCTCGGCATGGGGGTAGACGCTCTCGACGCCGAGGGACACGTTCTGAAACGCCGTCAGCCACGGAAACAGGCTCGGCGCCTGGAACACCACCGCGCGATCCGGCCCGGCGTTGCTGACTTCCTTGTTATCCAGAATGATGCCGCCGCCGCTGATGTCGTTGAGCCCCGCGCACATCGACAGCACCGTGGATTTGCCGCAGCCGGAGTGGCCGATCAGCGACACGAATTCGCCTTTCTTCATCTTCAGATTGAAATCCTCGACGACCGCGACCGGGCCTTTCGGGGTCGGATAGATCTTGGTGAGCTGCGTGAATTCGAGATAGCGCTCGCGGCCGACATCGGACGCATCGGGCTTCAGCGCGGTGGTGTCGAGTTTCCAGTCGATGCTGGTGTTCGGGCGCACCGGCGGCAGCGCGATGGCGGTGTCGTTGTTGCCGGCCTTGATGCCGGCGGCCATCAGGTACTGCGTGATCTGCGCGCGCAGCTCCTTGAAACGCGCGTCGTGGTTCATCGCGGTGCGATCGCGCGGGCGCGGCAGGTCGATGACGAATTCCGGCCCCAGGGTCGCATTGGGGCCGGGCAGCAGCGGAATCACCCGGTCGGCCATCAATAGGCCCTCATCGACATCGTTGGTGATCAGGATCACGGTCTTTTTGTCCTGCTCCCAGATGCGCAGGATCTCCTCTTGCAGATTGCCGCGGGTCAGCGCATCGAGCGCGCTCAGGGGCTCGGCCATCAACAGATTGTCGGGATTCGCGGTGAGCGCGCGCGCCACCGCGACGCGCTGGCGCATGCCGCCGGACAGCTCGGCAGGGCGCTTGTGGGCGGCTGGGGTGAGCCCAACCATGGCGATGTATTTGGCGACGCGCGCGGCGCGCTCGGCCTTCGGCAACTGTGCAAACACCTGATCGACGGCGAGCGCGACATTGCCCTGCACGGTCAGCCAGGGCATCAGCGAGTAGCTCTGGAACACCACGCCGCGATCCGGGCCCGGGCCGTCCACGGCCTTGCCCTTGAGCGTGATGGTGCCGCTGTCGGCCTCGATCAGGCCGGCGATGGCCGAGATCAGCGTGGTCTTGCCGCTGCCGGAAAAGCCGACGATGGCGACGAATTCGCCCTCGGCGATATCCAGGTTGATGTCGCGCAGCACCGGGGTGGCGCTGGCGCCCTCGCCGTAGGCTTTGTTGACGGCGGTGAGTGAAAGCAGGGTCATGGCGCGGTTCTCCAGGGGGCAGGGCGGTTGCGGGCTAGATCCTGTTGTCGCCAAACGAAAACAGCTTTTGCAGCGTCAGCATCACGCGGTCGAGCAGAAACCCGATGATGCCGATGGTGAACACGGCGACCATGATCCGCGCCAGCGAGTGGGAGCTGCCGTTCTGGAATTCATCCCAGATGAATTTGCCGAGGCCGGGGTTCTGCGCCAGCATCTCCGCCGCGATCAGCACCATCCAGCCCACGCCCAGCGACAGCCGCAAGCCGGTGAATATCAGCGGCAGCGAGGAGGGGATCACGATCTTGGCGATCTGGGTGCGCTTGCTGAGCCGCAACACCTTGCCGACATTGGTCAGGTCCTTGTCGATCGAGGACACGCCGACGGCGGTGTTGATCAGCGTCGGCCACATCGAACACAGCATCACCGTGATGGCGGAGGTGATGAAGGATTTCTCGAACCAGGCGCCGTCGGTGGTGACGTAGACGGCGCTCACCACCATGGTCACGATCGGCAGCCAGGCCAGCGGCGACACCGGCTTGAAGATCTGGATGAACGGATTGATCGCGCTGTTGATGACCGGGCTCATGCCGCACAGGATGCCGACCGGCACCGCGATCAGCGTGGCCAGCACGAAGCCGGTAAACACCGTGCGCAGGCTGGTG
>CBDDRG010000137.1:0-9962 GCA_965232975.1 uncultured bacterium
AGCCGCAACGCTGGTCACGCACAACCCGGAACTGGTCGCTGTCTGATGTGGTGTGGTTAAACCCGGAACGCGAGGTCGATCGCGGACAGAAACGAAAGGCTGCGTGAATGGCTCACGCGACAACTACCTTGAAAATCGCCGACTCTTTGGAGTAGACGGCGTATTGTTATTGAACCAAGAGACATTTGTTTCCCCTTCCGATGCGGTTGGATTGCGCGCGCTAACGCCAAAGCTCACCGGCCCGCCGACTTTGGCGGGTCCGGTGGAGCGCAGAGTTAGAGCCTGTGGAGTTCATGGCAATGTTTCCTGGCAATAGGTACGCTTCTGGGCACTACATAATGAAGAAGCGATCATGTGGCAGAGGCTTAAAAAGAAAAGATGGTGGATTGCCGGGAGTTGCGCCTCTATTTCTGGTTGGGGGCTGACACAAATGGGAGTGGAAATTCCAATGTGGCTGGCTACCAGCGCGCTAGTTGTTGGTTTGTCCGGTCTAGCGTATGTCGTTGTGTCGGTTGTCCTGGATGTCCGCGACGGGGTGATTCCTGGCTGGATAAAACCAACGGCTGAGCGCATGGCTCTGATTGAATTGTTGGCGATGGCGCAGAAGAAGGGCCTCGACTTCACGACGATGGAATTTCTTGAATTTACCGGAAGTCTGCGCCAAGCAGGCGTGGACGGGAAGATTAAGTTCTTCGGGAAGCCGAAGCACGGTGTTGGTTTCGAGATGCTTGTAGATGGCGATCCATTGCGCGCAATTGATGGCGAGGAATGGCTAAGGTACAAGATTGACCAGGTTGGCGTTCTTGACGGCAATGGCCGGCTGTCTACGGACAACCGGGGATTGGCGACATATGACATGGCTGATATTTACTCGACCGATGGGTACGTTGACCTGCACGTTGACCGCAAGCAGGCCATGCGATGGTTGGCAAAGAGGCGCTAACTATAAATAGACACCCGAAAAGGCGCCTTACATTGCACCTCACAGGTGTCTAATTTTTAGAACGGGACAGCCAAAACAACGCCTTAACACCGATCCGGCCAAGAAAAGGCACCCGACCACGCCCCTCATTTCCACCGCTGGCACCGGTTGGTTGATTTACGCGGTGGTTTCTCGAATGCCCGCATTCCCGATCAACTCCCGCGCAATTACCTTCAGCGCCAGGGTTTCCTCGGCGCCTTCGAAAATCGACAGCACGCGGGCATCGACGAAATAGCGGCTTACCGGCACTTCCTCGGCGTAGCCCATGCCGCCGTGGATTTGCAGCGCCTCGCGGGTGACCCACTCGGCGGCGCGGCACGAGAACAGCTTGACCAGGCTCGCCTCCATCTGGCCGCCGCCGGCGTCGACGCGGCGGGCGACGGCATAGCTGAACTGGCGCGAGGCCAGCAGCGCCGTGATCATGCGGCTCAGTTTGACCAGCGTGAGCTGGTAGTCGGCGATGGGCTGGCCGAACACCTTGCGCTCGCGGGCGTAGGTGGCGGCCTTCTCGCACGCCGCCTGCATGACGCCGCAGGCGCGCGCGGAGGTTTGCATGCGCCCGCCGGTGAGGCCCTGCATGGCGTAGTAGAAGCCCTTGCCGAGACCGCCCTCCTCGCCCAGCACATTCTGGTCGGGGACAAAATAGTTCTCGAAAAACACATCGAATGAGTGCATGCCGCGATAGCCGATGGTGGGTATCGCGCGGCCGTTCAGAACACCACCGGCGGGCTGCACGACATGGTAGTCGTGGCCCTGGGTGCGCGGCTTTTCGACCAGAAACAGGCTCAGGCCCTTGTGACCGTCGCTGTCGAGCCCGGTGCGCGCCAGCGTCAGGATGACAGTGGCGGTGCCCGAAAAAGTGCACCAGGTCTTGGCGCCATTGAGCAGCCAGCCGCCGTCGGCTCTGGTCGCGCGCAGGCGCACGGAGGCCAGATCGGAGCCGTAATCGGGCTCGGTGAGCGCGATCGCGCACAGGGTTTCGCCGCTCGCGAGTTGCGGCAGCCAGCGGCCGCGCTGGGCGTCGGTGCCGCCTTTCATCAGCGCGCGGGCGAGAATTTCCGGCCGCGTGATCAGGCTGCCGGCGGCGCCCAGCGAGCCGCGCGCGAGTTCTTCGGTGACCAGCAGCATGTACAGGCTGTCATCGCCGGCGTCGGGTTGCAGGCCGTCGAAACGCTCGGGAATCGAGATGCCGAAGCAACCCATGTCGCGCAGCGGTTGCAGGATCGTCTCGGGAATATCCAGATCCTGGCGGTGGATCGACTCCGCGAGCGGCATCACCACATCGGTGGCAAAGCGTCTGAAAGTATCGCGGATCAGGGTCTTTTCGCTGTCGATATGGGCCGGCAGATAGTCGCCGTCGCGGCTCAACAGGGCTCGCCCGAGCTCCGCCATGCGCGCGGCGGCCAGATAGTGATCGCCGAGGCCGAGCGCGTCGATGCCATCCATGCAGGTCGCAATGGCGGCGCGGGTGAGGCCGTAGTCGGCCGGGCGGCTGCCCAAGCGGCCGGCGATGGCGCGCACGGATTCGGCCGTGAACTGGCAGGCGACCCAGACCGCGAGCCCATCCTCGCCCATTACCGCATCGGCATAGTCGAGCAGCGTGGTCGATGCGGTCAGCTCGGCGACGCAGAAAGAGATGTCGTAGCTGACCAGTTGCTGTTCATCGAGGCGCGCCGCCACCAGAGCGCCATCGACGCTACAGACACCCCGCAGGTGCGCGAGCGCGGCATCGACCAGTGCCGCCACCGGCGCGAGGGACTGCCGCGCGAGCACCAGATCCTGGCGCGGATCAACCAGCGCGAAACCATCGCGCGCAACGCCCCCCGCCGCACTGGCGGCACTAGACATCGTAGCGTCCGACGATGGCGACGCTGACCACGTTCTGGTGCGGGAAGCCGCCCAGGTTGTGGGTGAGGCCGAGCTTGGGGTTGGCCAGTTGGCGCGCGCCGGCGCGGCCGGACAGTTGCAGGTACATCTCGTACAGCATGCGCAGGCCGGAGGCGCCGATGGGGTGACCGAAGCACTTGAGGCCGCCGTCGATCTGGCAGGGCACTGCGCCGTCGGCATCGAACACGCCATCGAGCACGTCGGTCACCGCGGTGCCGTCGGCGGACAGGAACAGGTCTTCCATGGTCACCATCTCGGTGACCGAGAAGCAGTCGTGCACTTCGGTCATCGAGATTTCCTGGCGCGGATTCCGGATGCCGGCCTCGGCGTAGGCGCGCTTGGCGGCGATGCGGGTGGTGGCGACATAGGAGCCGTCCCAGTTGCTGAAACCGCCCTCTTCGCCATTGGACGCGCACAGTTGCAGGGCCTTGACGCTGACCAGGTCTTTCTTGCCCAGGCTGCGCGCAATCTCGGGCGTGGTGACGATGGCGCAGGCGGCGCCGTCACTGACGCCACAGCAGTCGAACAGGCCGATGGGCTCGGCGATCATCGGCGCGTTCAGCGCCTGCTCTTCGGTGATCGCCCGCTGCAAATGGGCCTTGGGGTTTTTGGCGCCGTTGGCGTGGCTCTTGACCGACACATGCGCCATGGCGCGCTTCAGGTCGAGCTTGTTGGTGCCGTATTTGGCGCGGTAGCCGGCAGCGAGCTGGGCGAACATGCCGGGGGCCGACAAATTGGGGTAGTAGAGGTCGTTGGATACCCCGCGCGAGCGCTGGGGCAGGCCGCCGTAGCCGGTATCCTTCAGTTTTTCGAAGCCGAGCGCGAGCGCGATGTCGACAGCGCCGGAGGCCACCGCATAGGTCGCCGCGCGAAAGGCCTCGGTGCCGCTGGCGCAATAGTTTTCCAGCTTGGTGACGGGAATGTAAGGCAGGCGCAGGCCCATGCTGAGGGGCATGGCGCCGGGCCCGACGCTGTACGCATCGACGCCGGTCGATTGCCAGGCGGCCTCGATCCGACTCTTTTCGATGCCGGCGTCGGCGAGGCATTCTTCAAATGCCTCCGCCATCAGATCGGCCGGCTCGCAATCCCAGCGCTCGCCGAATTTACTGCAACCCGCGCCGAGGATGACCACTTTGTCTCTGATGCCACTTGCCATGGTGTTGCTCCTGTCTGGTTCGGCGCCTGGTGCCTGCGCGCAGCGCCGAGAATATTTGCAAAAGTTTTGGCTACGCCGGAATCGCCTTCCAGAAATATTTGCGGAAGCCCGTGTTGGCATCCATCTGCTTGATGCGGAAATGCACGCCGACGGCGATGCCGGTATCGAAGTTCTGCGGATCGACCTCGCTCATGTCCATCATGATGCGCCCGCCGCCCTCGAACACCACCATGCCGAAATAGGCCGGCGGGTTGTAGTCGAACGTGAGCGTATCGGCGGTCCAGGTCGCGACCTTGCCGCGGGTGCCGGCCAGCGGGTGATCGATCTGGGTGTCGCGGGCGCCGCACGCGGGGTTCACGCAATAGTGGTGCTTGGGGATCTGGACGGTGTCGCAGGCCGTGCATTTGCCGCCGATAAAGCCGTTGGTGAAGGCGCGGTTGCGGTACATCGCCGACAGATAGGGCTGCTTGTTGACCTCGGCGCGCTTGCCGAGCTCCTTCTCCAACAGGTTGTTGAACGACTGGAACTTGTTGTAGTTGTCTTCCGCCCGCCCGCGGGCGAGGTGGCCGGACACACCCAGTGCCGGCTTGCGCGCGCCGATCGCCGCGGTGGCCCGAAACAGCAGCGCGTCGCAGCCCTGGCCGAAGCCGGTGACCACAATGAGGTCATTGGGCTGCGCCTGCTCCAGCCGGTGCGCGAGCAGCAACAGCGGATGGGCGGCGCCGGTGATGCCGACGGATTGCAACAGGTTGTCGGCGACGGCCTTGCCGTCAATGCCGAGCAGCTTGGCGACATCGGCCGGCACCCGGCCCTGATCGGTGGGCAGCACAAAGTGCGCAATGTCGGCGGCCTTGACCCCCGCCTTGGCCAGCAGCGCGGTCACGGCCTTGGGCACGATCTTCATGTAGCCCTCGTCGCGGATCCAGCGCTCCTCCCAGCCGTAGTCGAAATCCTGGCCCTCGCCGCGAAAGTGGTCGATGAAATCCACCGCCTCGCTGTGGCTCGCGATCAGCTCGGCGACGATATTGTCGGCGCCCACCGCAATGGCGGCGGCGCCGTCGCCGTAGAGCATCTCCTCGCGCGACGCGCACTTGGTGCGGCGGTGTTCGCTGCCGATGACCACGGCCCGACCGCGGCCGGCGGCGGCGACATCGAGCGCCGCCAGCAAGCCGGAGGTGGCGGCGCGCTGGGAGCTGGTGATATCGAGCGTGCGCAGGTTGGTGGTATCGAGGTTCAGCGCCTCGGCGACGATAACCGAATTCTGGCGATCGCCAAACGGCAGGCTGGTGGACGCCAGCATCAGCGCGGCCAGATCGGCACTCTGCCCCATGCAGTCGCGATAGGCCTCGGTGGCCATGGTGATGGCGTCTTCGTCCCAGTTGCAGATCGCCTTTTCACCCTTGCCGAGCCCCTTCAGACCGGGGTCGAACCAACTGTTGGCCGCGGCGATCGCCTGCTTTTGCAGCCGCATGCGCGGCAGATATGCGCCGAATGCCGTAATGCCTACCTGAGTGCCCGCCATAGTTTTGTCCTGCCTTGATTCAAGTAAAAAGTTTCAAAATGGTGAAGTCGATGGTCGAGATTGGGCGCGGCGGTGCCGACCGGAGTCGCCCGCCGGTCACAGAAAACGGCTGATGAACAGTTTCATGATCTCGGACGTACCGCCGTAGATGCGCCGCACCCGGGCATCGACATACATGCGCGAGATCGGGTATTCGCGCATGTAACCGTAGCCGCCGAACAGTTGCAGGCATTCATCGACGATCCTGCCCTCGCGCTCGGTGGTCCACAGCTTGGCGATGGCGCCCTCCTCCGCGGTCAGCTTGCCGGCGACTATCTTGTCGAGACACTGGTCGAGGTAAGCCCAGCCGACCGCGAGATCGGCGCGGATATCGGCGAGCTTGAACTGGGTGTTCTGCTGCGCGAACAGCGGCTTGCCGAACACCTGGCGCTCCTTGACGTAGGCGACCGTCGTATCGAACGCGCGCTGCGCCTCGGCCCAGGCGCGGAACGCGACCGTCAGGCGCTCGCGCGGCAATTCGTCCATCAGATACGCGAAGCCCTTGCCCTCCTGCCCGATCAGATTGCCGAGCGGAACGCGGACATTGTCGAAGAACATCTCCGAGGTATCGGCGCCCTTCTGGCCGATCTTGTCCAGATTGCGCCCCCGCTGAAAGCCGGGGCGATCGGTCTCGACGAGGATCAGGCTCATGCCCCGGGCGCCCAGCGTCGGGTCGGTCTTGCACACCACGATGACAAAGTCGCTGTGCTGACCGTTGGTGATAAAGGTTTTCTGGCCGTTGACGACATAGTGGTCGCCGTCGCGCAGCGCCGTGGCGCGCACCGCCTGCAGGTCGCTGCCGGCGCCCGGCTCGGTCATCGCGATCGACGAAATGGTGTCGCCGCTGACCATTCCCGGCAGCCACTTCAGCTTCAGCGCCTCACTGGCGTGATGGAGGATGTAATAGGCGGTGATGTCCGATTGCAGCGCAAAGCCGCAGCTGCCGCCGCCGACGGCGTAGCCGATCTCCTCCGACACGATCATGTTGTAGCGGAAGTCGGCGCCCGGCCCGCCGTAGACTTCCGGAATGCCGCAGCACAGCAGGCCGTTGGCGCCGGCCTTGCGCCAGAACTCGCGCGGCACGATGCCGGCGTTCTCCCAAGCCTCGATATTGGGCTCGAGCTCGGTCTTGAAAAAGCGGCGGGCGTTGTCGCGAAACAGCTCGTGCTCGGCGCCGTACACGGATCGATTGGTCATCGTCATGGAGATTGTTTCCGAGCCACAGTTTGCGAAGTGCCGCCGGGAATCCAGCGCCGCCGAGACGCGGGAGCACCGCGAAAAGGTGGGCCAAGGCAGGCGCAACGGTGCGGAATTGTAGCGCAGAATGGCGGGCCCCCGGCGGGGTAAGAGCCCGCTGGCGACGGGAACCTCGATTTTAACGGCCGTGCTCGCGATGGCCCTTGCCGTGCTTGTCCTGGCGGTCGTGGTCATGGCCCTTGTTGTCGTGACCCCTGTCACGGGCCGGATTGTCGTGGCTCCGCTGGTGGCCGCCCCGGTTGCGGTGGTGCGGGACGTAAACGGTGTTGTACCAGTCGTCCTCGACGAAATAGGTCCGCTGCCGGCAAGCGTTGTATTGATGGCAATAGTGGCGCCAGTTCTTGGCATGGTCGTGCGGCACGCGCAGATAGAGCGGTTCTTCTATGACATTTACTTGCTCGACCACAATGGGTTCGGCATAAAGAAACCGCGGACTCGGAGCATCGTCGATATCGATGCGGCCGTAATAGCCCGGCTCGCCGATGCCGATCGACACGCCTACGTCCGCCGCCAACACAGAACCCGCATGCACGGCGATCCCGCACAGGGCGCCAATCATTATTGGCCTGAATTTTTTGTTCATTGATGTGCTTTTCATGGATGTTCTGTTCATCGAAGCGTCGTTCATCGTTTCCTCTCCGCAGATTGTTCGACGAGCCCGAGAGCCAAATGCGTCGGCTGCCCAGCCTGCTCGCTTGTCGTGCTCGACTCCGTGCGGTGGCCAACACGGCCGGCGCGGGTGCCGACGGCCCCAACGCACGGTTCCTTGATACTGGCCCTTGCGCGAAGTGCCCACCCCGGGTCACCGGTCACCGCGCCGGCCGCGGCAGGCTGAGCCGCCGGTGCGTACGCCAGCGCACAGAGATCGCATGCCGCCGCTGCTAACGTGGCAGCGAGTGGGTTGCATCGGCGCGATGCCTCGACGGGCCGCCCGTGCAACGACCGCAGGTTTTCCCACCAAAGGCGAGAGAGAACATGAGCATGACCAGTGCAGATGAACTGAAAGGCAAATGGAAACAACAGGTCGGCGCCGCCAAGGTCGCTTGGGGCAAGTTGACCGAAGACGAGCTATTGCAACTCGAAGGCCATCGACAAAAGCTTGCCGGACTGATCCAGGAACGTTACGCAATCACCCGGGATGCGGCCGAAAAACAAGTGAACGATTTCTTCGCCAAGCACAAATCCTGAAACCATCCGCCGCCGATACTGTCGATGATTTCGTGTATTTGCACAAGGGATCGACCTTTCGGTGGGACAACTGTAGGAAACATTTATGAACGCAAACAAATCTCGCTATCGCGCATTCGCCTCGATTTTCGCCGCTACCGCATTGGTGTGCGCGACTCTGTTCAGCGCTGCTGCCAATGCCGCCTCCACCGCGGAAGAATTGCATGCGGAAGGCCACCAGGCGCTGGAAAAACTTTATCAGGGGAATCCGGTCGCCAAGGAGATTGCCAAAAGTGCCAAGGCAGTTCTGGTATTTCCCAGCATCGTCAAGGCCGGTCTGATCTTTGGCGGCGCCTATGGCGAAGGCGTGCTGTTTAAAGGTTCGGCGCCATCCGGTTATTACAATTCGGTGTCGGCATCCTGGGGTTTGCAGGCAGGGGCCCAGTCCTACGGCTACGCAGTGTTTTTGATGAGCGACAAGGCAATCGAGTATCTGGACAAGTCGGAAGGCTGGGAGCTCGGCGTCGGGCCCACAGTGGTGGTGGTGAATGAAGGCGTCGCCAAGAATATTTCGACCTCGACACTGAAAGACGATGCCTACGCATTCGTGTTCGACCAGCAGGGCCTGATGGCCAGCTTCAGCATCGAGGGCACCAAGGTCTCAAAAATCAAGCGCTGAGCCAAGCGCGAAATGCTGCAGCGACCCGCTAACCATTGGAGCAACACATGTCAACGCAATTCCGCAAGTTGAAACTCGCATCGGCGATTGCCGTGCTCGCAACCGCCACCAGCGGCGCTCTCGCCGCTGACTCGGCAAGCCAGGATGTTGCCGAGGCAAGGCAGGAAACCCAGATCTGGACCACCTATGCCCTAAGCCCGCATCTGCGCGCAAACGACCTCAAGGTATCGGTCGACGACGGCAAGGCCACACTGACCGGCACTGTCGGAGAAGAGGTGACCAAGGATCTGGCGAAGGAGATCGCCCTTGGCGTCCAGGGCGTCACTGCGGTCGATAACCAGATCGTCGTGAAGCCCGATTACGCACCCCCGGCGCGCGCTGGGGAGCGCAGCTATGGCGACGTCATCGACGACGCCACAATCACCGCCGCGGTCAAAATCGAAACTGCTGTGGAGCAAGCATACCGATGGCCTGACCACCGACGTGACCACGAACCTCGGCAAGGTAACGCTTAAGGGCACCGTCGCTAGCGCCGCTGCGAAGGACCTCGCCGCGCGCCTGGCGCTGAATACGCGCGGCGTGGCCGCGGTGGATAACCAGCTGGTCGTCAAGGATGCGCAGCCGATCGCGGCGGCGGCGAAGAGCGCCACCAACCGTGCCGGCAGGGATATCTCCGATGGCTGGATCACCACTAAAGTGAAATCGACGCTGCTGTATTCAAGCAATGTTGACGGCTCGGACATCAGCGTCGATACCAAGAACGGCGAGGTCACGCTGGCCGGCAAGGTCGACAGCAGCGCCGAACAGGCCCTCGCCATCGAGCTCGCGGAGAACGTCCGCGGCGTAAAGAGCGTGGATGCCAAGGGCATTGTCACCCGCTGAGGCGATGGCACGGCTGATCGACGACGCGAAAGGGTCGCCGCGCACCCCGATCGGGAGTTGCGCGGCGACCCTTTCGCGTTCTGGCACGCCGCGCCAGAATGCGGCAACCATCGAGACAGTACCCGTTTTCCCGCCAAGGACATTGAATGAAAGGGCCGTCTGCGCGCGCGCTGCTGGCACTGGCCTCCGCGCCCGGTTTTGTATTCCTCACCGCGTGCAGTTCACTGCCCAAGATGGTGCCGGACCTGGCCCATAGGTCGCCGCAGACGGCGCAGCAGGCGGTGCGGGTCGATGGCAAGCGCGGCCCCCTGTCGAGCAGGCGCAGCAAGGCGATCATCGATCGCCTGAAAGCCAGCGGTGCGGGTACCGATTTCTTCGCTATCCACCTCGC
>CBDDRG010000138.1:0-11734 GCA_965232975.1 uncultured bacterium
TGTCTGGACCGCCACCGCGGATGCCGTCCTGGCCAAGATCCAAAGACTTACGTCACTTATCACTGGGACAGGACACTAGGAGCCTGTCGGACTTGAGACTGTCCTACTGCGGAAAAGCTGAATTTGGTCATATTTTGCGCAAATTTTCGTTGAATAACCCCACTATTCGCCGAAAATTTGCCCAAAATCTGCCTCAAATCGGACTTTCCCTCGCCACGGACGCTCAAGTCCGACAGGCTTCTGGTGTGGAACTGCGGTGGCGGCGAACGATATCGGTGTGCACCGGGAAAATGCCCGTTTTGCGATCGGCGAAGTAGTGTTCCAGCGTTTTGATCACCGATGGGAACGCGATCTCGCTCCAGGGGATGTCTCGCTCCAGAAACAGCTCGACTTCCAGGGATTCCACGCCCGCCGAAAAGGTGGGCTCGCTGAGGTCGCCGCGGTAGAAAACGTATACCTGGTTGATGTGGGGGATATCGATCACGGTGTACAACTGGGCATTGCAGATCACCGCGTTGGCTTCTTCGACGCACTCGCGCTGGGCGCCTTCGGCGACGGTTTCGCCATTTTCCATGAAGCCGGCGGGCAGCGTCCAATAGCCGTAGCGCGGCTCGATGGCGCGTTTGCACAGCAGAACACGCTCGCGGTACACCGGGATACAGCCGGTGATAATGCGGGGGTTCTGGTAGTGGATGGTGTCGCAGGCATCGCAGATATGGCGGTGGCGATCATCACCCGACGGGACGCGGATGCTGATCGCGTTGCCGCAGGCACTACAATATTTCATTGCCGCTGATCTCCCGTTGCTGACCCGCCATTTTCGCTGATACCCGCTGGCGGTGGAAGCCACCGCAACGGTAACGTGCGGACTTGGCGCCGGTTTTAGCTCGCGACAATGGCGTTTATTATAGCCCCCCTCACCGTTGAAACAGGGTCGGCGCTGATGCTGGCAACCATCGGCAGCAAGCTGCTGGACAATCGGCCGGAGCCCGCGCAGCCGCTCGGCACCGCGCGCGAGGCGGCGGTGCTGGTCGCGCTGACGCGGGAGCCTAATGTGCATGTCGTGCTGATCAAGCGCGCGGCGCACCTCACCAACCACGGCGGTGAAGTGGCGTTTCCCGGCGGCATGTGGGATAGCGCCGACACCAGCCTGCTGCACACCGCGCTGCGTGAGGCGGAGGAGGAAATCGCGCTGCCGGCGCAACGGGTCGAGGTCATCGCCCGCCTGCCCGCGCAACTGACCCGCCGCCAGGTGCGGGTGACGCCCTATGTCGGGGTGTTTGCGCCCGAGGAGCGCCTCGCCCCGGATCTGACCGAGCTGGATGCCGTGTTTCGGGTGCCCTTGGCGCATTTTCTCGACCCCGCCAATTTTGGCATTGCCGAGTTTGTTATCCTCGACGGCACCTATCAGCTGCCCTGCTGCCGCTTTCAGGACTATCAGATCTGGGGCTTCACGCTGATGGTGTTGGTCAAATTTTTGAACCAGACGCTCGCGGCCGGACTTGAACTCGACTACGGGAACACCGGACTGCCCAATTTAGGAGGAATAGTGCGGTGATCTATCAATACGAGGACAGGATTCCGCAGGTTGGGGAGGGCGTGTTTGTCGCCGCCAGTGCCGATGTCATCGGTTCGGTGGTGCTGGAGGAGGGTGTCAGCGTCTGGTTCAATGCGGTGATCCGCGGCGACACCGACGCCATCACCGTCGGCGCCGGCAGCAATGTGCAGGACAACGCCGTCATCCACACCGATCCGGGAATCCGGGTCGTCATTGGCAGGAATGTCACCATTGGCCACTGCGCGACGGTGCACGGCTGCACCATCGGCGACAACTCGCTGATCGGCATCAATGCCGTCATCCTCAATCGCGCCCGCATTGGCCGTAACTGTCTGGTCGGCGCCAATGCGCTGGTGCCCGAAGGCATGGACGTGCCCGACAACTCGATGGTGCTGGGTACGCCGGCGAAGGTGGTGCGCCAGCTCGACGCCAGAACGGTCGCCACGCTGGCGATGTCGGCGCGCAGCTATCAGGAAAAAGCGGCGAGCTTTCGCACCGCGCTGAAACCCATCGATTTCACGGCCAGCGGCGCCCGATGACTGGGAGCGCAAGGAGAAGCCGGTCGCTTTCGCGTTGCATATTGAGCTGTCTACTCAATGACGATGACAGCGGTATCGGCTGGGTAGATTGTGGGGTACTCCTCTGCCTCAGAGTGGCTGTGACGGCGCTAGCCGGATCCGACCGCACGGGTGACCACGTCAGCGACTTCTTCGGCGAGCCGCTTGACCAGATTTGCGCTCTCGCCCTCAACCATTACCCGCACCAGGGGCTCGGTCCCTGAACACCGCAACAAGACCCGACCGCGGGTTCCCAATATGCCCTCGGCGCGCGTGACCGCCGCACCAATCCGGTGATCCCTGGCCACGTCAACCGGTCGCGCGATCGCCACGTTAATCATGGTCTGCGGCAGTTTCACCATGCCCGCGCAGAGGTCGCGCAAACTGCCGCCGCCATCAGCGACCGCTCGCAGTACCTGCAAAGCGGCGACGATGCCATCGCCGGTGGTGGTCAAATCGCCGCACACGATGTGCCCTGAACCCTCGCCTCCCAGCGACCACCGGCGTTCACGCATCACTTCGATGACATAGCGATCGCCGACTTTGGCCCGTGCGAAAGGTATGTCCAGTTGCCGCAGCGCGAGTTCCAGGCCGAGATTGCTCATCAGGGTTCCCGCCACGCCGCTGCACCCCCCATTGCGTTGGCGGTGGGCGGCGAGCACAAACAGCAGTTGATCGCCGTCGATAAGCGCACCGGTATGGTCGACAAACAGAACTCGATCACCGTCGCCGTCCAGCGCTATACCCAGGTCGGCGCTTGTGTCGCGCAGGGTTTTTTGCAGCAACTGGGGGTGAGTCGAGCCGCACCCGCGGTTGATATTGAAGCCGTCCGGATCCACCCCGATCTCGATGACGTCGGCACCCAGCTCGCGAAAGACGCTGGGGGCAACGTGATAGGTGGCCCCATGCGCGCAATCGACCGCCAAACGGAGGCCGTTGAGATTAAATCCGGCTGGCACAGTGCCTTTGCAAAACTCCACGTAGCGACCCGCCGCGTCCGTTACCCGACTCGCGCGGCCCAGGGCGCTGGAGTCAAAAGTGGCGATATCCCGCTGCAGGTAGCCCTCGATCTCCAGCTCCAGCGCATCGGGCAATTTGCGGCCGTCGCCGCCAAAAAATTTGATCCCGTTGTCTTCGTAGGCGTTGTGAGAGGCGCTGATGACAATGCCCGCGTGGGCGCGGAAGGTGCGGGTCAAATAGGCGATCGCCGGGGTGGGCATAGGGCCCAACAAACTCACATCGACGCCCGCCGCGATGATGCCGGCCTGCAGGGCCGATTCAAACATGTAGCCCGACACGCGGGTGTCCTTGCCCACCAGAATCAATTTGCGGCCCGAGCTGCGCCCGCCAAACACCGTGCCGACCGCCCATCCGAGTTTAAGGACAAAGTCGACTGTTATCGGGTATTCACCGACTCGTCCGCGGATGCCGTCGGTGCCAAAAAACTGTCTTCCCATTAATCGGGATCTCCGTTTACCGCCGCCAACATTTTCAGCGCATCCAGGGTGGCGGCCACATCGTGAACGCGCACCATGCGCGCGCCCCGCTGCACGGCGAGCAACGCCATGGCCACGCTGCCGTGGACGCGCTCGCGCTCGGGGCGCGCCAAGACTGCGCCGATTAGCCGTTTTCGCGACAACCCTACCATCAGGGGAAAGCCCTCGGAGGCCAATTCTGGCAGGGCGCGAAACAGCGTCAAATTTTGCGCCTGGGTTTTACCGAAGCCAAAGCCAGGATCGAGAAACACTTGGTCGCGGGAAATCCCGGCCGCCTCGCACGCGGCTAGGCGCTGTCGCCAAAACGTCAATACCTCACCGATCAGGTCGTCGTAGCGGGGATCGTTCTGCATGTCACCCGGCTCGCCTCGCATATGGGTCAGGCAGACGGGCAGGCCGGCTGTGGCTGCCGCCTGCAAGGCGCCCGGGCGCCGCAAGGCGCGCACATCGTTGATCAGGGCCGCGCCTGCATTGGCGCTCGCGGTCATCACCGAGGGGGTGCTGGTATCCACTGAGAGCAGGGCGGCGGGAAACTGCCGGGCCAATGCGCCGATGACCGGAACGACGCGCGCCATCTCCGTTTCCGCGCTAACTGGCGCGGCGCCAGGGCGGGTGGATTCCCCGCCCACATCCAGCACGTCCGCGCCCTCCGCCAGCAGGGATTCGGCGCGCTGAAGGATCAGTTCAAGATCTGGTTGGTCGCCGCGAAGTAACTCGCCGCCATCGGAAAAGGAGTCGGGCGTGATATTGAGAACCCCCATCACCAGGGGGCGGCGGCGCGACAAGGATAAAATATCGATGGTTGTTTACACCGTGAGGAAGCACCAGCCACTGGCGACCACGAGGTGTCGTCAGTGGCTTGTCACCTGGGGAAGTTACCGGGATGCGCGAGTTGTTCTCAACCGGCAATGGGGCCTGCAATCGGGGTGTCCGGCTTGGTGTCGGGCTTGGTTCGACCGCCATCTGCACCGCCGACGGCGGCGTTGCCGGACTTGCCGCCAAAATCGCTGTCATGCCATTCCTGTGGCGGCCGCACCGGACGACGCGCCATGAGATCGTCCACTTGCTGGGCAGTCAGCGTCTCGTACTCCACCAAGGCATCCTTCATGGCGTGCAGGATGTCCATGTTGTCGCGCAGGATGGTTTCGGCGCGCTGATAGCAGGTATCGATAATGCGCCTGACTTCTTCATCGATTTCGCGCGACGTCGTCCCTGAAAAATTCTTTGCGCCGCCGCCAGGCATGCGGTTCTCGTCCTCGCCGTAGAGGATAGGGCCCAGTTTCTGGGTCAGGCCCCACTTGGTCACCATGTGGCGGGCGATCTGGCTGGCGCGCTCGATGTCATTCGACGCGCCGGTGGTAACGCCATCTGGACCGAGTATCAATTCTTCGGCGATACGCCCCCCGAACAGGCTGCACAGCAACCCCTCCAGCTTCCGCTTGCTGATGCTGTGCTGATCCTCCAACGGCAGGAACTGGGTGACCCCGAGAGCCTGACCCCGCGGGATAATGCTGACCTTGTGCACCGGATCGTGCTCCGGCATCAAACGGCCAACAATGGCGTGTCCAGCTTCGTGGTAGGCAGTATTGGCTTTCTCGGCTTCCGACATGACCATGGAGCGCCGCTCGGCCCCCATCATGATCTTGTCGCGCGCCTTCTCGAATTCCTCCATGGTCACCAGGCGCCGGTTGGCACGCGCGGCAAATAGCGCCGCCTCATTGACCAGATTGGCGAGATCGGCGCCAGAAAACCCGGGCGTGCCCCGTGCCAAAACACCCAGCGCAACCTTTTCGTCGAGCGGCACCTTGCGGGCGTGAACCTTGAGGATTTGCTCTCGACCGCGAATGTCGGGTAGACCCACATACACCTGCCGATCAAAACGGCCGGGGCGCATCAGGGCTTTATCGAGGACGTCGGGGCGGTTGGAGGCGGCGATGACAATGACGCCTTCGTTGCCTCCGAAGCCGTCCATTTCCACCAGCAACTGGTTCAGCGTCTGCTCGCGCTCGTCGTTGCCACCACCCCAGCCACCCCCACGGGTGCGGCCAACGGCGTCGATTTCGTCGATAAAAATGATGCAGGGCGCCTGTTTCTTGGCCTGATCAAACATGTCCCGCACCCGGGATGCGCCCACTCCGACGAACATCTCGACAAAATCGGAGCCCGAAATCGAGAAAAATGGCACTTTCGCTTCGCCGGCAATAGCTTTGGCGAGCAGCGTCTTGCCGGTGCCGGGTGGGCCGGACATCAACACGCCGCGCGGAATGCGTCCGCCAAGGCTTTGGAACTTGCTCGGATCACGGAGAAACTCCACCAGTTCGGTGACTTCCTCCTTGGCTTCATCGACACCGGCCACATCGCCAAAGGTGGTTTTGATCTGATCTTCGCTGAGCAGTCTGGCCTTGCTCTTGCCGAATGACATGGGGCCGCCCCGACCCCCGCCGGCGCCCCCCTGCATCTGCCGCATGAAGAACATAAAAATCAGCACGATCAACAGGATGGGAAATGCAGCCATCAATAGTTGCATCCACACACTGGGCGTCTTGGGTTCGCGTCCCTCGACATTGACATTGTGGTTGAGCATGTCCGACATCAGGCCGCCATCATAGAGGTCGGGACGCACCGTGCGAAACCGAGTACCATCCTGCCGCTCACCCTCGATGACGAGCCCCTCTATGGTCACGCTGCGCACCCGGTCAGTCTGTACTTCGTCAATAAAGTTGGTGTAAGTGACGGTTTGCGGAACTGGCCCACTCTTGAAGTTATTGAAGATCGCTAACAGCACGGCCGCGATGATGAGCCACAAGATCAGGTTCTTCGCCATCTCATTCACAGGGGTAATCTCCCGCCGGCTATAAGCGCGGCTTCAGGATATGACAGCAGCAGTATAACTGGGATTTCAATCTTGCGATGCTACTCCGTTTTGGGGCGAAATCCTTTGGCCACCCAGTAGATTTCCCGGGATCTGGCGCGCGAGGCAGCGGGCTTGCGCGATTCGACCTGAGCGAAGCCGCGGCGCAGAATGCTGCGCAACTGATCGGAACCCTCGCCCTGGAACAATTTGGTGACGAAGCTGCCACCGGGCACCAGGGTATTAGTCGCAAATTCCAACGCCAACTCCACCAAGTACATGGCGCGGGGCTGATCCACCGCAGTGAGTCCACTCATGTTGGGCGACATGTCGGAAATTACAAGGTCTACCGACTTGCCGCCCAAGACGGCCATGATTTCCGCCAAAACCATTGGCTCGGTAAAGTCGCCCTGTACGAAATCGGCACCGGTAACGGGCGCCATGGGCAGAATATCCGAGGCGATGACCCGCCCCCGGCGACCCACGGCGGCAACAGCGACCTGCGACCAGCCCCCCGGCGCCGCCCCCAAGTCCACCACGGTCATGCCGGGGCGGAACAATTTTGCCTTGGCGTCCAGTTCCAGCAATTTGTAGCTCGCGCGGGAGCGATAGCCGTCTTTGCGCGCGCGCTGCACATATTGATCAGTTTCGTGCTCGCGCAGCCATCGGGAGCTGCTCTTGGACTTGGCCATCGGAATCCCGTTGCTTTCACCTATAATGCGCGCCACCGCAGCGGAATGGCACTGATGGCAATCTCAAACGACGACCGGAAACGTCTTCGCGGCATTGGCCACCGGCTCAGGCCGGTGGTCACCGTCGCCGGCAAGGGGCTCTCCGAAACCGTGCTGATCGAGATCGACAGGGCACTGACCGACCACGAATTGATCAAGATCAAGCTGGCCGAACCCGAGCGGTCGGCCAGGCAAAAGACGGTCGCGGATCTGTGCGCGCGCACCGGCGTCCAGGTGATCCAGCAAATCGGTCACGTCGTGTTGCTGTTCAGGAAAGCAGCCAAACCCGATCCCCGGTTGTCAAACCTGCTGCGTTAAATCTATTGTGGCGGGGCACTGCGAGCCTGTTCAAGATCTCGCTGAAGGGCGCATTGCGGCGTTGAAACTGGCCTCAAAATGCTCATATACGCCGTGTATGCTGCGCTTTTTCGGTCAGTTTCGCCTTGCGCTGCATCCCTGATCGGGATCTTGAGCAGGCCCTGCATCTTGAGCGGCAGCCGGAGCAACTCGCCCGATCATCGCTAATTTCGACGCGCCGAGGGGAAATTGGCGGCGCGCTTTTCCTTGACGGCGGCAATGCCTTCTTTGGCGTCGTCACCCAAAAAGCACAGCATTTCCATGCGTAGGGAGTTCTCGAAAATTGGCGATGCCATTTGCAGCCAGCCGTTGAGGGTGCTTTTGGTGCCGCGAATGGCGGCCTGGCTGCCCATGGCCAGTTTGTCGGCGACATCCAGTGCCTTCGGCAGCACCTGATCCTGGGGCAGCGCAAAGGTGACCAGGCCTATTCTTTCCGCCTCCTTGCCATCGATGAAATCCGCCGTCATCAGGTAGTACTTGGCCTTCGCCATGCCGCACAGCAAGGGCCAGATAATGGCGGCATGGTCGCCCGCGCCGACCCCCAGCTTGACGTGGCCATCGGTGATTCTGGCGGTTTCCGACATGATGCTGATGTCCGCCATAATGGCGACTGCCAGGCCAGCTCCCACCGCCGCCC
This sequence comes from uncultured bacterium, assembly GCA_965232975.1. GTDB lineage: Bacteria > Pseudomonadota > Gammaproteobacteria > Pseudomonadales > Porticoccaceae > CBDDRG01. The sequence continues at coordinate 8,188 of CBDDRG010000138.1, forward strand.
CATTGACCGCCGAAATAATCGGCTTTTCCAGCGCCAGCATGCGGTAGACGATGTCGGCAGCCTCTTTCTGAATTCTCTGCACCGCGTCCGCCTTGCCCACCACGCCCTCGATCCAGGTCAGATCGCCACCCGCCGAAAACGCCTTGCCGGCGCCTGTCACCACAGCTACCTTGGTGTCGTCGTCGACCGCCACGGTGTCCCAGACTTGGGTCAGCTCCCAGTGCAAACGGCCATTGGTGGCGTTCATCACCTCGGGGCGGTTGATGGTGATCAGTAGCACGCCGTTGGCGCGGTGTTCAAAAAGCAGGTGCTGGTAGTCGGCGTAGTTCATGGCTTTCCCCTTTGGGTGACACTATCATGGCGGCGGCCGCGATTAGGGCGGCCGCCGAGCGAGGCTGCATTTTACAAGTATTTGACGTTTTGCAAGGGCAGCAAAGGGACTCCTGGAACTCTTTGCGCCCGCTGTTGTCGCAGGTCGGCAAATTCCTCGACGGTGTGGCGATTTTGCGCCCCGGGGGTAAATCCCAATCGCGACGAGTAACCACACCGCCACCGCCAATGCCACCCTCAGCACTAACGCCCACAAACCACACCCAGGCCCAACACCCAAGCCGCGACCAGCGGTGCTAACCAACCACCAAATCGCGGTTGATCCTCAGCTTGAGGCCAGCCCCTCGAAGCCACGGCCCGCTTGGCCGTCGTGCCATCAAAGTTTTCCCACAGCAGCGGTCGTGTTATGCGAGGATCACCCTTGTCGCCTCAAATCGGCAGTCGTAGCAACAATTCTAAAATCGCCAGCCAGCTCACCGTTTTTTACCTCTGCGGGTTTGCGGGCCTGGTGGCGATTTGTGTGCTGACCAATGATCGTCTATTCAGCGATCAGGGTTGGTTGGATATTTATCCGCTGTTGCTCGTTGCCACCTATCCGGCAATGTATCTGCTGCCGGCACTCGTACTGAGTGCGGTTGCCGCCGTCGCCGCGCGGGGGGAACGGAAAGTCGCAATCGTCGCCGGCGTTTCGGTGGCGGCGCTGACGGCGGTGGTGATCCTGCTTTACAGCGATCTGAGCTTGTACGCTTTGTACGGCTTCCACCTGAATGCCTTCGTGTGGAACGTGATCACCACCCCCGGCGGCTTGGCATCGCTCGGTTTTGATGAAATGTCGGTCGCCAGTGTGGCGACCGCGCTGATTTCAGCAGTCATCGCCGTGCTGTTCTGCTGGTATCTGGCCGGTCTCGCGGCTAGGCGCTGGACGGTCAAATGGGGGCCGTTGCTGGCCGCTGTTATCGTGCTGACATTGAGTGAAAGGGCGTTTTACGCGGTGAATCATTTCTTTGCCAACGGCAAAGTTGTGGATCTTGCGGCAAGTTTTCCGCTGCACCAGCCTGCTAGCGCGTCCGGATTGATGGAGCGCCTGGGCTATCAGCGCAAACAAACCGATGTCGTCAGGCTTAAAACACTGGCCGATGACAATATCAACTATCCGCTGATACCGCTCGTGGCCAAGCCAAAAATCGTGCCGCCCAACATCGTCATGCTGGTGGTCGAGTCCCTGCGCGCCGACATGTTGACCCCGGAGATCATGCCCAAGTTGTGGGGCTTTTCGTCCCGCGCCCTGCGCTTCAAGGACCACTACAGCGGGGGCAACGGCACGCGCCAGGGCCTGTTTGCGTTGTTTTACGGGCTCTATGGCAACAACTGGGACAGATTTCTGCATCACCGCAGATCCCCGGCCTTATTTTCTGTGCTCGCGCAGCACAACTATCAGCGTCTGGCGCTCACCAGCGCCTCGTTCACCTACCCCGAATTCGATCAGACCATCTTCGCCGACTTTAAGCCCGAAGAACTTATCGCAGACAGCGAGGGCCAGTCCTGGGCTCGCGATGTGCGCAACGTCGACCGGTTGTTGGCTTCGCTTGCGACACGGCCGATGGGCCGGCCACAGTTTCGCTTCATGTTCTTTGAATCAACCCACGCCCGTTACAGCTTTCCCGAAGCGGCCGTGATTCGGCCGGACTATCTGAAGACCGTCGATTACACCAAGCTGACACCGGGCTTTCTGAAGGACAACATCGCCCAGTTCAAGAACCGCTACATCAATGCGGCGCATCACGTCGACGCCCAGATCGGGCGCGTCCTGGACACCTTTGTGGCTCGGGGCATGGCGGAGAATACGGTGTTGATCGTTACCGGTGATCACGGTGAGGCGTTTATGGAAAAAGGGCGCTGGGGCCACAATTCCGACTTCAGCGAAGAGCAGGTGCGGGTGCCCTTGGTGATGTCGATACCGGGGCGGCCACCCGCCGTGATCGAGCATGTCACATCGCATCTCGACGTGGCGTCGACACTGTTGCCACTGCTCGGCATCGATACCTCGGCGTACCAGTACTCCTTGGGCACCCACCTGCTGGCGGACACCGGGCGGCTTGTCGTGGTCAGCTCGTGGAATGACATCGGCATCATCACCGACCGCGCCAAGATCCTGGTGCCCTTTGGCAGCACTACACAGCACACCAATCTGTTGACGTCCCGCGACGATCAACCGCTGAGCAATGCCACTCTCGGCGAGTTTCTGCCTCTGGTAAAAACCGTGCTGGCCCAGGCCAATCGATTCTCCGGCGACCCACGCCAGAGCGCGCCCGCCCCTGTGGTGGCGGCGTTACCGGTGGCGGGGCAAGCCGCTAGAATCCCTTAATACCCTCGTCGAGCTGCACGCCGAAAGAGTTCAGGGCCATCGACACCAGGTTGTACTGACCCACCGTGAACACCATATCCATCATCTGCCGCGTGTCGTAGATCTCGGCGAGCGCCTTCCAGGTGGCGTCGGCGACGAATGCATCGGCGTGAAGTTCGTCGGTCGCCTTGATCAGCAGCGCTTCGGCACGCGTCCAACCCGGCGCCTCGGCGCCCTGCTTGATGCGCTCCATGTCCGCATCGGTCATGCCCGCCTCCTTGCCGATCACGACGTGCTGACCCCATTCGTAGCCAGCGCGGCACAGCCAGCCGATACGCAAAATAAGTATCTCCCGGTCGCGCACCGACAGTGTCGACTTGCCCAGAATGTGGTTCGCGAAGACGAGCCAACGCTTGCCCAGCGGCGGGTGATTGGCCAGGGTCTTAAAAATATTGAGTACCCGTCCACCCATTTTGGCATTGCCGAAAATGGCCTTCTGATCATCGTTCCAATCGGTTTCAGCGACGGGCTGAATGCGGGGGGTGGTCATGCGCATGATGGGTTCCTTTTTTGTCTTTAGTGGTGGCCGATACCTGGAAGCCTGTCCGCGATTCTCGCATTGGCAGCACCCGGAAAGCCAGGTAGATGAATTGCGGTCTGGGCTTGAACCCTGACATCACCGCGTGACATCACCGCGCCTGTCGGCAGTGCAGCCCTGTCGTTGTGCCGCCAGCGGAGCGTGTCAACGATTTTGAGACACCGTTTGTAAAGGGTTTAGTGTTGCGCTCGTCGGTTGCGGGTCGGGTTCTGGCGTTAGCGTTGGCCAATTGATGCCAACAGCCGTGGGCAGTGCGGGCGGCACTGGATGGCGCT
>CBDDRG010000139.1:0-8031 GCA_965232975.1 uncultured bacterium
AACTGGTGTTCGACGAAACCGGGCTGTTCCCGCATCTGAACCCCGGCGTAATGGACGCCGACGAACTGGCCGCCGGGCGGGCGGTATCGGTATCGCAGGGCATCATGCTCGAAAGCGTGTCCGCGCGGCTGCTCGAAAAAGGCGGCTGCCACCACGGCTCGCCGGACAAGCTGCCCGCGGTGCGGCTCGCGACCATCGCCGCGGCGGGCGAACTGCGCATTCCCTTTACCAGCGGCATCCTCATCGGCATCGGCGAGACGCGGGCCGAGCGCATCGACTCGCTGCTCGCGCTGCGCGATCTGCACGAGCGCCACGGCCATATTCAGGAAATCATCATCCAGAATTTTTGCGCCAAACCCGGCACCCGGATGGCCGACGAGCCCGATGCGCCGCTCAGCGAACTGCTGTGGACCATCGCCATCGCGCGCATCACCTTCGGCCCGGCGATGAACCTGCAAACCCCGCCCAACCTGAACGATGGCGCGCTGGCGCAACTGGTCGCCGCCGGCATCAACGACTGGGGCGGCGTGTCGCCGCTGACGCCGGATTTCGTCAATCCCGAGAAACCCTGGCCGGGCCTGGAGGAGCTCGCAGCGCAAACGGCGGGCACCGGCAAGCTGTTGGTCGAACGGCTCGCGATCTACCCTGAATACGCCCGCAACGGCAGCCACTGGCTGACCCCGACGCTGACCAAAGCGGTCATGCAACGCATGGATGGCGAGGGTTACGCCCGCCGCGACAGCTGGTCACCGGGCAGTGCCGAGATACCGCCCACAGCCCCCGAACGCGAGGGCTGGACGGCGCCGGTGCCCCCCGCCTCGCCGCGCTTCGCCGCCATCATTGCGCGCGCGCTGCGCGGCGAGCGCCTGGACGAAACCGATGTCGAGACATTGTTCAGCGCACGCGGCGCAGCCTACACCCAGGTCTGCGCCGCCGCCGACCAACTGCGGCGGGACACCAACGGCGACCGCGTCGCCTTTGTCGTCAACCGTAACATCAACTACACCAACCTGTGCACGCTGTCCTGCAAGTTTTGCGCTTTTTCAAAAGGTAAGACCAGCGATGCGCTGCGCGGCAAACCCTACATTCTGAGCATGGAAGAAATAGCCACGCGCGCGCGCGAAGCCTGGGAACGGGGCGCCACCGAAGTCTGCATGCAGGGCGGCATTCACCCCGACTACACCGGCGACACCTATCTGGAAATCTGTAGCGCCGTGCGCAGTGCATTGCCCGGCATGCATATCCACGCCTTTTCGCCGCTGGAAGTGACACAGGGCGCGCGTACGCTCGGCTTGCCGATTGCCGATTATCTGGCGCGCTTGAAAGCCGCCGGACTGAACAGCCTGCCCGGCACCGCCGCCGAAATTCTCGATGACGAAGTGCGCGCCCTCATCTGTCCGGACAAGATCAATACGCAAGAGTGGCTCGATGTGGTCGCCGCCGCCCACCGCGCCGGCATTCGCACCACATCCACCATCATGTTCGGCCATGTCGATCATCCGCAGCACTGGGCCCGCCACCTGCTGCGCGTGCGCGATCTGCAAGCCGAAACCGGCGGCATCACCGAATTCGTGCCGCTGCCCTTCGTGCACATGGAGGCCCCGATCTACCGCCGCAGCGGCGCCCGCAAGGGCCCCACCTTTCGGGAAGCCGTGCTGATGCACGCGGTGGCGCGGCTGGTACTGCACCCGCTGATCACCAATGTGCAGGTGTCCTGGGTCAAGATGGGAGCGCGCGGCATCGAGGCCTGTCTCAACGCCGGCGTCAATGACCTGGGCGGCACGCTGATGAACGAGAGCATCTCGCGCGCGGCGGGCGCCATTCACGGCCAGGAGATGACCCCGGATTCCCTGGCCGCGCTGATTCGCGCCGCCGGCCGGCAGCCGGCGCAGCGCACCACTTTCTACGATGAGGTGGCGACCGGCCTTGGTGCCGAGGCGCCCGCGCTGATCCCCGCGCGCCAGATCACCGACACGCTGTCGGCCGCATCGTGCGCGTCGTCGTGACCAAACCCGTCGCTACAAGGATCGCTTGATGTTTACCGGAACCAACCTGACACTGCGGCCACTCGCCGAAATCCCCGGCGGCGTCGAACTCCGCTTTGCGTCCGCCCCCGGCGCCGTCAACAAACTCGATGCCGCCACCATCGCCGATCTGGTGGCGGCGCTGGATGCCCTCGAGCGGCTGCGCGCAGGGGATCACAAGAGCGTGTGCGGCCTGCTGGTCACCAGTGCCAACCCCGAATTCATCGTGGGCGCCGACATCACCGAGTTCAGCGCCAACTTTGCCCAGCCGGCGGCGGCCATCCAGGCGCGCTCCGAGCACATCAACGCCACCTTGACCCGCCTGGAAAACCTGCCATTCCCGGTCGTGGTCGCCATCAACGGCTTCGCCCTGGGCGGCGGCCTCGAGCTCGGTCTGGCCTGCGACTACCGCGTCATGGCCGACGCGGCACATATCGGCCTGCCGGAAACCAGCCTCGGCATCATCCCCGGCTGGGGTGGCACCGTGCGGCTGCCGCGCCTGATCGGCTTTGAAGCTGCGGTCAGCTGGATCACCAGTGGCGCCCACCAGACCGCCACAGCCGCGCTCGCCGCCGGTGCCATCGATGCCGCGGCCGCCCCCGCGGCCTTGCGCGCAGACGCCGTCGCTCTGCTGCGGCTTAAAAGCGGTGCTACCGAGCACCTCGCCCGGCGTGTGCAAAAACGCGCGCCGCTGGCGGCAGCGCAAGGGCCGGAGTGGCCGGAAATCGCAGCCGCCGTGCGCAAAAAGGTCACAAGCCAAGCCGGTGAGCATCTGCTCGCGCCGGTCGCCGCGGTCGAGGTGATGATCGCCGGCGCGCCGCTGGAGCTCGACGCCGCGCTCGCCATCGAGCGCGAGGCCAATGCCCGCCTCGCGCAGACGCCGCAGTGCCGCGCCCTGGTCGGGGTGTTCCTGAGCGAGCAATACACCGCCCGGATCGCCCGCCAGAAAGCCGCCGAGGCCACCACCAGGATCACCCGGGCGGCCGTGCTCGGCGCCGGCATCATGGGCGGCGGCATCGCCCAGCTGAATGCGAGCCGGGGCATTCCCATCCTGATGAAAGACATCCGCCAGGACGCTCTGGATCTGGGCCTGCGGGAATCGGCCAAGCTGGTCGCCAAGGGTGTCGAACGCGGCCAGTTGAGCGCCGCGCAGGCGGCAGCCATCCGCGCGCGCATCACCGCCACCCTGAGTTTCGAAGGCGTCGCGGCCTGCGATGCGGTGGTCGAAGCCGTGGTCGAGAACTCCAAGGTCAAGGCCGCCGTGTTGAGCGAAGTCGAGGCGCTGCTGCCGGCAACGGCGCTGCTGGCGTCCAATACCTCGACGATTTCGATCACCAGCCTCGCCCGCCACCTGCAACGCCCGGCACAATTCTGCGGCATGCACTTCTTCAACCCGGTGCACGCGATGCCGCTGGTCGAGATCATTCGCGGCGAGCACACCGCCGACGCCACGGTCGCCACCATGGTTGCCTACGCGCTGGCGCTGGGCAAAAAGCCGCTGGTGGTGAACGACTGCCCGGGCTTTCTGATCAACCGCGTGCTGTTTCCCTACTTCGACGGCTTCAACGCACTGATGCGGGACGGCGCCGACTTTCGCCAGATCGATGCCACGATGGAGCGCTGGGGCTGGCCCATGGGCCCTGCCCACCTGCTCGACGTGGTGGGCATGGACACCGCCGTGCATGCCGCCGGCGTCATGGCCGCCGGCTTCCCGGAACGCATGCGCCTCGACTTCACGCCGGTCACCCGGATCCTGTTCGATCACCAGCGCCTGGGGCAGAAAAACGGCCAGGGCTTCCACGCCTACGCGCCCGATGCCAAGGGGCGCACCGCCAAGGTATATCAGGAAGCGGTGTGGGAGCTGTTTGCCGGCGCGGTTGCGCCCCGGCGTGAGTTCGACGAGGCCGAGATCATCGCTCGCATGATGGCGCCCCTGTGCACAGAGCTAGCCCGCTGCCTGGAAGAAAACATCGTGGCCTCGCCGGCGGAGGCCGACATGGGGCTGCTCAATGGCCTGGGTTTTCCGCGCTTTCGCGGCGGCGTGTTCCGCTGGCTCGATGAGATCGGCCTCGACCGGTTCTGCGCCCTGGTCGAGCCGTATCGGCATCTGGGTGCGCTCTACCAACCGACCGCGGCGATGCGCACCATGGCAACCCGCGGCCAGAAGTACTATCGACGCTGATGCCGATCCCGATACGGCCCCCCGATACGGCCCGCGCGTTCACCCAAGGGAATGCGCCCACAGCTCCCTGGCTTGGGACTCTGGCGACCTGAGGCCAAAAAGCCGACCCGGTGGGTCGGCTTTTTGGCCAAAAAAGCGTGGGCGCTATTCCGCGGCGGGCGGGGCTTCTTCAGCAGGCGCGGGAGCCGGCGCGGCGGGCGCTTCAGACGGTGCGGCGGGGGGTGCTTCGGGCGCAGCAGCTGGATCACCGCTCTTTTTGCCACAGCCGCTGACGCCGAATATCAGCAGTGACGAGACAACAAGGGCAAGCAAATTTTTGCTGGATGGCTTCATGAAGTTAAGCTCCGTGCGTCGTAGTGAGGAGGCTGTATTAGATGACGGGCTTGGCGAGAACGTCAACCTTTAAATTGGCAGCCATTTTGGCAGCGACAACGCACGCTCTGGCAAAAGTTATGGTCGCTGTCGCGGCGAGATCACACCACAGATGAGCATGGAACTACCTTCTGTGCCGCATCCTGAGGCTGTTCTTGACAGGCTGTGCGCAAGCGGCGCCGGCATAGCGATGTTCAAGTATCGCTTTAGCGCAGACTACCTGCCCGCGCACCCGACGCAAGAGCTGGTAGCGGCATTCGTGGCGGTTGACGCCGAAAACGCGTTCGGCTTGGTCACCGATAACGTCCGATGCGCGCAAAGTTGGGCGGCGACGCACACTCTTTCGATGGCGACTTTGGCCTCGCTCGCAGCAGCGGTGGGCGCGCCATTTTTCAATCTGGCGGAACCCATCGCGCTTGCCCCCATTCGCATCGGGAAACCTTGGGGGCAGGAAATCTGGTACACCGGCATGGAGGCGCGCGGGCAATCACAAGTGTCTGATGGCATCCACACTGCCCCGTTGCCCTGGCTGCTGTCCCTCGCACCGCAGCGATTGCTGGCCGGTTCAGGCGCGCAAATCAATTTGCTGAAAATTCTCGATCCGCTGCCGGATGCCGCCTATGGCGACCTCTATTTCGAGTTGCACGAAAAAAAACAGGAGGTTTATATCGTTGTCGAGTTGGATCGTAACGCCTGGCCCGATGGCGTCGGCGCGATCAGATTTGGCTTTGATGCGGAACTACGCGCCCGCTATCGAACCGATGACGATTTCAAGCGCGCCTATCTCGCTGCAGTGGCGGCTTATGAACGCGTGCGCAGAAGCCTGGATCACCTTATTGACGGCAAGCGCATCGCCGCGCGCCAATCGCTCACCGAACCGATCGCTGCCGATACCCTTCGTCAATGGCAGCAATCACTGCCGAGTGAACTGGTGGCGCAAGAGCAACAGCTGCGCGCGGACATGAACCGCTTTACCGCCCTGCGCCCGCTGCGCGTCGGCGATGTCGTCAAGGTCCCCCGCCTGACGCCACACGCACTCCAGCACGGCGTGCGCACGGTGGAATTCCAGACGCCGGTGTACGAGCGCAAAATTCTGTCGTTCGCACAAAAAGTGCTGACGCAGGATCATTGGGATACCGCCGCAGCGATCGAGGTCATGGCCCTCGATACCCCGGTCAATGACGATTTTGAGGAATTGGAGTCTGGCGATGGCTGGCGGCTCGATTTGATCGTGTCCTTTACCGATTTCCAGGTTCGGCGACTGTCGTTGTGCGGCGCTCGCCGTTGGCAGATGGGGTGTTCCGGCAAATATGCGCTGGTAATGACGGTAGTCGGGCAGGTTCGCTGTGGCGAGCATTCGCTGGCGGCAGAATCCGCGGTGTTGGCACCCGCTCGTCGACGCCCACTGGCCATCGTGAATGACGGAACCACGACTGCGGTGGTGCTGATCGTGGAGCCGATTTCCGGCCATTGACGCGCAACCGCGCCACGGCGGAGCCCGCCTGCGTTCAGGTATCCGCTCGTATCCTCTCCCGCTTATGCTTATAAGGATAAAGAGCAAGACTGGCCTACAGCCGTGTTGACGGCCGCGGCCGCAGCGGCGATGCTTGCGCGATGATGACCATCGACCAGATCCGCGCCGCGCTGGAACGCCAGCGTCACGAGCCGGCGGAATTCGCGCCCGCACCCCACCAGGCAGCGGTGGCGATGATCCTGGCCGATGGCGATAACGGGCTGGAAGTCTGCTTTATTCTCCGCGCCGAGCGCGCCGGCGATCCCTGGTCCGGACAGGTGGCCTTTCCCGGCGGCCGCGCTGGCCTGGGCGACAGCGATGCCCACGCCGTCGCCGAGCGCGAAACCTGGGAGGAAATAGGTCTGCCACTGGCGCCCGCCCATCGCCTCGGGCCGCTGCCGGTGCGCCCGGTGGAACGACCCGAGGCCAGCCTCACGCTGTCGCCATTCGTATACTACGTCGGCGACAGCGACAAGGCCGCGGCACGGGCGCGCCAGCGCCATGAAGTCGCTGCGGTATTCTGGGTGCCGCTTCGCCATCTGTTCGACGCCGCCGCCGCCACCGAGCTGGAATACTCTGTCGCGGGCGCACCGACACTGTTCCCGGGCATCAAGTTCAAGGATCACGTCATCTGGGGCCTGACTCTGCGCGTGCTCGACAGCTTCGCCGATATCACCCGCGGCGCCAGTCTCAACGCGGTGGCGCCGTGAGCCTGCTGCCCTGCGTCGAAATCGAGCCGCGCCGGCCCGCGGACGCCGCCGTGATCTGGCTGCATGGCCTGGGCGCCGATGGCCATGACTTTGCGCCCATCGTGCCCGAACTGCGGCTGCCGGCAGCGCTTGCGGTGCGCTTTGTGTTTCCCCACGCGCCCCAGATTGCGGTCACCATCAATGGTGGCATGATCATGCCCGCCTGGTACGACATCCGCTCCCTCGATTTCGAACATCGCCGCGATCAGGGCGAACTGCTGGCCTCGACTGCCGCCGTCACTGCGCTGATCGAGCGCGAACTCGAGCGCGGCATCGACTCGCGGCGCATCGTGTTGGCGGGCTTTTCGCAGGGCGGCGCGGTGGCCCTGCAAACCGCGCTCAGCTACGCCAAGCCGCTGGCCGGTTTGCTGGTGATGTCGAGCTACTTCGCGACGCATCAAACGGCGGCGGTGACAGCCGCCAACCGGCACCTGCCGATTCTGGTGCAGCACGGCAGTCAGGATCCCATGGTGCCGGAGGCCATGGGCCGCCACACCGTCGCCGCCCTCGGCAAGCTCGGCCTGGCGCCGGTGTACCAAACCTATGCGATGGCGCACGCCGTGTGCCCGCAGCAGATAACAGCCATCGCGCTGTGGCTGCAAGAGCGCCTGCCCCCGGTCCACCCAAATTAGCAGTCAGCTCAAATCAGTTGTCGCCGCAATCATCGACATCACGGAAGGTTCCTGTGAAAGCCCTGCCCCCGGTTATCTACACCACCGCCGTCAAGCCCGAGTGGCTCGACTACAACAACCACATGAACGTCGCCTTCTATGTCTGGATTTTTGATCTGGCCGGCGAAGCCCTGGCGCAGTCGATCGGTTTGGGCGAGGACGTGACCCGCGCTACCGGCATCTCCTGGATGGCCCTCGAAAACCACGTCACCTATGACCACGAGGTGTCCCTGGGCCAGGAGGTGGAGGTGCGCGTGCAACTGGTCGACCACGACCACAAACGCCTGCACCTGTACTTTGAAATGCACGTCACCGGCGCCGCCGGCTATCTCGCCGCCACCGAGGAGCAGATGGTGCTCTGCGTCGATCTCAAGCAGCGCCGTGCCGCGACCTTTCCCGCTGAGGTGCAGGCGCACATTGCCGCATTGGCGCAAAGTCAGGCCGAGCTGGCGCCAGCGGCCAATATCGGGCGCAAAATCGGCATTCGCCGCTAACAGGCCGTTGAAAAACACCTTTCAAC